>NZ_CAJCKE010000004.1:0-306752 GCF_903970925.1 Serratia sp. ME47 | reverse complement strand
ATCGAACGGGCCCTGAATAGTTAGGCTGCCTTATTGATTTGGGCATGCAGCGCGGTGAGCTCCGGCAGCAGTTCGAGCACCAATCCCACCTGCTGCAAGACCAATTGTTCTTTGCTTTCAGGTTCCGGAACGGCTTTGCTGATGCGCTCCGCCAGCTGTTCCAACGCCTGCGCAATGCGCTGGCTGTTCCGTTCTTCCTGATGCAGGGCGCCGTCCACGTAACACACGGCGTCATTGAGCAGATCGAGCGTGGCCGGGGTGTTCAGCCGCTCGCGGTGCGCCCCCAATGCGGAGATATAGCTCAGGAGCGTGTGGTTCAGACAGAGCAAGCGGAAGGCGGCTTCCTGCAGCGCTTTGTCGGCCTTGGGATCGGCTGACATGTTGGAGATGACCGAAGCCAGTTCCGCATCGCTGTTATGGGCATCTCGTCGTGCGATGCGGTAAGCGAGGCCGTTATCCTTACCTTGATGATATTGCACCAAAATGGCGTCCAGATAGCGGCAGTTGGCATTCAGCGTTTTATCCACCACCGCCGGCAGTTGGCGGAACTTCCAGTCTGGCCAGATGAAGCTGACGGCCGCCCAGGCGATGGCGCAGCCCAGCAAGGTATCGTAAACGCGCGGGGCGGCCACTTCGAATCCTTCACCCAACAGGTTGAAGCACAGCAACACCAGCAGCGTGATGAACATCGTCGCGTGGGCATATTGCACGGTGCGGAAAGCGAAGAACAGGACGCCGGTGATGACGATCAACACCAGTTGCCCTTCTACGGAAGGCACGAAATAGAGGATTGGCAGGCCGATCAGGATACCTGCCAGAGTGCCGATGATGCGCAGTGCCAGGCGCCGGCGGGTGGCGTTGTAGTTCGGTTGGCAGACGAACAGGCTGGTCAGCAGGATCCAGTAACCGTGCTGCATACCGGTGAACTGGATAAAGGCGTAACCGACGCACAGCACCACCGACATGCGGATCGCATGGCGGAACAGGGCCGACTGCGGCGTTAAATGGCGGCTGATGCGCAGCCGGATGTCGCTCCAACCGGTCAAACGATCGTCGGCCAGGCTGTTCTCTTCCGCTTGTCCGCTCGCCAGCGTTTGCTCGGACTCGATATTGGCCAACTGCGCATCTATCGCATGCAGGTTTTTCAGCAGATGCGCCAGCGCCTTGGTCTGTTCGCTATTGCCCTGGGTTTCGGCGATGCGCGCCAACGCCTCCTGAATGCGGCTGAAAGCCGGCTCAAAACGCGGGTTGTGCTGGTACTTTTGCCGCAGCAGGATAGATTGCGCCAGCTGGCGGCAGGCGCGCGCCTGCATACTCAGCAAACGCTGGAAGCGGAACAAAATGTCGCTGTGACGGAATTGCCGGCTGAGCGCAGGGTATTGAACGTGAGAAGAACTGGCGCGTTCGTGGATATCCTGCGCGACAAAATAGTAGTGCAAGGTGCGACGGGTGCCGCGCTGGCCGCGATCGCCTTTCAGGCGTGTCAATAACGAGGCTTTGGTCTGGTTGAGTAACGCGACCAACGCGCTGTTGGCCATTGCGACGTCCATCCATGGCAGATCGGCGTCGCGTTCGGCGTCGGGATCGAACAGGTTGGCTTTGGCGTCCAGATAATTGGCCAGTTGATCGTAACAGCGCGCCAGGTTTTCTTGCAGCGGTCGGATCGGGAACAGCAGGTGGCCCGCCAGCGTCAGCAGGTTGTACCACAATGCACCGATCACCAGCAGCAGCGGTTGCTGATACCAGGCATCGTACATGGAAGTGCCGAGCATGGTGTAAACCGCGATCAGCAGCGCACCGAAGGCGATGGTGGCGTAACGTTGCCCCAAGGCGCCCAGCAGGATAAAACCGCAGGTCGAGGTGGTTAAGCCAAGCGCGAACAACCAAGGGTAGGGAAACAGCAGCTCAATCGAGGCGGAAGCAATAAAGAAGCATACCAACGTGATCAGCAGATTGCGTAATCTGCCGGCCAGGCGGTCGTCCAAATCAGTCAGGGCGGCTGCCACCACGCCCAGCGTTAACGGGATAGTCAGCTTGGGAATGCCGAGCCACCAGGGAACGGCGGTGGTGCCGATCAGCGCAATGAGGATGCGCAAGTGATACAGCAGGTTGCTGTTGTAAGTATAACGACGAACTGCGGGTGCAAAAGAGAGCACGAAAAACTCCTCAAACGGAGAAAAAATTAACGCTGTTGATAGTGGCGGCGAGCATTCTCAATACGGGCTTGCTGAGCCATTTCTACCGAGACGACGCGGCGTCCCACCGGCCACAGCGCGATGGCGGCTATTTTGAAATTGGCGATGCCGACCGGAATGCCGATGATTGAAACGCATTGCACGATACCGGCGGCGATGTGTGACAGACACAGCCACCAGCCGAACAGCACCAGCCAGATAATGTTGAGCAGTGAGCCGCCGGCGGAGAGCAGCGCATTGCTTTTTTCCGGATACAGTTCATCGACGTGTATCGCTTCGTTGCCGAACGGCACCAGCGACAGCTTAGTGATTTCCCAACAGGAGCGGGTAAGCGGCAGTGTGATGACAAGCAGCACGCTGAACACCGTAGCAATAAGCCAGCCTAGCGTGGTGAAGAAACCGCCCAACACAAAATTAAGAATATTCAGTACAGTACGCATAGACGTCATTCTGCTCTAATGATAGCCAAACCGCGATGCGGGCGTATTCACGATAAAAACGCAAAATCTATTCTACCCTTTTTTTAGCGCTAGAGTGCCACTGCTTATCGCAGGTAAACTGGCAGATATCCGTTATTTAATCTCAACATAGTCATGGCGCGACGATATGGAACTTAAAGCGACATCGCTGGGGAAACACCTGGCTCAGCACCCTTATAACCGCGTGCGGTTGTTGCACGCCGGCGTTGAGGTGAGCGGGGAAAAACATGAATATCTGATCCCCTTCAATCAACTGATTCAGGTCAGGTGCAAGCGTGGCATCGTCTGGGGCGAGCTGGAATTTGAATTACCGGACGAAAAAGTGGTGCGGCTGCACGGCACCGAATGGCAGGAAACGCAGCGTTTTTATCACTTTCTGCAGCAGGCGTGGCAGCAGTGGAGCGCCGAAATGAGCGACGTCAGCGCCGGCGTGTTGCAACAGCAGGTGGCGCAGATTAAGCGCATTGAACAACAAGATAAATGGTTCAAAAAGTCTGAGCTGGGCAAGCTGCAGCAGCAAATTCGCGAGGCTTTCTCCGCGCTACCGATGCCGGTGGCGCGCCTGGAGGAATTCGATAACTGCCGGGCTGATTACCATCTGTGTTTGCAATGGTTGCAGCAGGGGGAGCGCAGTATCGAGCAACGCAACCGGCAGTGGACCGAGCGCATGCTGGATCAACACCATGATTTCTTCCAGACCGTCGAGAGTTCGCCGCTCAACGACGCCCAGAGCCGGGCGGTGGTCAATGGCGAGGATTCCGTGCTGGTGTTGGCCGGCGCCGGCAGCGGCAAAACGTCGGTGCTGGTGGCGCGCGCCGGCTGGCTGCTGCGTCGTCAGGAGGCTGAGCCGGGTCAAATCTTGCTGTTGGCGTTCGGCCGTCAGGCCGCCGGCGAGATGAACGACCGCATCAAAGAACGTTTGGGGGATGTCGGCATTCAGGCCAAGACCTTCCATGCCTTGGCGCTGCAAATCATTCAACAAGGCAGCCGCAAAGCGCCGGCCATCAGCCGGTTGGAAACCGATGCCAAAGCGCGCAAAGAGCTGCTGATCACCCATTGGCGCCAACAGTGCGCGGAGAAGAAAGCGCAGGCCAAGGGGTGGCGTCAATGGTTGACCGAAGAGCTGGAATGGGAAGTGCCGGAAGGCGACTTCTGGCAGGATAAGCGCCTGGCGGATCGCCTGGCAAGCCGGTTGGAACGCTGGTTGGGGCTGATGCGCATGCATGGCGGCAACCAGGCGGAAATGATCGAGCAGGCGGATGAAGAAATCCGCGATCTGTTTTCAAAACGCATCAGGCTGATGGCGCCGCTGCTGAAAGCCTGGAAAAGCGCCTTGAAAGAGGAAGGGGCGGTGGACTTCTCCGGCCTTATCCATCAGGCGGTCAACATTCTCGACAAGGGGCGCTTCGTCAGCCCGTGGAAACATATTCTGGTCGACGAGTTTCAGGATATCTCACCGCAGCGTGCGCTCTTGCTGGCGGCATTGCGCCGACAGAACAAGCAGACCTGCCTGTTTGCTGTAGGGGATGACTGGCAGGCGATTTATCGCTTCAGCGGCGCAGAACTGACGTTAACCACGGCCTTCGCCACGAACTTCGGCGAAGGCGCGCAGTGCGCACTGGATACCACCTATCGTTTCAATGAACGTATCGGCGAGGTGGCCAACCGGTTCGTGCAGCAGAACCCGCACCAGCTGAAAAAACCGCTCAATAGCCTGAGCAAGGGCAATAAAAAGTCGGTGACGATCCTGCCGCACGAGCAGTTGGAGCCGCTACTGGACAAGCTGAGCGGCTACGCCAAGCCGGATGAGCGCATCCTGGTGCTGGCGCGTTACCACCATCTGAAACCGGAAGCGCTGGCGAAAGCGGCCACCCGCTGGCCAAAGCTGGATCTGGAGTTTATGACCATCCACGCCAGCAAGGGGCAGCAGGCGGAATACGTCATCATCGCCGGTTTGCATGAGGGGCGTGACGGCTTCCCCGCCGTGGCGCGCGAGTCGGTGTTGGAAGAGGTGTTACTGCCGCAGCCGGAGGACTTTCCGGATGCTGAAGAGCGCCGTCTGCTGTATGTCGCGTTGACTCGCGCCAAACATCAGGTATGGCTGTTGCAGGATCGTGAACGTCCTTCGGTGTTCGTCGACCACCTGCGTGAGCTTGGCGTTCCGGTGCAGAAAAAACCGTAAGCAGCTGGCCTGGCGGTAGCCAGGCCGAAAGGACTATTTCAGGCGGTCTTGCAGGTAACGCTGATAGTCGGGGATGGCGATAGCCACCTCGCTTTTGAACAGCGGAGAGTCAATCAAAAAATCAGCGGTCGAACGGTTGGTCGCCACCGGAATATTCCAGACGGTCGCCAGCCGCAGCAGCGCCTTCACGTCCGGATCGTGCGGAACCGCGTTCAGCGGATCCCAGAAGAAGATCAGCATGTCTATCTTGCCTTCCGCAATCAGTGCGCCGACTTGCTGATCGCCTCCCATTGGGCCGCTCAGCATGCTGGTGACGGGAATGCCGCTGGCACGCTGGATCAGGTTGCCGGTGGTGCCGGTGGCGTACAACTGGTGCTGCGCCAGAATGGTCTTGTGGCTTTCAACCCACTCCAGCAGGGCCTGTTTGCGGTGATCGTGCGCCACCAGCGCAATGTGTTTGCGCTCGGCGATAGTGCGGGTGGTCAATTCCATCTCAGTGTCCTTCGCTAATCGGTGATGTGCGACAGATTACTGAAACTGTTTTTCACTGCCTAGCGTTTGCAGCTGAAAATGCGAAGAAAAGGCGCCTTCGCGGCTAAGGCGCCGGGAGGGATCAGCGAACCGGTTGTTTGTTGGCCCAGTGCAGGAAGCGCTTCTGGGTTTCCTTGTCCGCCTGTTGGAACCAGTATTGCAGCATCTGTTCCGACACGTTTTCACCTTTCAGCGTCACCGTCGGGGCATTCACCGGTGCGCCGGCCGGCAGGGAGGCTGTTGTGTTGCCTGCGTTCGGCTGGACGAAAAGCGGGACGGAAGCCGGGCGGCTTTGGCGATTGTAATCCGTCATCACCTTTTCCAAATCGGCATTGAAGGTGACGCTGTCGGGATGCAGCACATCATGCTGGAACGGCAGGGCATTACCCTCTTTATCCACCACCCGATAGTTCAGCGTTTTATCGAAGCGTTGCGCGTCACGATCGTTCTCGATGCGCGGCAGTTCGATCGCCACCTGACTGATCTTTTGCGTATTGAAGGTGGCAACCAGCGGCAGGGACGCATAGGCCTGCGTATGCTGGCCGGAACGTACGGTTTTGGTCACTTTAAACAGCAGCTGGTGCTGTCCGCCATCCAGTTCAAGGCTGTCGGCGCCTTTTAACAACGAACCTGTCATTTTCTTGCCGTCGACCACCAGCAGATCGATGTCCGGGGAGAGTTTCAGGGTCGTAGCCGCGGCAGGCATGCTGATGCTGAGCAACGCCGCAACCACCAGACCAAATTTCATCATTATCTCCTTATAAAGTGACGTAGCTCTAAGTGTTGAACATGGCATAGGTTGTGTCAAAATTTTTCAATTGGGTATTTTATTTACATTTTTACATATTTATTTGTAATTAGACACGTCTGTGCGTGGCTGAACCGCGACAGCCTCAGACCATAAGATTACGCTGAAGTTTCCTGCGCGTAGCGTTTAGCCGCGCGAATGCCGATCGGTTACACTCGAAACGGAAGAGTGACGCAGTGATAAACGGGAGTTGAAGATGCAAGATCAAGAGATTGTTGAGTTATTGCAGCAGGTGAAAACCATCGCGCTGGTGGGCGCCAGCGATAACCCGTCGCGGCCCAGCTATGGGGTGATGGCTTATCTGTTGTCGCAGGGATATCAGGTGATCCCGGTGAGCCCAAAACTGGCGGGGCAGACGCTGTTGGGGCAGCCGGTTTATGCCACGCTGGCCGCCATCCCGCAGCCGGTCGATATGGTCGACGTTTTTCGCAATTCGGAGGCAGCCTACGGCGTGGCGCAAGAGGCGATAGCGATCGGCGCCAAGGCGCTGTGGTTGCAGATCGGCGTGATTAATGACCAGGCGGCAGTGCTGGCGCAACAGGCCGGGCTGCAGGTGGTGATGGATCGCTGCCCGAAAATCGAAATCCCGCGTTTGGGGCTGGAGCGCTAAATAAAAAGAGCCCGGCGCGATGCCGGGCTCTTTCAGGGTTTCTCAGGTCTTGGCGCGGTCAATTGCGCAAGCGTGGCGCCTGTAACTGGTGACGGATGGATTCCGCCAGTTCATCCAGCGATGGTTGCTCGGGATGCGCTTCCTGGGGCTCGCCATCCAGCTGCGCTTCCGCCAGATAGGTATGCACCGGTTGGCCTTCCTCGTCTTCCATCACCACGTGGTACCAAGGAGCGGAACGCAGTTCATCGTTCGCCGCTATCTCGTCAGCTTTGGGTTGTTCCAAAGAGTATTCAGGGTCGATATCGATAACGACGCCCAAATACCCCAGCAGTTTATGCCTAACCTGTTGTCCGATACCGAATTTGCTGGCAATCATGATGACCTCCTGAGAAACAATGCCTTGCTCATATATGGGGGCAAGGCAGCGCATTTCAAGTTACATCACCCGACAAGCGAAGCCTTTCAGATACAGCCCCTCAGGGTACGTGGCGATCACCGGGTGATCGGCAGCCTGGCGGAACTGTTCTATAAATTGTACATCACGTCCGGCATCTACAGCGGCGTCGGCCAAAATTTTCTGGAACAGATCGGTCGGCATCAGCCCGGAGCAAGAGAAGCTGAGCAGAATGCCGCCCGGGTTCAGCAGCTGCAACGCCAGCATATTAATGTCTTTGTAGCCACGGCAGGCGCTGGCCAGCTGGTTTTTGTTCTCGACGAACTTCGGCGGATCCATGATGATCAGATCGAATTTCTCGCCCTGGGGGCGGTAGTTGCGCAGCAGTTGGAACACGTCATCGCGAACGAACTCTGCCTTGTTCAGATCCAACTTGTTGAGCTCGACGTTCTGTCTGGCGATATCCAGCGCCGCCTGCGAGGTATCTACACTGATCACCTGCGCGCAGCCGCCCATCAGAGCGGAAACGGCGAAGGCGCCGGTGTAAGAGAAGCAGTTCAGCACCCGGCGGCCGGCGGAGTAGTTACGCGCCGCCAGGCGGCTGTCGCGCTGATCGAGATAGAAACCGGTCTTGTGCCCTTGCTGAATGTCCACCAGCAGTTTCATGCCGTGTTCGGTGATCGGCAGCAGCTCCGGCGGCAGATCGCCCAGCACCGGGCCTTGCGCCAGCAGCAGGCCTTCTTTTTTACGCACCGCCACGTCGGAACGGTCGTAAATTGAACATTCCGGGTAACAATGCTGCAGAGCGGAAAGCAGAGCCGGGCGCTGATATTCGGCGCCGGCGGACAGCAGCTGCAGCACCAGGAAATTCTGGAAGCGATCGATAGTGATGCCCGGTAGGCCGTCGGACTCGCCGGCGATCAGGCGGTATCCGTCCAGGCCGTCGCGCTGCGCGACCCAATCACGCCAGCTTTGCGCTTGCTGCAGGCGGCGAATGAAGAAATCGATGTTAATCTCTTCATCCTGCTGGAAAGTCCAGACGCGTGCGCGGATCTGCGACTCGGGCGAATAGGCGCCGCGAGCCAGCCATTTGCCCTGGCTGTCGAGAATATCGATGGTTTCACCGGAGAGCGCTTTGCCCTCGACGCGTTGAACGGCGCCGGAGAATACCCAAGGGTGACGACGGAGTAAGGACTTTTCACGTCCTTTGGCGAGAAACAGGCGTACGGTCATAATTAATAATGCTGCCAGCTAGGATAGAAAGAGTGACACGGCGGTGCAAAGGCACGGCAATGCCATAACGAAAACTGAATTAAGGGGGCGATTATGACACAAGTTTGCATTGCTGCGTATGTGTATGGCGTGGTGCAGGGGGTAGGGTTTCGCTATTCCACTCAGCGGCAGGCTGAGGCGCTGGGGGTGACGGGCTATGCGCGCAACCTTGATGACGGCAGCGTTCAGGTGGTGGCCTGCGGCACACAGGCGCAGGTGGACTCGCTGGTCGCATGGCTGAAGCAGGGCGGCCCGCGCAGCGCGCGCGTCGAACGCGTGCTGGTGGAGCCGCAAGGCGTAGCCGACTACGACGGGTTCGGCATTCGCTATTAAGCGCTCGCCTGCAGCGGCGCTGAGGACGGAGCGGTCAGATGCATTTTACCGGTTTGGGCAACCCGGCGATCTTGGTGGCCTGTTTGGCCGGCCCTTTCGGGAACAGGCGGTACAGATAGCGGCTGTTGCCTTTTTCTTCGCCGTATTTCTGCGCCATGGCTTTGACCAGCATGCGAATAGCCGGTGAAGTATTGAATTCCTGATAGAAGTCGCGCACAAAGCGCACCACTTCCCAGTGTGCTTCGGTGAGCACGATCTCTTCCTGCGCGGCCAGCAGCGGCGCCAGGCCTTCATGCCAGTCGGCGCTGTTTTTCAGATAGCCCTGCGCGTCAGTGTCGATAACCCGACCTTCAAACTCCAACATACTGCCTCGATAACGGATAATTCGGAACGGCCGCCAGTTTAGCAAATTTTTTCAGCCGCAAAAAATAAAGCCCCGCCGGAGCGGGGCCTGGAAGGCGGGGTAACACGCGATCAGTTGCTGCGGGCGAAGCCCAGAATGCTCAACAGGCTGATGAACATGTTGTACAGCGATACGTACAGGCTGACGGTGGCGCGAATGTAGTTGGTCTCGCCGCCGTGAATGATGTTGCTGGTTTCCCACAGGATCGCGCCGGCGGAGAACAGAATGAACAGCGCGCTGATCGCCAGGTGCAGAGCAGGGATCTGCAGGAACAGGTTGGCGATCACCGCCACCAGCAGCACCACAAAACCGGCCATCATCATGCCGGACAGGAACGACATGTCTTTACGGGTGGTCAGCACGTAGGCCGAGCAGCAGAAGAACACCGCGGCGGTGCCGCCCAGCGCCAGCATGATCAGATCGCCCGCGCCGGCGTTCAGGAACGAGCTGAGGATCGGGCCGAGGGCATACCCCATGAAACCGGTCAACGCGAACGCCGCCAGAATGCCTGCCGGGCTGTTGGCCAGTTTATGCGTCAGGAACATCAGGCCGTAGAAGCCAACCAGCATCAGCAGCAAGCCCGGCGCAGGCAGGCCCAGCAGGGTACTGGCGGTTGCGGTCAGCGCCGAGAAAGCCAGCGTCAGGGATAACAGGAAATAGGTGTTGCGCAGGACTTTATGCGTGCTGAGCAGGGAGTCGCGCGAGGAAGACGAGACGACAATGCGGTCCATAATGATCTCTCTTATCAGGCCATCACAAAATAATCCCGATGATAGGCAGCGCAAGCGCTTGATTAAAGTTTGTTTACCAATCTTTACCCTTAGTTATCATTGTTGCAACAGCGGGGGGAGCGGCCGCACGTTTGTTCGCTGGCTTGCATCATTCCGTCGATTTTTCGCGCGGTTGAACGCGCCTGGGCTTTACAAGCGAATAAGCTCTGTTTATAGTGCGCGTCGTTGCGGAGGGGTGGCCGAGTGGCTGAAGGCAACGGTCTTGAAAACCGTCGACGGGAAACCGTTCCAGAGTTCGAATCTCTGCTCCTCCGCCATACATTCTGACCCCGCGCTCTTAGAGCGCGGGGTTTTTTGCTTTTGCGTGCTGAGAACTTGACGGTCGCCCGCAGGAAACGCGAACGGCTATTGATAAGGGCTACGCATCGGTGAGATTATGCGGTCATCAAGGCAGGCCGCTCGGATGCCTGCTGCTGTCAGGCGTGACTGGCACGATAATTAACGCCGCCTTATCGATTTTGCTTAATACTCTTAGGAGACAGAGATGAACTGGTATCAAGTCGCCCTATGGACCATGATTTTTCTCAAGTCCGGCGCTTTCCTGGTGTTCGTATGGTGGTGGATGTTCAAACGTGCGACCAAACCCTATGAGCGTCCGAAAGACGTCGTGGTCGACGAGACGCCGTATGACGATAGCCTTACGATGGAAGAGGTGATGAAGAATCACGGCATCGTACGGACTGAAAAGCCGCTCTGATCGTCGAATGTCTGTGTTGCTATCAACCCGAGCCTGTGGCGCTCGGGTTTTTTATTCCCGCCGTTACTCGCGATGCATCCCTTTTCCCCTATCTTGTTTGCCCCCTGTAGCGATTTATTTAAATGAATTATCTTTCAGTATATTTTTTAATATACTTTAAAGGTGGGTTTTATATTGATAGGGAAAGATATATTTTTCTCTGAAAAATTCATCCTTATCGACTGAGCAAAGAAAAATTCGGACGCTGTTTCTTGTTTGTCTGAATATTCATGTGCAGAGAGTATCGCATTTTCGGGCTACTCCTATAGCGGTAGGTTGGCTAATTTTTTAAGGTAGGGGAAAAGTAAACCGTACGTGGAGGAAGGAGGAGGGTTAAGAAATCTAAGATTTTTCTTTGTGTATTTTTTCTTTTTATATCAATGGTTTTTTGTTTTTTATGCCACAAGCGCTTTTATGAGGAAATGACGGCGCTCATTTAACCCGCGCAGTAAGCAGCCTGCCGTACTCACTCTTTTAAGGCACACATCCTTCCGGCCATTGCTCGATTCATTTTTTTTATTGTCATGAAAATTATTTGATTCGATGTTGCAATTTTTTTGTCTTTGGAATTAATATGTCCTGCATCTGGCGGTGAATGAGATTTTTCCCATTGTCGGATACCTTTTAGAATACACTTGGATATATATAAATATATACCGTCGCATATAAACTTTTAGATGGCAGGATGCTGTCAATACTCTGCTATTGCCTAAGCTTCGTTAGCCTCTAAACGGTTTAATGGTGTAGGTCATTTTATATATGCTCTCTCAGCGAAGAAAGTAATGGGGTTTATTATGATTAAGCAAGGCATCTCTTTGGCGGTATTGGCTGCCGCGTTAACATCTGTGGGCGCAACGGCGGCAGATAATTCCGCCGGTGGCGTTATTTCGTTTAGCGGTGCCGTTACGGATACCACTTGTACCATCAATGGCGGGAAAAGCGCCGATTTTACCGTTGCGCTCAGCCCGATTTCCGTGACTGATGCGGGCACCGTGGTCGGCCCCATCACCAAAAACAAGAAATCTTTCTCGCTGACGTTCTCCGGCTGCACGCCGGCGGCGGGAACGGCCGGTACGCCGCTGAAGATCTACTTCTCTTCGGCGAATAATATCTCTACCGACGGGAAATATCTGCTGAACAGCTCCGTGAATGAAAGCGACGCCGCCGTAGCGAAAAACGTCGGTTTTTCTCTGGCTGAGCCGGGTTCATCCACGCCGATTCCGTTGAACGTGCCTTATGTCACCAAGATCAAAGGCGATAAAACGGCGCCGGATGCCGAAACGCTGACGCTGGACGCCTATTACTACAAGACCAATGCGTTGGCGGCAAAAGTGGGGGAATTGAGTTCCAACGTGACTTACACCATTTCTTACCTGTAATTGCAATTAAGCCAGGCCTGCGCCCAAGGCAAAGGCCTGGCTTCTGGGGTGACTATGAAACAGTGCTTAATCTTTGCTGGATTGTTTCTCAGCAGCTTTTGCGCCGATGCCAATATTGTAATTAATGGAACGCGCGTTATTTATCCGGAAAAAAACAAGGATGTTATCGTTCAGTTAGTCAACAATGGTGACGATCCGGCACTGGTGCAGGCATGGATTGATGACGGTGATATAAATTCGACGCCTGAAACGGCAAACGTGCCGTTCTTGTTATCCCCGCCGGTTGTGAAAGTTGCCGGAAATAATGGCCAGCAATTACGCATACAAAAAATGAACGCGGCGCTTCCCGGCGATCGTGAGTCGGTATTTTATTTGAATGTGCTGGATATCCCGCCTACGCCGGAGAATTTGCAGGGCGTCAATACGCTGCAATTAGCCATCAAATCACGCATCAAGCTATTTTATCGCCCGGCAGGGTTAACCGGCAGTGTCAATAACATCACCGACTTCATTGAACTCCAGGCGGCGGGGAAGGGATTTAAGGTTATCAACAAAGGCCCTTACTATTTTACGTTGGCCAATGTTGATCAGAAAGGCAAAAAGAATCTGTTGGTCGATTCAGTGATGGTCGGGCCATATTCCAGCCTCTTTGCCCCGACCAAAGTTGGCGTGAGCCGGAATATTCCCTACACCCTGCTCTATATCGACGACCTGGGGGCTTATAAATCTAAAGCCATTACAGCCCGCTAACGTGAAGAACGGCCATGAAGCTTAAACTAAAATTGCTTTCGATACTGACCGCATCTGTATTCATACCGTTAAATAAAGCATCGGCGATGAAATTCGACACTTCTCTATTGGCCGGCGCGTCCAGCGAATCCGATCTGTCGCGTTTTTACCTCAATAATGACATGCCGGCAGGCACGCAAACGGTCGACGTGTATGTCAACCAGAGTTGGAAAGGGCGGTTCTCGTTGCAGTTCGGCGAACATAAAGGCGATATTCGCATCGCCCATCGTGACGCCGCCCTGTTGGGCATCGATATGAGTCGTTTGTCCATCGGGGTGGACAAGGGGCCGATCCCCGTCCAAACGTTGGTGCAAGGAGGAAGGGCGGACTTCGATGTGGGGACGTTGAGCCTTAAGCTGACGGTGCCTCAGTCGCGAGTGATTCGCGCAGAGGCCGGCTATGTTGACGCCAAATTTTGGGATCGCGGCGTGCCTGCGTTGCTGCTGGCCTATAACGCCACCTATTACCACGTGCAGTCGTTGCAGGGCGACAAGGCGTCAAACGACGATTTCTATACCGGTTTGGAATCGGGGGTCAATCTGGCGGGTTGGCAATTCAGAGACAGCAGCAATTTCCGCAGCAGTTCGCGGCAAGGCAGCGATTGGCAAAATAATACTCGCTATGTGCAGCGTGGCTTCGCCGCCATCAAATCGAACCTGACGATGGGCGATTTCTATTCGCCGGGTGATTTGTTCGACTCGATTCGGGTGCGGGGCGGCGCTTTAGCCTCGGATATCAACATGCGGCCCAATTCGCAGCAGGGCTTTTCGCCGATAGTACGGGGCGTGGCGCAGAGCAATGCCCTGGTGAAAGTATTGCAAAACGGCAACCTCATCTATCAGGAGAACGTGCCGCCGGGCGCCTTTACGCTGGACAATATATTGCCGACCGGTTCTGCGGGGGATCTGTTGGTCGTTGTCAGGGAAGCCGACGGGCGGGAACAATCCTTTACCGTGCCGTTTTCCGCCGTTCCCAACATGTTGAAGCAGGGCGTCAGCAAATATGGCCTGGTTGCCGGTAAGGTCAATCAGGCGGATACCGACTATGCGCCCGCTTTCGTGCAGGGCACGCTGCAGTACGGCTTCAATAATCTGGTCACCGGTTACGCCGGTACGATCCTCAGCGAGGACTATCGCGCCTGGCTGCTGGGCAGTGGCTGGAATCTGCCGTTCGGCGCGGTATCCGTCGATGTGACTCAGGCCTCGACGCATTTGCAGGATCGCAACGAGAATGGGCAAAGTTTTCGGATCGCCTACAGCAAGTTTTTGGACGCTACCGCAACCAACTTCACGCTGGCGGCATACCGTTATTCGACCAAAGGTTATTACAGTTTCAACGATGCCATCTACACCCATCAAGGCTACCGCGAGCGTGACAAGCGCTTTCACGATTATTGGAACGATCGGGATGACCATGAGCTTGCCCCGCTGGATTTGAATACCTGGGACGCCGTTCGCGCCGCTCGTCCGCGCAATACCTTCAATTTGAACCTGAATCAGAGGCTCGCAGAAGGGTGGGGCACGCTCTATTTCTCCGGCACCCAGCGCGACTATTGGTCGGATACGAATAAAAGCCGGGAATACCAGCTCGGGTATTCAAATGCCTTCGCGCGCGTCAGTTACAACATTTCCGCGAGTCGCGTGAGAAATTCCGATCGCAAAGAAGAGACGCGGTTTTATCTCTCTTTGAGCGTGCCGTTGTCGATGTTCGACAACAATGCCTATCTCAGCACCAGCTTATCCGCCACCGATTCGCACTATCAGCAAAGCTCGCTGAGCCTGAGCGGCAATGCGCTGGAATCAAACCGTCTGAGTTATGCGCTTGCCGGCAGCAATCAAAGTGGCGGCAACAGCATGGCGAGCGTGAATGCCGCCTATCGCGCCAACGCGACGACCGTCGGCGGCTCCTACAGTGAATCATCAGACTATCGACAGTTGGGCATGAGCGCCCGCGGCAGCCTGGTGGCGATCCCTTGGCATTTGCTGGCGTCCAACGAAATGGGCAACACCATGATGGTGGTGGACGCGCCCAAGGCCAAAGGGCTGATGGTGAACGGCGACGAGAGTATCGTCACTAACGACGAAGGGCTGGCTTTGGTGCCTTACGCCACGCCTTACCGGCAAAACTCCGTGACATTGTCGGATACCGGCAACAGTTCCGGCGCCGAGATCGTCGGCAATATCGCCAACAGCGTGCCCTATGCCGGCGCCGTCAACTATTTGAGATTCGAAACCGATCGGCGTCGGCCTTATACGCTGCGCGCCTTTAAGCCCGGCAATAAGCCCCTGCCATTTGGTGCGGAGGTGGCGGATCAAAGCGGGCATGCCATTGGCTTCGTCGGGCAGGCCAGCGTCCTGTATCTGCGGGTGGAGCAGCAGCCAACGTCGCTGGAGGTCAGGCTGAATGACGGTGTCTGCAAGATTGAACGCCCGAAAATCTCGATGGACAGCGCAGCCAACACATGTCGATAAAAGGATAATTACACCATGCTCAGGATACTCGCACTGACCCTGTCCCTGTTGTTCAGCGGTTACAGTTACGCTTCATGCTACGGCAACGGCATCCAATATGCGCCGCCTATCTACGTCGATTTGTCGGATAAGCTCAGCGATAAAACCCCGGTCTGGGAAGGCAGTTTTTATACGCAATACAGCGGTTCATTCAGTTGTTCAACCTCGAGCAGCGAATTCGGCTATACGCGCATCCTGTCAACCGACAGCACAAAGGCGACCATTCTGGGATTCAACAACGGTAAATATTGGATACGCGCGGAAATAACCAACGACATCGCCAACAAAAAACTTAGCGGTTGGGGATCGCACTCCGCTTCGGAATTGAATCAGCCGATGAATATTCGTTTCAGTCTGGTCAGCAAGACGGGCACATCGATACCCGGCGACACGGTTAGCCTTAAGGACGTGATGTTCGTGACCGATCTGAGCGGGATGTCCTTGCTGGAGATCATTTTGTGGCCCGCCAAGCAGTTGGTGAAGATTTTGACCTGGCTGCTCAACGGTTTCAATTGGCCTTACGATCAGCGCGACATGTACGGGCAGCCGATGACCATCAAGTATGCGCCCAAGATGACGACCTGCACTTTCGACAATGCCGGCCTGGCGGTGAAGTTGCCGACGCTGGGGATATCGCAGATTACTCAGGGGGCGCAAAATGGCCTGACGCCCTTTACGCTGAATTTCAGCTGCCAGAATCGGCAAAGTGGCGGCACGGCCGATCGGGATATCAATATGTTTTTATCCAGCAATAATCTGTTGTCTTCGGATAATACGGTTTTGATTGATAAAAGCCCTGAGGCGGCAAAAGGCATTGGCATCCGGCTGGTCAAGACGGCTTCGCCGAATAATCCCGTCACGCTGTCGCTTTCCAGCGTGACGCCAGGCGCGGCGACTTCATTATTTCACGTGGGAACCGGCAATGCCTTGGATGCGCAATTTTCCATCGGCATGGCGGCCTATTATTATCCTTACAGCCCCACCGCAATGAGCAGCGGGGGAATTAACACATCGGCTACGCTTAACATTATATATAAATAATTCTTTTGTTATTTTTAATAATAAAAAACAGGTTGCCACATATAAGAAAAATCTTAACATGGTAATTGGTGGCGAATATTATTTGCTTGAATAATATTGGTGTTTAATCCGGATCTCTATGTTGAGGATGAATTGTATGACGGAACAAATCCAGATCGGTGTCAAAGTGGAAAAATCGCTAAAAGATGAGGTTGACGTCATTCTTCGCGGTTTGGATATTAAGCCGACGACGGCGATAAATGGGCTTTATCAATATATCTCGCAGCATGGAGAGCTCCCTTTTGTCATATCAACCAGCGTGAAAACACCGAAGGATATCGCCGGCGGGTTGTTCAAGAACCTGTTTTCCTTACAAAGCACGCTCAGCGTTTTCCTGGATAAAGTGCAAATGAAGCGGTGTGTCAGCAGGGAGGAAGTATTGATTGTGCTCGATATATTGCGCGATTTTATCGTTGGTTTTCGCCAAAGCGCGCAATATCTCGGCGCTTCGCCTTTCGGTCGGCGCGTAGTTTGGAAGGATGCCGTATGCGCCGTCGAGAGTATTCATGAAATTCTAGATAATAACGTGAAATACAGTGAAGATGGCATTATGAATTTGGATGAAAAATATCTTTCATCGCTGTCCGCATTGCTGATCTCATTATGTTCTTCACTTAAGTAAGTCGAACCAATAAATTTAATTGACATGACTGCCATGGGGGCGTTGTTAAAAACGCGCCCATGATAAATAGCAATGGGGTGATCCTGTGCGAGTGGCTATATTTTCTGATGATTACTATTTATTCTATGGCATATCGCAGATCTTAATGTCGTTGGAGGGCGTTGAAGTTATGGGTCTGCATTCATCTGCACGCCGTGGATTACATGCCATGTATTGTCATGCAGAAGTGGTCATCGTCTCTTTCTCGTCTATCTGTCGGGTTATGAATTTCTTATCGCATATTATCGACAGGCCTGACAATACGATCGTCTTAACCGGCGTGGAAACGCCGCGACTGGCGAATTTTAACTGTCTGAAAAAAAACATCGGTCTTACGACGTTCGTTGAGGCAATAAAAATGTTCACCGCGAGCTGCAAAGGGCAGAGCCTGTCGCCGCGCGAGCTTTCGGTGTTGGCCATGCTGCTGGCGGGAAAACCGAATACCGGCGTCGCTAAGGCGTTGGGCATTTCCGAGAAAACCGTCAGCCAGCATAAAATGAACGCCATGCGTAAATTGGAAATCGAACGTTTTCACCAATTTATTGTTGCGGCGGATGAGCGAGTGTAAGCGTGATGCCGTTGGCGGAGTGAGCGCCGTCTGATGCCCGAGTAAAATAAACCCGCCGAAGCGGGTTTTTCCGTCAGTTTTTGCAGCCCATCAACTCCGGCAGAACGCCGGGCTTGTTCTTCAGCGAAGCCTGTACGTCGTCAGGCAGACCAGCCCAGATGATCAGGCCGGTGCGTTTCTCGATCTCGTCCACCGTCACGCGGAATTGGCAAAAATCGGCGCCCTTCGGCGTGTTTTGATCGAACAGGAAAGCGGCATAGTGGTTCACCGCCGGGCTGTTGTTGATGAAAATCACCTTCCAGTAGGCGCTGGGGATGGTGTGCGCTTTCTGGGTGCCCGGCAGTTTGCCCATATCGCGTTCATACAGCGGCCCGGTCACGGTATAGACCGAAGAGATGTCCGCGCGATCGATAAGCTTGCGCTCCTGATCTTCCAACCGCGCCCAGGCGCCCTGGTTCAGGTCGGACTTTTGCGGCGTGATGTTGGACAGGTAGTTCAGCGATTCCCAGTCGGAAACGCCGGCCAACGAGGCCAGCGGCGCCTGATGGCCGCGATCGACCTTCAGCGCCGCGTTGGCGCCGGTGTAATCGGCAGGGGCCAGGGTATCTGCCGGATTGAGCGCCGGGTCGGTTTTCCAGTTGCGCGTCTTGCCGCTGGCCGGCGTGTCTTTGGTGATGTGATAGGCCACCCAGTTGGCGAATTTGGTGGTGCTGTTATTGTTCAACGTATAAGCATGACGCACGATCGATACATTGCTGCTGCCGCCGGTCGGGCAGCCAACCGCGCAGTTGTCGATAGATTCGAGCGTCTCGGCCGACGCCTGTGCGGCGAACAGCAGGGCGGCCAGGGCCAACATCTTGTTGTTAAAGCGCATATTCATATCCTCAATAAGTTAAAAAATGCTGTATATATTTACAGTAAATTAAACTTATCGCAGTGAAACGAATACAACAATGCAACACATTCATGTTGTGAATGTGTCAGTCATGGTACAGCGATACCGCACGTTAAAGTCGGCAGAAATAAAAACGGCGTCCAACAGACGCCGTTTCAAAAGGGGGTTATTCCAGCAGGTCGTTGACCGTGCGGCGAACGTAGTGCGTCATCTGCGCCAGATCGTCCGGTGATACCGGCCCGCCGCCGGCGCGCACCACCTGCTGCTCAATTTGGGCGATCTCTTGCTCGACCTTGTTGGCGATCTGCACTTTGACTATCTTGTCCACCGAAGACAGCAGCACCTTCAATACCACTTTCAACGCGATGTTTTCGCAGAACGAGTCGTAGTGATGAACCGGCGGCGGCGGGGCCGGAGCCGGATCGGGCGCGCGCGGAGCCAGAGCTTTGAAGCTGTCTACATTTTCAATAATAAGATCCATGTCTCTTATTAGTTCATCAAAATCTTTAGACACTGACTTATTCCCTTCGCTGTGCGCAAAAAACAGAACGCCCGTCCTCGGGCTGAAAGCCGATGAGCGACGGGCAGAACGAATTCGGGCCTGGCCTTCAGACGCTGAATGGCCGGGGGAGGGGCATTCTAACCTTGCGGCGGGTCGGCAACAAGATGGGGCCGTGCGAATGCGCGGCCCTTTGAATCACGGGTGCAGGAGGGCGATTAACTTTTCAGCTTGGCGGTGATTTTCGCCACGTGCTCGCCCTGATAGCGGGCAATGGTCAGCTCTTCGTTGCTCGGCTGTCGCGAACCGTCGGCGCCGGCGATAGTGGTCGCACCATAGGGGGTGCCCCCGCGCACCTGCGAAACGTCAAACAGCTCCGGCGTCGCATAGCCGATCGGCACGATGATGAAGCCGTGGTGCGCCAGCGTGGTCCAGGTCGAACTGATGGTTTGCTCCTGGCCGCCGCCGGTGCCGGTGGAGGAAAATACGCTGCCCACCTTGCCGTACAGCGCGCCGGAAGCCCACAGGCCGCCGGTCTGATCGAGGAAGGTGCGCATCTGTCCGGCCATGTTGCCGAAGCGGGTCGGCGTACCGAAGATAATGCCATCATAGTCCGCCAGCTCTTGCGGGGTGGCGACCGGCGCCTGCTGGTGTTGCTTGCCCCCGGCTTTGGCGAAGGCTTCCGGCGTCATGGTTTCCGGCACGCGTTTGACCGTTACGTCCACGTTATCGACCCGATTCGCCCCTTCGGCCACCGCCTGCGCCAGGCGTTCGATGTGGCCGTACATTGAGTAATAAAGCACCAACAGTTTCGTCATGTTTCGTACTCCCGCTCAGATGATTAACAAAAACCCCTGATAAGCATAGAAGCGAATGACGAACTTGGCGTCGTGGCGTTACCTGATGCCGGCGATCGCCAACAGGGCGCCAAAGACAATCAGTAGCCCGCCAAAGGTGCGATCGATGCCGCGGCGCAAACGCAAAAAGCGCGCATTGACGCCCGGCGCGGAAAACAGCAGCGCGACGGCGGCGAACCAGAATACATGGACGGCGGCGATAAAGAGGCCATAGCCGATCTGTACGCCGAGCGCGGTGTGGGGAGAGACCACCTGCATGAACAGACTGACGATGAAGATGGTGGTTTTCGGGTTTAACGCGTTGGTGAGAAAGCCGGTTTTCAGGGCGGCGAGATCGCTGATGGCGGCCGGCGTCGTGGTGGGCGCGGCGTCGTGATGGGTTGCGTTGCGCAGCAGCGTAAAGCCGAGGTAGATCAGGTAGGCGGCGCCGATGCCTTTGAGCAGGTTAAACAACCAGGGCGACTGTTGGATCAACACGCCGACGCCAATCAGCGTATAGCTGACATGGATCAGTACGCCGGCGCCAATGCCGCAGGCGGTGAAGATGCCGGCGCGGCGGGAGAGCAGCAGGCTGTTGCGCGAGACCATGGCGAAATCCGGCCCGGGGCTGATTACAGCGAGTAAAGTAATGGTGACGACAGCGATGAGTTCAGTCATAGTTATCCTTGCGATGTTTATCAATAGAGTGACTGATTTATAAGAGTAATTTTTCTCGGTGACAAACGATGAATAGTGACGATATCGGTGAGAAAAACTCACGCAATAGAGCCAGGCCATTGCCGTTGGGGGGGCTGCGCTGTTTCGAGGCCGCCGCGCGGCTGGAAAGTTTCACCCAGGCGGCGCAGGGGCTGAATTTGACGCATGGCGCCATCAGCCGGGCGGTGAGGGCGCTGGAAGAGGAATTGGGCGTGGCGTTGTTTGAGCGCCGCCATAGGCGAGTACTGCTCACGGCGGCGGGCCGCAAGCTGTTTCAGGCGACACAGCAGGCCTTCGGCATTCTGGACCATACCGCGCTGGAGCTGCGCCAGCAGGCGCTCAATGCGCCGCTGATCTTGTCCTGTGAACCGACCTTATTGATGCGTTGGCTGATCCCGCGTTTGCCGGCTTTTCAGCGGGCGCACCCGGACATCAACTTACAGCTGGTGGCGGGCGGCGGTCCGTTTTCGTTCCATGACGGCATCACGGCGGCGATCCGGCGCAATGACTTCGATTGGGGAAAGCAGGCGCATAGCCTGGCGCTGTTCAATGAAAAGGTCGGGCCGGTGTGCCAACCCGAGGCGCTGACGAGGCTGACGGCCTCTGTGGACGGACGGCGGCTTTTGCTGCCGGGCGCCAAACTGCTGCATGCCGCGACCCGGCCGGATGCCTGGCGGCACTGGGCGCATCAGCAGGGGGTGATATTGGCGGGGCATCCGGAACAGCGCTTTGACCATTTCTATTTCAGCCTGCAGGCCGCGGTAGCCGGCCTTGGTATCGCAATCGGCCCATGGCTGCAGGTGCGAGACGATCTGGCCGCCGGCTTGTTGAGCGCGCCGTTCGGTTTTACGCCCGACGGCAGCGGCTATTACCTGCTGTCGCCGCAGCCTATCGTGCCGGGCAGCGCGTTGGACCGGCTGGCCGAGTGGCTAACGCTCACGGCAGGCGCCTGAGTTTTTGCGCCAGCCGCTGTTCCTGCCAGCGGCTGAAGACGTTGCGCAGCAGCAGGGTACGTACCGCCCGCATGATCAGCGCGAGGCTCATGCCGCCGATCGCCCATAGCGCCCAGAGATAGTGCGGGTGGGTAAAGACGTTGACAGCGAGCAATATCGCGCCGATGACGGCGAAACGCACCGCCATGCTCAGCAGTTTACCCTCTGCCGCAACCTGGCGACGAAGGCGCTGCGCCTCAGGCGTCTCCTCCTGCGGTGCCTGCGGCGGCGCGTTGAGATCGCTGACCTGCACGCCCAGCGCGGCGGCGATTGCGGTCAAGGTTTCCAGGCTGGCCTGTTCGCCGTTTTCAATCCGCTGTACGGTGCGGGTGCTGAGGCCGGCGATGGCCGCCAACTGCTCCTGCGACCAGCCTTTTTCCAGGCGTAATGGTCTGATGCGGTACTTTTGCATGGTGCACTCCCGAGTTCGCTGTCACTATCATCCAGTGTAGGAGGCGCGGGGTAGCGGCGCCACGACAGCGGCACGACAGCGACACGACATCCGCCGCCGGTGCGGGCCGGCGGGCAGTCAGAAGGCGACGTTGCGGATAAAGCGCAGCGGGAGATCGCCGTGGTTGGCGTAAGCGTAGCGCTGATCGCTGTTGAAGGTTTGCGTGGCGCCGGCGCTGAGCGTCAGCGTGCCTTGTTCCAGTTCCAGCGTCAGGGTGCCGGCAATCACGTAGATCATTTCGCTCCAGCCTTCGGCGTCCGGCGCCGAGTCGTAGCGCTCGCCCGGCATCAGCGTCCATTCCCACAGCTCGGCCCGTTGGCGTGCCGGCACGCTGGCGGCAAACAGCGCCTGGCTGCCCGGCTGTGCGCCTTGCCAGGCCAATTCGCCCACCAGATGGTTGCCGCGCGCTTCCGGCGCCTGAATCAGATCGGTGAACGAAATCGCCAGGGCGGCGGCGATCTTGTCGAGCACCGCCAGACTGACGTTGCGATCGCCGGCCTCGATGCCCGCCAGCATGCGGCGGCTGACGCCGGAAAGTTCGGCCAGCGCCATCTGGCTCAGGCCCGCCTGTTGGCGGTAGCCGCGCAGATTGCTGCTCAGGTACTGCAGCACTTTGGGGGGATCGGTTTTCGCGTTATGCGCCGTATTGCTCATCGCCGGACTTTATCTCATACTGGCAGGATCTGTGCATTATATTGCACTCAGCAGGAAGGGCAAGCCGGTGTCAGCAGCAAAAAAATCCTTTATTTCCGCCGTGGTTCCGCAAATCAGGTTGCCGGAAGCGGTGTTGATTTTCATCACCATGATCTGGGGCGGCACCTTTTTGGCCGTGCATCACGCGATGCAAGTCAGCGGGCCGTTCTTTTTCGTCGGTCTGCGTTTCGCCACCGCCACGCTGGCGTTGACGCTGTTTTCGCTGCGCGTGCTGCGCGGCCTGACCCTGTATGAACTGAAGGCGGGCGTACTTATCGGGCTGGCGATCATGTTCGGCTACAGCATGCAAACCGTCGGTCTGCAGACGATTACCAGCAGCCAATCGGCGTTCATCACTGCCATGTACGTGCCGATCGTGCCGCTGTTGCAATGGCTGGTGCTGGGGCGGTTCCCCGGCATCATGTCGTGGATCGGTATTCTGCTGGCCTTTACCGGCCTGATGCTGCTGGCGGCGCCGAGCAGCACGGACATGTCGCTGAGCCTCGGCGAAATTCTGACGCTGGCCGGCACGCTGGGCATGGCGGCAGAGATCATTCTCATCGGCGCCTTTGCCGGCAAGGTGAATATCCGCCGGGTGACCATTGTGCAGCTGGCGACCGCCTCGCTGGCCTCATTTTTGATGATGGCGCCGACCGGCGAGTCGCCGCCGCCGTATTCGGATTACCTGCTGTACAGCGCCATAGGGCTGGGGCTGGCCAGCGCGTTGATTCAGCTGACCATGAACTGGGCGCAGCGCAGCGTTTCACCCACGCGCGCTACGGTGATCTACGCCGGCGAGCCGGTCTGGGCGGGCATCGTCGGGCGGCTCGCCGGTGAGCGTTTGCCGGGCGTGGCGTTGTTGGGGGGCGCGTTGATTGTGATCGGGGTGGTGGTCAGCGAGCTGCGCGTACGGCGTAAGGGGAAAGCGGCGGTGGCGACGGAAGCGGATTAGCGCAGAGGCAAAAAAGAGCAAAGGGGCGGAGATATCCGCCCCTTTTTGCATCACGCGGTTTTCTTCTTGCGCAGGAACACGTAAGACAGGCCGAGCAGGATGAACCACAGCGGGGTGACGATCAGCGCCTGGCGGGTGTCTTCGCGCAGCGACAACAGCACCAACACGAACACGAAGAACGCCATGCACACCCAGCACATCAGTTTGCCGGCCGGCATTTTGTAGATCGATTTCTGGTGCAGCGCCGGGCGCCGTTTGCGGTAGACCAGATACGAACACAGGATGATGGTCCAGACGAACATGAACAGAATCGCCGACACGGTGGTCACCAGGGTGAAGACCGTCATCACGTTCGGGATCAGGTAAATCAGCACCACGCCGCCCAGCAGGCAGATGCAGGAGAAGGTGAGGCCGTTGGCCGGCACCGCGCGCTTGGACAGGTTGGCGAACGATTTCGGCGCGTCGCCTTCCTGCGCCAGCCCGAACAGCATGCGGCTGGTGGAGAACACCCCACTGTTGGCGGAGGAGGCGGCGGAGGTCAGTACCACGAAGTTGATCACGCTGGCCGCGGCCGGCAGGCCAATCAGCACGAACAATTCAACGAACGGGCTCTTGTCCGGCACTACGGAGCTCCACGGCGTCACCGACATGATGACGATCAGGGCGAACACGTAGAACATGATGATGCGGATCGGAATCGAGTTGATGGCGCGTGGCAGTGACTTCTCCGGATCCTTGGTTTCCGCCGCGGTGGTGCCCACCAGTTCAATGCCGACGAAGGCGAATACCGCGATCTGGAAGCCGGCGAAGAAACCGCTGATGCCTTTCGGGAACATGCCGCCGTCATTCCACAGATGGGTGAACGAGGCTACGGTACCGGTCGGCGACTGGAACTGCATGGCGATCATCACCAACCCGGCGACGATCAGCCCGACGATGGCGACGATTTTGATCATCGCAAACCAAAACTCCATTTCGCCGAACATCTTCACCGTCGCCAGATTAAGGCCGAGCAGCAACAGCACGCACAGCAGCGAAGCGATCCACTGCGACAGTTCAGGGAACCAGAACTGGGCGTAGGCGGTGATCGCCACGACGTCGGCGATGCCGGTGACCACCCAGCAGAACCAGTAGGTCCAGCCGGTGAAGAAGCCGGCCCACGGGCCGAGCAGATCCGCGGCGAAATCGCTGAACGATTTGTATTCCAGGTTGGACAGCAGCAGCTCGCCCATGGCGCGCATCACGAAGAACAGCATAAAGCCGATGATCATGTACACGAAGATGATCGAAGGGCCTGCCAGGCTGATGGTTTTACCGGAGCCCATAAACAGACCGGTGCCGATGGCGCCGCCGATGGCGATCAGTTGAATATGTCGGTTAGTGAGGTTTCGCCGTAGATGATCTTCTGAGGCGGGCGTCGCGTCAGTCGCTATTTTAGAGTGATCTACCATCTGATGATGTCCTGTTTTACCTGTCATTAGTGAAGTCGTGAGCTCTGAAGTGGCTCTTTTTTATACATTTATCCGGTTGGTCCGGCTTTAGTAAGGTAGTGCAATAACGCCACCTTTGTGCAACATGTTTACAACATTTATACGCGGGATAAAAGTCGATCAATCTTTACACGAGAGGAGGCAAATCGGACGTTCAGGGAGCGGAAGATTACTCTTCAAACGATGGGATTAACAGACCTTATGCGGCTTATCTCGTTGATTAAACAAAGGGTTGTAAAATTCGCATGAGAAAAAGTAATGGGTGTAAGCGTTTGACAGCGAGGCTGACAAGAAGGGCGATTTATCTCGTTGGGCCGTTAGCTCAGGCGGATGAGCCGTTGACGCCTAATCAACGAGACAGAGGTTCGCCCCCTGTACGGCCCGCCAACCAAATCAGCGTGTTACGCTCAGACATTTCTTTGATCGTGCCCTCATGGCGCCGTTTTAAGCGCGTATTCTGCAAAAAAATTCGCATTTTTCGACTGATGTTCAGAAAGGTGATCTGGCGCAAACTGCGATGTTGCACCGTACTTTATACGGCAAGGGAGGCTGTGCGCTGGCGCAACGTCGGCGCAGGGATGGGGCATTTGCCCAAGAATCTTTCAGGTCAAGAAACGGGGAACACATGCGCGGCCGACATCAAGAGCAGTGCCCAAACGGCGGCTGAGAGTGCGGCGGTGGCATAGACGTGCCTCGCCGGCAGTTGCAGCATGCCGGCCATCAGCGGCACGGTGTAACGCATCACCGCCAGAAAACGCGAGGCGAACAGCAGCGGCAGCCCGCGCTTTTGCAAGGAACGTTGCGCTTTGCGCAGTGGGGCGTGAAAGCGTGCCGGCAGCCGGCGGCCAAGATCGCGACGGCAGAGCAGTGCGCCGCAGTGGAAAGACAGGATTGAGCCCAACGCCGCGCCAAGGGCGATGGCCGCCCAAACCGCGCCGATCGGCAGCGCATGTTTGCCCGCAAGGATGCCCATCAGCAGCGTCACCGAGGCAGGCGGCAGGACGGAGGACACCACGATCACGGATTTTCCCAGCGCGAACAGGAAAATCAGCAGCAGCAACATCTCCGGTTCCGGGCTGTATTTGGCGATAATGTGCGTCAATTCATCCATTTAACACCTGTGGGCGAGAGGGCTGACTGTCAGTGTCCCATCCGCAGGTTCAATAATGGCTAAATAACGCGTCGCTATCCGGTTATCTCTGCGTCTTGCTTGCGTGCCTCAGCATGCCGATGTCTGAGCGCCCCTAACAGCACGGCGCACAGCAGTGAAAAGGCGGCCAGCACCAGCGGCCCGGCATGCGGGCTGTGAAAACGCTGTTCCGCCTCAGTGCGGATCAGCGGGGCTAAAAAGCTGAATGCGGCGCCGAGCGTGGTGCAAAAACCGATGCCGGCCGCCAGCGCCGGACCGGTGAGCAGCTGAGCGGGAAACGTCCAGAAAATGGGTTGTACCGCCAGAAAACTGACTGCGCAACAGCTCAGGGCGACGATAGCGAGCAACGGGCCGGCATAGGAAGAGACGACCAACCCCAGCGCTGCCGCGACCATGCAGCCAACGGCGATCGGCAATCTTCTGGCGGTTTTTCTGTCGGCATAGCGCGGCAGGAAATAGACGCCAAGCGCGGAGCATGCCCAGGGAATGGCGGCCACCAACGAGGCCTTGAAGCCGAGATGGGTGCCCATCAGCGAGGCGATCTGCGACGGCAGAAAAAACATCAGGCCGTATACGCCGATTTGCAGGGTGCCGTAGATCAACGCCAGATGCCAAACTTTGCCGCTTCTCATCGCCGCTTTAACGCTGTTGGTTTCGGTACGCTGCTGTTCAGCGGCCAGCTGTGTGACCAGCGCATTACGTTCTTCCTCGGTCAGAAAGCGGGCGTGCCCTGGGCTATCGTCGAGATAGAAAAAGGCGAAGACGCCGAGGACGACGGCCGGCAACCCTTCCAGCACGAACATCCAGAACCAGCCGGGCTTGCCCAACACGCCGTGCATCTCCAGCAATGCCCCCGACAGCGGTGAGCCGAGCGTCAGGGCCGCCGGTACGCCAAGCACGAAAATGCCAATGACCGAGGCGCGCACCTTATTGGGAAAGTAGATAGATGCCAGCAGCAGGATGCCGGGGTAAAAGCCAGCTTCGGCGATCCCCAGCAGAAAGCGCAGGACAATAAATTGCTGCTCGTTGGCCACCAGCCCGGTACAGGCCGACAATGCCCCCCACAGCGCGGTGGTGGCGCTGAGCCAGCGTTTGGCGCCCCAGCGATTCATCAACAGGTTGGCCGGAATGCCGAACAGCGCATAGGCGGCAAAGAATATCCCCGCGCCCAGCGCAAAGGCGGATTGCGATAGCGCGATATCGATGGCCATCGCGTCTTTGGCAAAGCCGACGTTGACCCTGTCGATAAACGCGATGAAGTACATGGCGAACATCAATGGCACCAGTCTGCGCCAGGTTTTGCGGATGGCGACGTTGAGCTCTGGAGCGGCATAGGTGGCGTGATTCACTGGCGGTAACCTCTCTTCTGAGAATGATAAGCGTCGGTCATAAGGACCGTCCTGGCGCCGTGGCCCATCATGCGGCGATGACATGGCTTTTCTGCGTGAGCTGTAAAGGTCTAAAGGACTAATGGTCAGGCCTTTAGGGGCGAAAAAAACGCCGCGTATTGCGTCGGCATATCGGTACAGATATCACCATGGTGAATGGTGTGTTGTCTTTTTGTTAATTGAAAGTTCACACAGGGCCAGGAGGCGTTCAAGCGCTTTGATCGAGATCTGTGTGCGCTATCACCGAATTGGGAACCCGATGACAGACACTGGAGAGTGGCGCTTTCATCTCGCGAGGGAGGGCGATAAGGTGAAGCAGGGCACAACAGAACGCAGGAGCGCAACATGCTGAAGGTCATTGCTGAAGATTTCATTCACCCGGAACACATTGACACCGTTATGCCGTGGTATCGCGAGCTGGTGGAGAAAACCCGGCAGGAGCCGCTGTGCATCAGTTATGAACTGTGCATCGACCAGCAGGATCCCGGGCACTTTATTTTTATCGAAAGCTGGCCGGATCGCGCGGCTCTCGAAGTGCATTGCCAGACCGAGCATTTCACCCGGCTGGTGCCGCAGATCAATCAGTATCAGCGCAAGCCTTGCACCTTCCTGTTTATGCAGGCGTTCCCTGAACCAGGCGATAAATAGGCGAAAAAATCCCCGCAGGGGGCGGGGTCAATGGCTTCTCAACACTATCTTGTTGTGATTAAAAAATAGGCTGATAATGATTTTCATTCTCTAGGAATGCTCTTAAATTAATCAATCTGGTGAATGATTCGCCGTCTGCTTTTCGCTGGCGGTTTTAATGGCGCGCAGCATGCGGCGTCTTATCAACCCACTCACCAGGCGAATCGCATACCAGTAGGGGGTAAACCGCCGCCGGCTGGCGCTGTCGGGGCAGAAGATGCGCGTTTCCGTTACCAGGCGGCAGCGCCCGCCCTCCAGCGGGCTCGCGGCATACCCCAGCGCCAGTTTGGCGACGCCGGGCTGAGCGAAGGCCTGAAAGTCCGCCCCGTCAGCGACCTTCACCAAACCGTATTCAGCCTGCCAAAACCGGCCGATCAGGCCATAGACCAACGCGGTTTCATCCTGCTCAAGCAGGCAAAAGTTATGCAGGCCAAACGGCGGAGGACGAGGCTTATCGCGTGGCATCAGCCGCGCGGGCAATTCGCGCAGCGCTATCATGCTGCGGAAAAAACGATCGCGCTTGGGATCGTAAGCGGCCACGGCGTCCAGCACCCGCGATTGCGGCGCGGTGATGACGATCGTATGCCGCTCAGAGAACTGGTATTGCCCAAGATATTTATTCAACAGCGTCATGTTGTTCATGCTCCCGCCATTCGCTATGCAGCAGGGCGAAACCGAATTCATCACCCCATGCGCCTTTGAAAAACACGTTTTGCCGCCAACAGGCCTCACGGCGAAAGCCCAGCTTGCTGAACAACGCGGCGGCGCGAAGATTACGCGCGTCCACCACGGCGGTAATGCGGTGTTTCGCCAGCGGCCCGAACAGCAGGGCGATGACGGCGCTTAGCGCCTCGCGCGCCTGTCCTTGCCGCTGATGAACCGGATCGAAGGTCACGCCCAGTTCAGCCTGACGCCCTTCATCGAAAAAATGCACTGCGACATCGCCCAGCAACGCGCCGTCCTCGCGGCGCTCGACCGCCAGTTGAAACCAGCTGTCATCACGGTTGAACGCGAGCCGCTGTTGCTGTGCGAAAAAGGCCTGCGCCTGTGCGGCGCTGTAGTCGCTCCAGCTCTGGTAGCGCGCCACGTCAGGATGGTTGCGGTAGGCGGTAAAGTGGGGCAGATCGTCGGCGGTGAACGGGCGCAAGATCAGTCTGGGGGTCAGCAGAGGCAAGTGGCGCATTATTTTTCCTTATCAGCGCATGAGGGCTACCGGCAGTGTAGCCCAGCGCCGAGAGGCGGGCTGCGTAAAATGAGCTGTGGCGGGGAGGCGCAGCGGGAAATGCCGGCTCAGGCAAGCCGGCAAGCAATAAAGGGGTTAACGACGAGCGGCCGCCTGACGCAGGCGTTCGACCGGCGCCTGCTGAAAATCGAACGATGGCGCCTCGCGCTGCGTCAGCCCCTGGCGCACGATGGCCTTCACGGCCAGGCTGGCGGCGAGATCCTTCCCGGCGATCTGCTCGGCGATGCGCAGCGCTTCTTCCCGGGCCGAGCCCTCGCTGATGCGGGAAATGGCGCCGTGTGACAGGGCCTCCCGCGCACCGACGGTTCTGCCGGTCAGCAGCCAGTCGAGGGCGACATAGGGAGAAACTCGCGCCGGCAAGCGCGCGCATCCGCCTTGCGCGGCGACCAATCCGAGCCCGGTTTCGGGGAAGCTGAAGCGCGCGTTCTGGCCGGCGACGATCAGATCGCAAGCCAGGGCGAGCTCAAAGCCGCCCCCGTAAGCGATGCCGTCAACGGCGGCGATGATCACCTTGGCGATCTGCGCATGGATCAGCCCCCCGAATCCCTCCGGCGTGACGATGGGCAGTTCGCCCTGTCGGAACGCGTTGACATCCATGCCGGCGGAAAATACCGCCGGCTGACCGGCCAGGACGATCGCGCGTATCGTATCGTCATTATCCGCCTGCCGCAGGTAACTGCGGATCAACTCGGCCATCTGCAGGTTGATGGCGTTCTTTTTCTCCGGCCGATTGAGGGTGATGACCGCAACCTGCGCGCCATAACGTTCGTAAAGCACCGGCGGTGATTCACTCATCGCTGGCCTCCCCGCGGAAAAAGATCAGCGTCAGCAGCAGGGCGATGGCGCCGAGCGGCAGCGAAAACAGCGGCAAATAGTGGGCCGGCAACGCGTAGAGCGTCAGGCCGCCCAGCATGCCGCCCGCCGCGATGCCGGCGTACAGCACCGAGCTGTTGAGCGACACGGTCAGCGCCCCAAAACGCTTCGACAGCGACAACAGGTGATGTTGGATCGGCACCAGATACATCCAGCCGGTAATGCCCCAGATAAGAAAGATGGCCAATACCCACCACGGCGAGGTGACGTAAAAGGCCAGCAGGAACAGGGACAGCGTCTGGATCGCCACCGAAAACAGCAGCACGAATTTGCTGCCCAGGGCGTCGGTCAGCGCGCCGGAGGCAAAATTGCCGATCACCGCGCCAATGCCGAACACCAGCAGCGCCAAAGGCAGAATGGCTTCCGGGCCGAACTGGGTGTCTTTCAACAGCACGCTGACGTAGCTGTAAACAATGTGCTCCGAGCACACGGCGAAAAAGGTGATCAGCAGCGTGGTCAGCACCGCCTTTTGCCGCAGTGGGGCGAGCCGTTCTTTCAACGAATGTTTGCCCGGCGCCGCAATGGCGCGCAGCGCCAGCGACAGGCCGAGCAGCGCCACCGCCCCCAGCAGGGCGATGAACAGAAAGATGTCGCGCCAGCCGATCAGTTTGGCCAGAAAGGTGCCGAACGGAATGCCGAGCGCGATGGCCAGCGTCATGCCGCCATAGACGATGGAAATAGCCAGGCCGCGGCGTTTTTCCGCCACCAGCCCCACCGCGGCGGCGGCGGCCTGCGGGGTGTAACAGGCCGCGCCCAATGCCGCCAGCACTCGGCCGAACGATATCTGCAGATAGCTGGTGGCCCAGGCGCAGGCCAGGTTGCCGGCGATGAACAGGACCAGCGCCAACTGCAGGATGTGCTTGCGGTTGACGTTGCCCAGCAGCCAGGCGGTCAGAGGCGCAAACAGCATGTAGGCCAGCGCGAATACCGATATCAACTGCCCCGCTTGCGCGGGGCTGACGGCAAATGTCGCGGAAATGTCGCTGAGCACGCCGGCGACGATAAAGGCGTCGGTGCCGATGGCGAAGGTGCCGGTCGCCATCAGACACAGCGTGACCAGATGGCCGTTATAATCCGCTAACTTCATCCCGCCCTCCGCAGATCGTTTACCGCCCAGACCCGGCTCAACGCCGCCAGGAAGGTCTCCACGTCGGCATGGGAATGCGCCGAGGTCGGCGTCACCCGCAGCCGCTCGCTGCCTGCAGGCACCGTCGGGGCATTGACCGGTTGCACGTAAATGTCGTGCTCATCGAGCAGCACTTTGCTGATGTGTTTGTTGCGATGGGGATCGCCGACCAGCAGCGGCAGGATATGGCTGTCTGCCGACACCAGCGGGATGCCGGCGGCGCGCAGGCCGGTCTTCAGGTGATCGACGATCGCCAGCAGGTGCTTGCGTTGGGTGTCGTGCTCGAGGTTGTATTTAAAGCTGGCCAACGCGGCGGCCACCACCGGCGCCGGCGACGAGGTGCTGAAGACGAATGCCGGCGCCCAGCTGCGCACGGCTTCCACCACCGAACGGGGCGCGGCGATATAGCCGCCCGCCGCACCGTAAGACTTGCCGAACCCGCCCTGGATAATGGTGATTTTATCCAACAGGCCCAGCTGTTCGGCATAGCCCAGCCCCCGTTCGCCATACACGCCGGCCGAATGAATTTCGTCGAGATAGGTCAGCGCCTGATACTGTTCTGCCAGCGCCACAATCTGCGCCAGAGGAGCAAAGTCACCGTCCATGGAATACAGCGACTCAAAGGCGATCAGCTTTGGCCGCGCCGGATCGGCGGCCTGCAGCAGCTCGGCGAGGTGCGCCACGTCGTTATGGCGGAAGATTTTTTTCTCCGCCTTGCTGTAGCGAATCCCGTAAATCATCGAGGCGTGATTCAGTTCGTCAGAGAACACGATCAGATCGGGAATGGCGTCGCACAGGGTGGACAAGGTGGCGTCGTTGGCGCCGAAGCCGGTGGTGAACAGCAGCGCCGACTCTTTGCCGTAGGCGCTGGCCAGCAGCGTTTCCAGTTCAGTGTGATAGACCGAGGTGCCGGAAATGCTGCGGGCGCCGCAGGTGCCTAACCCGACTCGGTTAACCGCGTCGGTGGTGGCCAGCAGCACTTTGGGGTGGTGGCTCATGGCCAGATAGTCGTTTGAGCACCAGACGTTGAGACGGCGCTCGCCTTGCTGCCCGTGGCTGGTGGCCCAGGGTTTGTCCTGCACGCCGCGTTCAAGGTTGAGGAACTCGCGAAAACGCCCCTGCTTTTTGGTTTCCGCCAACTTTTCTTCAAGAATGTTCAGTACGCTCATAGCATGTTCCTTGTGTTAAACGGCTTTAAGGTTTAATGACAGGCCCTGACCGACGCCGACGCACATTGTGACCAATGCGTTGCCGGCCTGCCGATCGCGTAATTCCAGCGCCGCCGACAGCACCAGGCGCGCGCCGGACATTCCCAGCGGATGGCCGAGCGCGATGGCGCCGCCGTTTGGGTTGACGCGCGCGTCGCTGGCGTCGATGCGCCAGTGTTTCAGCGCCGCCAGAACCTGCGCGGCGAAGGCTTCGTTAATCTCAATGATGTCGAAGTCGTTCAAGGTGAACCCGCCGCGCTGCAGTAAGCGCTCGGTGGAAGCGATCGGCCCCAGCCCCATCAGCGCCGGCGCGACGCCGGCGGCCGCGCTGTCGCCGATCTCCGCCAGCGGTTGCCAGCCCTGGCGTTTCACGTAGCGTCCGGAGGCCAGCAGCAGCGCGGCGGCGCCGTCATTGATGCCGGAAGCGTTGCCGGCGGTGACCGAACCACCGGCGGCGAAGGCCGGTTTTAGCGCCTGCAACTGCTGCAGCGTGCTGAGCCGGGGGAATTCGTCCTGTGCGAATATGCGGGTGGTTTTACGATCCGCCGGCACATCCACGGGTGTGATTTCCCGCGCCAATCGACCACTGTCGATCGCCCGGCGGGCTTTTTGCTGCGAGCCCAACGCGAACAGATCCTGTTCCTCGCGCGAGATACCCTGCTGTTGGGCCACGTTTTCCGCCGTGATGCCCAGCGGATCGCTGCCGTAACGTTCCGCCAGGCGCGGGTTGACAAAGCGCCATCCCAGCGTGGTGTCGTACAGCTTTACCCCCTTGTCGAACGGCGTTTCGCCCTTGCTCAGCACATAGGGCGCGCGGCTCATGCTTTCCACGCCGCCGGCCAGAATCAGTTCGCTGAGGCCGCTGCGGATTTTCGCCGCGGCGTAGATCACCGTATCCAACCCGGAGGCGCAAAGGCGGTTGAGGGTGATGGCCGGCACCGACTGATCCAACCCGGAAAGCAGCGTCGCCATGCGGGCGACGTTGCGGTTGTCTTCGCCGGACTGGTTGGCGCAGCCCAGCACCACTTCATCCAGATCCTGCTGCGCCGCCGGATGGCGCTGAAGCAGGCTGAGAATAATCGTCGCCGCCATATCATCGGGGCGGGTATGCGCCAGGCTGCCGCCATAGGCGCCGATCGCCGTGCGCGTGCCGTCGATCAGATAAACACCGTCATCTTTAATGCTCATCATGGATCCTTAAGGCGTGGTGGTCAGCGCCGGTTGGGCGGCGTGCAGAAGGGTGTAATGCGGCGCATAGCGCGCCGCGTGCAGCAATTGCGCCAGGTTGCTCAGCGTCGTCCTGACATTTTCCTCCCCGAGGCGAGTGAGCCAGCCGAAAATACCGTCGGCGTAGTTCACGCCGGCGACGGCGGCGACATCAATGTCTTCCCGGCTGCAGACGCCGCTTTCCACCATGATCACCGACTCGTTGATCAGGCTGCTGAGCACGCGGGCGACGATCAAGGCCGGGGAATCCTTGATAAATTCCACCTGCGGGATCGCGGTGTGCAGCAGGCGTAAAAACAGCGCCTTATTGGCCGCAGAGGCGTGGCGGCTATGCGCCGCCACCAGGTACGCCGTATCGCCGTAGTTCAGGGCGACATCGACGACAAAGGCGTCCGCCGCGGTCTGTTCGGCAAGCTGGTTTGCCGTGCGGCCATCGGTAACGCTGACGGTGAAAGCGTCATTGACCTGAATGGCGGCGCCCAGGCCCGGTAATGTCGGCCGTTGTTCAACGCGCAGCCGCGGCCATTGCAGGGCGGCCCGCTGCTGTAGCAGGGTAAAGAGAGGATGTTCACCGTAAATGCGTAGCGTCTCGACCTCCGCATCGACGGCGGCCGCAAGCGGCGGGGGAGATTCTTCGGCGGAAAAATAGGAGCGGCCGTTCTTTTTGCCCAACAGACCGGCATCGACCAGCGAGCGCTGCAGATGGCCCGGGGTATAGCGCGGATCGTACTGCATGTCCTGCCAAATTTGCCGACTGACCTGATAGTTGATGTCCTGGCCGATAAAATCGGTCAGCTCGAGCGGCCCCATGCGAAAGTGTCCGCCGGCTTTGAGGGCGCGGTCGATCTGCGGCGCACGCGCCACGTGTTCTTCCAACAGGCGGAACCCTTCCAGATAGTAGGGGCGGGCCATACGGTTGACGATAAATCCCGGCGTGGCCTGACAGACGACATCGCGTTTCCCTAACGCCGCCACCAGTTGACGGCAACGTTCGGTGGTGACCTGTGCGGTAAAATAGGCCGGAATGATTTCAATCAGCTTCATCAGCGGCGCGGGGTTAAAAAAGTGCAAACCGATAAAGCGTTCGCTGTGCGTCACCGCCGTCGCCAGCTTATTAAGCGACAGTGAGGAGGTATTGGTGGCGATCAGCGTGTCGGGCTTGACCGTCGCGGCGATGGCCGCCAGCACCTCGAGTTTGGCTTGCTCATGCTCTGCGATGGTTTCGATCACCAGATCGCTGTCGGCGATGGCCCCAAATTCCGCGGAGAACGTCAGATTAGCCAGCACCGCGTCTTTGTCCTGCAGCGCGAGCTTGCCCTGTTCCACCTTTTTGTTCAGATCTTGCACGATAGCGTCGCGAGCTTGATTGAGGGTATTGCCGTTGCGATTATAAAGCACCGTACGAATGCTTTTTTGCGCCAAAAGATAAGCGATGCCTCTGCCCATCGTTCCCGCGCCGATAATCGCAGCCGATTGAATTGCCGCATTACTTTCTGCCATAGAAAATCCCCGTCACTGTATGCCATGCGAAATTCGCAAATGCTTATTATCTCTTTGGATTTACGGCGGCACCGGGTGCCTGTGAGGAAAGTAATTGGCGGTGTCTTGGCTGTCTAACGGTAGAAATGACAGGTTTACCTGCAGACGGGGTTATGCTATTCGCGTAGTTTTGCGGCTCAGCCCAATAAAAAGGCTTATTCTGAGGGAAATAAACCGGGGAATAGCTTTTTTCGTTATAGCGTTCGTATTTTTTATTATATGACACGACTATTGGCGCCGGGCGGCGATATCCTATAGTGAGTCTGACCTATCGATAAATCGACATCGCTATTTGGAGAACCTGCGTTATGGATACCCGCACTCAACGGCTCATGGCGGAGGTGATTGGCAGTTTGACCGATCGCGAACGTTTTCTGACCCAACTGGGGCGCTGCGTCGAGGCGCTGGGTTTTGATTATTTCTCCTACATCGTTTTTTCCTGTTACCCGGCGAGCCGGCCAAAAATGCGGGTTGAAGGAACGTTTCCAGCGCGCTATCTCGAGGATTATCGGCGGCAGCGGGCGTATTTGCAGGATCCTGTCATCGAGCGAGCTCACCATTCCACGTTGCAATTCCAGTGGGACGAAAGTTTTTATCACGAGCGGCCGGCGCTTTGGCAGCGCATGTCGCAGTTTGGTCTGCACACCGGGTGGTCGCAGTCGGTCAGGGATTGCTATGGCCGCCTGGGGATCCTGACTTTTGCCGGCAAGACGCTGCCGCAGCAAACGCCGCAGGCCGGCGCGGTGAATGAACTCTTTTTCCTTTGGCTGGCGCAAACCGCCCACAAAACGCTGCGTGAAGCGTTGATATCGGTGAACGACGAAGCGATAAAAGATGTGCTGACGCTGCGCGAGAAAGATATCTTGCGCTGGTGCAGCGAAGGCAAAACGGCGGAAGAGATCGCGCTGCTGATGGGGGTGAGTGAACGTACGATCAATTTCCATATCGGTAACTCGATTAAAAAACTTTCGGTCGCCAATAAGACCGCAGCCACTGCCAAAGCCGTTTATTTACAGCTGATTTAATTGCGAGAAATAAATAATTAATCGCCTATCAGTTAGCGGCGCGATGTTTATATTTTGTTAAATTAAGCATTGTCCTTATCAGTATTTACCTCCGATCACAAAAGCGTGATAAAGCGGTTCACCGCGCCCGTGCGCGGCAGTACTCTGTAGGCACCCGGTTTACATAGAAAGGATGTGATATGTACAAGACTATTTTAGTGCCGATAGATATTGAAGAGGATCTGTTGACCGAGCATGCGCTGAAGCATGTGGAATATTTGGCGAAGATGTCCGGCGCTAAAGTGCATTTTTTCCATGCGCTGCCGGATGCCTCGGCTTTTGTTACTGCCTATTCGTTCGGTCTCAAGGAGTTTGAGAATCAGGCGGAAGTGAAGGCGGTGGAGAAGCTGAAGAAAATCATGTCGGAAATCGATCTGCCGTTAGATCGCCTCAATTACACCGTCAGCTTTGGCTCTGCGCGCGATCAGGCGCTGGAACTGGCGGAAGAGATCGACGCCGATCTGATCATCATCGGTTCGCGTCGCCCGAGCGTGAAAACTTATCTGTTGGGCTCCAACGCCGCCGCCATCGTTCGCCATGCCAATATATCGGTGATGGTGGTCCGATAATCCTCCTTTAAGCCCGCCGTTTTCATGCGCGTTCTGCGGTCGCCGGTCGGCCGCAGAACGCAGGCTGCTTTATTGCCATCTCAGCCTGAGCTGCTACGATTTTAGCTGACGTTTTTTATGCCGACTGGGCCAGCGGCCTTGCGCATATTCTTTATTTCAGCCAGAAGAGGGGCAGCCATGCCATTAGAAGTCGATGGGATCATCAGAGGCGATCGAGGCAGTGAACCGAGCCATTGGCAACATACGCCAACCAAACCGCTTATCACGCTGACCTGGCATCACACCATCCCCTGGAACTGTTTACGCAATGTCTGGAATGGTCTGGTGGCTGGCGAGCACTGGAACGCGCTCGACGAGTTTATGAATCTGATCGGTGTGCCTAACCGCGCCGAGGTGCTCAAACAGATCAAGAATGAAAATCTGCAGGATCGCGATGGGTTACATACCCTGGTGACCTGGCAAGGCTGGAATATCGTCGAGGGTCCGGGTAACGAATATCGCGCGCAGGGTGACGATCCCGGTGAAAATTTCGACGACTGGTCCGGCAAAGGCATGAGCACGAATCAGCAAGCGACGCTACAGCAGGTCAAAGTGTTGTATCAGGTGATGGCACCGCTGGGAAGCCGCGCGCTGGACGCCGCCAGACAGGCGCCGAACATTACTGCGGAAGAAGCGAGCGTCTTGCAACGAACGATTAAACAGACCCGCCCAACGTTGCGCGGAAAGGAACCGATCCGGTGGCAAGAGGGCATGTGGCACAAAGTGCAACCTGGTAAAGAGGCGAAACATTTCGCCCAATGGGACAGCAAACCCGTGTGGCGCAAGCGCCTGCACAGCGACTTGGCTCAGGCAGGCTAAACTTCGCCCCGCGCCGGATTGGCGGCGCGGGGGCATCAATTCGGCGCTAATCGCACAGCGCCGCTATCTCGTCGTACAGCGTCCTGGGGATTTCCACGCCGTATTGTTCGCTGTGGCGTCGTTGCCGATAGCGCCGCTCGCCGGGAATGCGGGCGCCTTGCGCTTGCATGTCGGCAAACATCGCCTCCGCGCTGGCGAAATACCGCTCCTTATCCGCGCCGAGAAAACGCTCGGGATCCAACGCGATGATCAGTTCACCGCCGTAGGGCGATGAACCCGTGCCGTCGTCATAGGCCAGCGATTCTTTGCTGGTCATGTCGCCGATCAGCGGCCCAGCCAACAATTCAACCATGGCCGCCAGCGCCGAGCCTTTATGGCCGCCGAAAGTCAGCATCGCACCCTCCAACACGCTGGCGGCGTCGGTGGAGGGGTTGCCTGCCTTATCAATGCCCCAGCCTTCCGGCAGCGGGGTGCCGGCGCGGCGATGCAATTCGATTTCGCCGCGCGCCGCCGCGCTGGTGGCCATGTCGAACAAAAACGGCGGCCGAGCCGGGCGCGGCCAGCCGAAGGCGATGGGGTTGGTGCCGAATAGCGGGCGTGAGCCGCCGGCCGGCGTCACCCAGGCGTGGCTGGGCGTGCAGGCTAAGGCCACTAAACCCTGTTCGGTCAGCGGTTCGATGTCGGCCCACAGCGCGGAGAAATGCACGCAGCGGTTGATCGCCAGGGCGGCGATGCCGTTGGCGCGCACCTTATCGATAAAGGCCGGCAGAGCGGTGCGGTAGGCGAGCAGGGAAAAGGCGCCGCCGGCATCGGCGCGCAAGATGGCCGGCGCCTGGTCGAAGAGCCTGGGTTTCGCATCGGCAGAGACTTTGCCCGCCCGTAATGAGCGGACGCAGCCCAACAGCCGGTACAACCCGTGCGAAGCACAGCCGTCGCGCTCGCCCTGAATGACATTTTGCGCCACTGTCTCGGCATGCGCCTGATTGAAGCCGTTGCAGCGCAGTGCGCGTAGCGCCAGTTGATAAGCGTGTTCCAGCGACAAAACGTGCATGGTTGTCATTTCGATGTCCTCCCTGGGTCATTCTTCTTCATCGCCGATAAAATTGGCCTGGGGTAAACAGGTATAGGCGCCCCAGTAGTAAATCGCCAGCGCAATCACCGCCATGGTGAGGGTGTCCCACGGATGAGCAATAGCGCCAATGCCGCCGAAACTGCTGAGGTAGGAAAGCGCGATCGTCAGCGCATAGAAGACGATTAGCCACAGCGAGGACCAAATTTGCTGCCTGAGGCTAACGGCGTGGGTCGGCACCTGATTCTTGAACAGGATGTAGATGAAGAACATCAGTATCTGCAAGCCGAGCAGCCAGGAGACGGTGTCCCAGCCGGACCAGAAGACGATCAGCGCCGAAATGATAAATGACAGCGGGCCGAGCACGCAGAAACCGCGCACCCGGAACGGACGCGGCATATCGGGCGCATTACGCCGCAGCCCGGCGGCGGTGACCGGGGCGATGGCGTAACTCAGCACCAGCGCGGCGGACACCACGCCGATCAGCTTTTCCCACGATGGGAACGGCAGCGTCCAGAAGACCGAGAGGGCGAAGGTGAGCCACAACGCCGGGCGCGGGATACCGGATTCACCATCCACCCGGGTGAACAGTTTGAAGAAGGTGCCAGCGCGCGCCCACCCGTAGATCACGCGAGGCGTGGCGTTCATGTAGATGTTGCCGGTGCCGCTGGGCGAAACGATCGCGTCGCTGACCACCAGAAACGCCAGCCATCCCATGCCGAGCGTGATGGCGATATCGCGGAAAGGCAGGGAAAACTGTTGGCTGATGCCGGCCCAGCCGCAGATCAGCATCTCGCTGGGGATACTGCCGAGAAACGCTATCTGCAGCAGCACATAGATGATGGTGGACAGCACTACCGACAGGATCAGCGCGATGGGAATGGTGCGCTGCGGTTTTTGCACCTCGCTGGCGACCGAAATGATCGGCGTCAGGCCGAGGTAGGCGAAGATGATGCCGCCGGCGGAAATGGCGGCTTCAACCCCAGCGGAGCCGAAGGGGGCAAAGCCCTGGCTGTGCAGGTTTTCCGGTTTGAAAAAGCTGAACAGCACCACGATCACCAACAGCGGCACCAGAAACTTCAGCACGCTGATGAGATTATTGGATTTGGCGAAGGTTTTGACGCTGTAGTAGTTGAGCGCGAAGAAAAAGCACAGCAGCGCCAACTGCACCAGCCAGCCGAGCGCTGTCGGATCGCCGGAACCCGGCTGGCTGAGGAGCGGGAACCAGGCGGCGGCGTACTGACGGGCGGCGACGACCTCGATAGCGATCAGGCTGGAGAAGGCGATCAGCGTGATAAACCCCAGCAGATAGCCCATCAATTCGCCGTGCGAGAACACCGGATAGCGAATGATGCCGCCGGCGCGCGGCAGGGCGGCGCCCAGCTCGCAGTAGACGATGCCCAGCAGCAGCACCGCCAGGCCGCCGATCAGCCAGGAATAGATGCCGGCGGGGCCGGCGATGGAGGAGACATGGCTGGCGGCGAACAGCCAGCCTGAGCCGAATATGGCGCCCAGACCGATGAACGTCAGATCGGTGAGCGTAAGCTGCTTCTTGAATTTGCCTTGGGTTGTCATGGTATTACCCTTTTGTTATTGAGTGGCAGGCAGATGCGGCCGGGCTAATGTTGGGCAGGTGAAACTATGGGATCTCGGGTGTAAACGCCGTTCACCAGCCGCAGCAGGTTGAGCGGGTTGGCGTCCTGCAGCGGCGGCGGCAGCAGCGCCGCTGGGGTGTTTTGCAGGCAGACCGGCCGCAGGAAACGCTCGATGGCCAGCGTGCCTACCGAGGTGCCGCGTGCGTCGCTGGTCGCCGGATAAGGGCCCCCGTGCACCATGGCGTCGCACACCTCTACCCCGGTTGGATACCCGTTGAACAGCACCCGGCCGGCTTTGCGCGTCAGCAATGCCGTCAGCCCGGCGGCCATATCGAGATCGCCGTCTTCCGCCAGCAGCGTGACGGTCAGCTGGCCTTGCAACGCCGCCAGCGCCGCATGCAGCTGCGCTTCGTTATCTACCGCCACCAGCACGCTGGCCGGGCCGAAGACCTCTGTTTGCAGCAGCGGATCGGCCTGCAGCAGCAATGTTTCCTCCGCCTGATAAAGCTGCGCCGCTGCCCGGTGGGGCAGAATCTCGCGCCCCCCCGCCAGATGCCGTATGTGCGGATGGGCATCGAGCGCGACCAGCCCGCGCCGGTAGTGCTCCAGCGTGCCGGCATTCAGCATCGGCTGTGGGGGGGCGGCGTCGACCAATGCGCTCATCGTCGCGGCCAACCGTTCGAAGGCGACGCCGCGCAGCGCGACGATCACGCCGGGCTTGGTGCAAAACTGGCCACAGCCGAGTGTGAAGGAGGAGACCAGTTCCTGCGCGATGTGCTGCCCGCGCCGAGCCAACGCCTGTGGCAGGATCACGACCGGGTTAATGCTCGACATCTCGGCGAAGACCGGGATCGGCTGGGGACGCTGTGCGGCCAGATCGAACAGCGCCCGGCCGCCTTGCAGTGAGCCGGTAAACCCCACGGCCTGAATCGCCGGATGCTGCACCAGCTCGGCTCCGACACGGTTGCCGAAGATCATGTTGAAGACGCCGGCGGGCATGCCCATACGTTCCCTTGCGCGCTCGATCGCCTGAGCGGTCAGCTCGGCGGTGATCATATGGCCGCTGTGTGCCTTGAACACGACCGGGCAGCCGGCGGCGAGCGCGGCGGCGGTATCACCGCCCGCGGTGGAAAACGCCAGCGGAAAGTTGCTGGCGCCGAACACCGCCACCGGACCGAGCGCCGTGCGATATTGACGCAGATCGGGACGCGGCAGAGGAGAACGCAGCGGCAACGCGCAGTCGATGCGCACGCCCTCGACGTCGCCGCGTCGCAGCAGCGTGGCGAACAGCCGCATCTGGCCGCTAGTTCTGGCGCGTTCGCCGCTTAACCGCGCCGGCGGCAGGGCGGTTTCCTGCATGGCGAAGGCGAAGAAGGTCTCATCCAACGCGTCCAGCTCCTCGGCGATGGCGTCGAGAAAACTCGCGCGTTGTTCGGCGCTGCATTGCGAATAGGGAGCAAAGGCCGCCGCGGCGGCTTCGGCGGCGGCGGCGGTTTCTGCCGCCGTAGCCTGGTGGAAGCGGTAGCCGGTCGGCTGACCGTCGTCGGCGCGCAGGCTGAGCAGCGCCGCTTCTCCCGTAGCACGGCGCTGGCCGCCGATAAATTGTTGGCCGCTGATGGCGGCATCGCGAGCGTTGGGCATGGGTCCCCCCGGTAGAGAAAGTGCGACGCCCGGCGTGGCCGGGCGGTGAAGGCGTTACAGGCCGACGTTCGGCAGCGCGGGACGAGTGGCCAGCGCTTTATCGATCACGGCGTTGATTTCGGAGAGCGTTTCACCCTGCAGCGCCAGACGCGGCGGGCGAGTGATGGAGCTACCGCGGCCGACCCGCTGTTCGCACAGCTTGATGCATTGCACCAGATCGGGGCGGGCATCGAGATGCAGCAGCGGCATGAACCAGCTGTACAGCGCCAGCGCTTCCTCATAGCGTTTTTCCTTCGCCAGACGGAACAGGGTTTCCCCTTCGCGCGGGAAAGCGTTGGACATGCCAGAGATCCAGCCTTGCGCGCCGACGGCGATGCTCTCCAGCACCACATCATCCAATCCGGCGAACAGTACGAAGCGATCGCCGACTTCGTTGCGCAGATCGATAAAGCGGCGGGTGTCGCCCGACGAGTCTTTGAAACACACGATGTTCTCGCAGTCGACCAGTGAGGTCAGGATGTCGGGCGTGACGTCATTTTTGTAAATGGGAGGGTTGTTGTAGACCATGATCGGCAGATCGGTAGCGCCGGCGACGCTGCGAAAGTGCGCGGCGGTTTCGTGCGGCTTGGCGGAGTAGACCAGCGCCGGCATCACCATAATGCCGTCGACGCCGGCCTTTTGCGCTTCACGCGCCATGTTTTGCGCGAAGGCGGTGGTGAATTCGGCGATGCCGGCGATCACCGGCACTTGGCCGTCGGCGGCGTCCCTTGCCACTTCGATCACCGCCAGCTTTTCCTGTACCGTCATCGAGGTGTTTTCACCGACGGTGCCGCAGACGACCAGGCCGGAGACGCCGTCACGCACCAGGTTTTTGATCACCGTATGCGTGGCGTCGAGGTCCAGAGAAAAATCGTTGCGGAACTGGGTCGTCACCGCCGGGAATACGCCGCTCCAGCTTAGGGTTTTATGGCTCATCGTGTTTGTCCTGTCGTCCGAAAGTGTTAATAAAAAGTGAATCTTTGGTGAGGCTCACCGACAGATTGACCGGTATTGCACAGGGAGGCTTGACGCTTTTCGCCGATTGCTGCGACGAAATTGGCACAATGGCGCCGGAAATCGGGCATGCAGAAATCGGGCGCCGGTGCGCCATAAAGAATGCTTTTAATGCGGTAAATCAGCGAATTAAGCGGAAAGCGTCAGGCGGAAATCGCGCGGTGTGGAACCGGTCATCGCTTTGAACTGACGGCTGAAGGCGCTGTGATCGGTATAGCCGCACTGCAGCGCGATGTCGGTGATCGGCAGCTCGCCCGCCAGCAGTTCCGTGGCCTTTTCCAGCCGCACTTTGTGGATCATCTGGCGCGGAGTGAGGTGGAAGATACGTTTGCAGTAGCGTTCTATCTGCGCCACCGATAACCCGGTCAACGCCGTCAGCTCCTCGAGCGCGATCGGCCGGGCGTAGTGGCGGCGGATGTATACGTCGATCGCGGCCAGCCGTTGGTAAGCCGGATGATTGGCTTTGGCCTCTTGCAGATCGTGTGAAATGCCCGCCATTCCGATGATTTTTCCCTGCGCGTCGTACAGCGCCAGCTTTTGCGTCAGGCACCAGCCGGTTTCACGGCCGTTGTACAGGTGCATTTCCAGCTGATCCTGGATCAGCACGCCGTGGCGCAATACCCGCAGATCTTGCTCGGTGTAGCCGGATCCGAGCTGCGCGGGGAAAACGTCGGCGGACGTCTTGCCCAGCAGCGGCGCGACGGTCTTGAAGCCGCAGCGCCTGGCCAGCGTCAGGTTGGCCAACAGGTAGCGCGCCTGGGCGTCTTTGATAAAGAACACCACATTGGGAATCGCGTTCAGCAACGGCGCGATCAGCGCCAGCGTATTGAGCAGATCGCGCAGGTTGTTCGGACGCTGCTGCGCCAGCCCGTCGCACAGGCGCGACAAATGTTCGACGGCGAAAACGTCCTCCTGATCCGGCAGCTCCACCAGGGCAGGCGGTGAGGGAGAAATCTGATGTTGATGGTCTGAAATGGATCGCATAGCAGTCCCTTTTCGGTCGTTAGCCGGAAAAACAGGCGGCCAGGTTGGCGCTTTCGCATCAATATTAACTTTTTTGTAACGAATCAAGCGCTATTTCCGGCTGGCTACCAAATATGCGGATCGCCGCATACTTTTGCCGGACGGCGCGCGCCGGTTGCTTGAAAACTGCGGTATTTCTCGCTACGCGGTGGTCTAGCATGAAAGTAACGTAATGATAAATAAGTTATTGTTATGGTTGCGTTAAACGTATGCCCGTGATGGGCCAGGCTAGCCTGTCCTCATTGTGCTGATTTCTTCATTCGCCACGCCGAAACGCATCAAGCCGTCATGCGCGCATTCGTTCAGGCTAACGCTATTGGTAACATCTCATTAACCCTGGAGACGCCGATGGCACTTTCTGCGCATATCACCGCTTTGCGGGCGATCGATTCTCATACCGGCGGGGAGCCGACCCGGCTGATCGTCGAAGGCTTCCCCGACCTTGGCGAAGGCAGCATGGCGGAACGGCGGGCGCATTTCGCGCAACATTATGACGATTGGCGCTGCGCGGTGATGCTCGAACCCCGCGGCAATGACGTGTTGGTGGGGGCGTTGCTGTGTCGGCCTTGTTCGCCGCAGGCTACCGCCGGGGTGATCTTTTTCAACAACACCGGCTATCTGGGCATGTGCGGCCACGGTACTATCGGGCTGATTGCTTCGTTGGCGCATCTCGGGCGCATCCGCGCCGGGCGTCATCTGATCGAGACCCCGGTCGGCCCGGTGAACGCCACGCTGCATGATGACGGCAGCGTTACCGTAGAGAACGTGGCGGCTTATCGTTATCGCCACCAGGTGCGAGTTGAGGTGGCCGGTTACGGCCCGGTGACGGGGGACATTGCCTGGGGGGGAAACTGGTTTTTTCTCATCGGCGAGTCGCCGTTGACCATCGATAAACACAATCTGGAGGCGCTGACCGCGTTCACCTGGGCGGTCCGGCAGGCGCTTGAACAGGCGGGCATTCGTGGCGAAGACGGCGGGGCGATCGACCATATCGAGCTGTTCGGTGACGATCCGCAGGCCGACAGCCGCAGCTTCGTGTTGTGCCCCGGCAAAGCCTACGATCGATCGCCGTGCGGCACCGGCACCAGCGCCAAGCTGGCGTGTCTGGCGGCGGACGGCAAACTGGCGCCCGATATGCACTGGCGCCAGGCCAGCGTCATCGGCAGCGAATTCCAGGCTTATTACCGCTGGAACGGCGAGCGCATCACCCCCTTTATTCGTGGGCAGGCTTATGTATGCGCCGATAGCCAACTGTTGCTCGACGAACGCGATCCTTTTGTCTGGGGCATACGCTGATGGGCGGCGGACGGGGAGTTGATGCCATCGTGGTGGGTGCCGGCATCATCGGCGCCGCCTGCGCCTGGCGGTTGGCGAGGGAGGGGTACCGCGTCTCGGTGGTGGACGACTGTCGCGCCGGCGCCACCGCCGCCGGCATGGGGCACCTGGTATGCATGGACGACAACCCGGCCGAGCTGGCGTTGAGCGCTTATTCGCTGCGGTTATGGCGTGAAGTGACGGGCCGGATGCCGCAAGCCTGCGCCTGGCGCGGCTGCGGAACGCTGTGGTTAGCGGAGCAAGCGAATGAAATGGCCATCGCCGAACAAAAGCGGGCGCGGCTGGCGGAGCAGGGCGTGGCGGCGGAACTGCTGACGGCGGAGCAGGTTGCCGCTATGGAGCCGATGCTGCGGCAGGGGCTCGCCGGTGGGCTGCGGGTGCCGGGCGACGGCATTTTGTATGCGCCGCAGGCGGCGCGTTGGCTATTGGCCGACGCTGGCGTGGCGATCGATGTGGTGCAGGGTGAAGCGATCGCGCTGGACGAGGCGGCGGTGCGATTGGCGGACGGCAGAGAGCTGGCGGCGCCGGTGGTCGTCTTGGCCTGCGGCCTGCGGGCCAATGATTTGTTGTCGCAGCCGTTGCTGCGTGCCAAGAAGGGCCACCTGGCGATCACCGATCGTTATCCGCCGCGGGTGCGGCATCAGTTGGTGGAGCTGGGGTATGGCGCCAGCGCGCATGCCAGCGACGGCGCTTCCGTGGCGTTCAATGTGCAGGCGCGGCCCACCGGGCAATGGCTGATCGGTTCTTCCCGCCAGTTCGATTCCGTCGATTCGTCATTGGATATGCCGCTGCTGGCGGCGATGCTCATGCGCGCGCAGCATTTCTTGCCCACACTGGCGCAGATGAACATCATTCGCTGTTGGACCGGGCTGCGCGCCGCCTCTGCCGATGGATTGCCGCTGTTAGGCGCACATCCGCGGCATACCTGGTTGTGGTTGGCGCTGGGGCACGAGGGGCTGGGCGTCACGACCGCCCTCGGCAGCGCCGCGCTGCTTGCTGCGCAGATCGGCCGGCAGGCGCCGGAGATTGATGATTCCCCGTATTTGGCGGCGCGGGCGTTTGCCGCCGAGGAGCTGCCCGTATGAAAGAGAGGCAAAACACGCTCGCGTTGAGCATCGACGGCAAACCCTACCGGGTGCCGGTTGGCATCAGCGTTGCCGCGGCGCTCAGTTTGTGCGGCGGGGATCATTGCCGGTTGTCGATTTCACGCCAGCCGCGCGCACCATTTTGCGGCATGGGCGTTTGTCAGGAGTGCCGGGTAACCATTAACGGTCTGCGCCGCCTGGCGTGCCAGACGTTGTGCCAATCCGGCATGCGGATTGAGAGGAGCGATGATGAGTGACTTCGATTGCGAGGTGCTGATCGTCGGCGCCGGGCCGGCCGGCATGGCGGCAGCGCTGGCGGCGGCGGAAAACGAGGGGCAGATACGGGTGATCGATGATAATCCGCACCCCGGTGGGCAAATCTGGCGTGATGGGCCGCAGGTGGCTTTGCCTGAAGCGGCGAGACGATATCGGCAGGCGATGGCGGCGCGGGAAAATATTGTGCTGCACTCCGGCTGCAAGCTGGTGGCGCAGTGTGGCGCTAACCGATTGGCGTATGAAGACGCCGAAGGCTGCGGCGTGATTCGCTATCAAAAGCTGATTCTATGCAATGGCGCCCGTGAGCTGCTGCTGCCGTTTCCTGGCTGGACGTTGCCGGGAGTGAGCGGCGCCGGTGGTCTACAGGCGCAAATCAAGCAGGGGCTGGCGATCCGCGGTGAGCGGGTGGTGATAGCTGGCAGCGGTCCGTTGCTGCTGGCGGTGGCGAAAAGTGTGAAACAGGCCGGTGGCGAGGTCGTGCTGGTAGCGGAACAGGCGGCTCTGCGGCGATTGGCGGCGTTCGCCGGCGGCCTGTGGCGTTGGCCGCCCAAGCTGCGTCAGTCGTTTTCTCTGATTCAGCCTCATTACCGTGCCGATAGCCGAGTATTGGCGGCATTGGGGCAAGAGCGCTTGACGTCAGTGCGCGTCGGCAACGGCGGGCGGGAAAGTACGGTGGCCTGCGACAGGCTGGCCTGCGGCTTCGGTTTGGTGGCGAATATTGAACTGGCGATGCTGCTGGGATGCCGGATCGCACACGACGCCGTTGCGGTGGATTATTGGCAGCAAACCAGCCAGGCGCAAATTTATGCCGCCGGGGAGTGTACCGGTATCGGCGGCAGTGAATTGGCGCTCACCACCGGCGCCATCGCCGGTTATGCCGCCACCGGGCAAAAGGCAAAAGCCGAATCCCTGACGGTGCAGCGGCGGCGATGGCGGCGTTTCGCCACGTCGACAGCGGCCGCTTTTGCGCTTGATGAACGCACGAGTTATCTGGCCAAACCGCAGACGCTGCTGTGCCGCTGCGAAGACGTCACGCTGGAACAGGTATGCCATCAACCTGACTGGAACACGGCCAAGCTGAGCAGCCGCTGTGGTATGGGAGCCTGTCAGGGCAAGGTTTGTGCGACGGCGGCGCGGCACCTGTTGGGGTGGCCTTTGCCGCCGCCACGCGTCCCTTTAACGCCGGTGCGGACGGAAACGCTGGTTGCTCTGGGAAGGCATTGCAGCGACGACGATAATTGATGGGGCATCGCGGCAGTGGCGTTTCAGTCCAAATCGATTTCGCTGCATCACCACTGCGGCCAATAGTAGGTTTTCTCTCGCCAGCCCTTGCCGTACATGCAAGCCTCGATGGTGGCGTTTCGGGCTGACTGATTGCGATCGGTCTGTACCGTTTTGATCGACGGCTCTTTGTCATAGCGATATCCCGATGGACAATCTTTCTTATTCTTCTCGCAAGGGATGTATTTGTTTTCGTAGCTGAACTCTACGTCCCGCACGACGTCTGGCGGGAAGCGATCGTAGCCCCGACTGCGGCATTCGGCATATTCGGCATTTCGGGTGCTCTCAACTGCGCCGGGTCTTTCCCATTGGGTACAGGCAGTCATCATCAATAACGGCAAAACAATCAAACAACGGTAATTCTTCATGGTGTCCCTAACTCTTCCTCTATCCTGGTGATCACTGACTAGGAATCTTCCCAACCAGCGATGCGAAAAAGTGTAATCAACTGACGACACAATTGGAAATGATAATGGTTATTGTTTAGGTGTGATTGAGGCAACGGCACCCTGAAATGCGCCGTCGGCGATAGGGGAGAGGCTTACAAGGGGCAGATCTGACGATGAGAGTGTGTGGGCAGAGCGATTTTATATCTTTTCTCTTTTTGCTGCATGGCTTGGTCATTATCTCAGCGTTATGAGAGGGAAGAACAGTATGCAAGCTAAGTATTTTCTTATCCTGTTTAAATGGAATTTTGAATTAAGATATTTACCCATGGCCAAGTTTTAATGCACGGTATTAATGCTCTATTTTTTTATTTCTGTTTTTTTATTGTGCCTTTATTTTCGGAATTCTTCCATTAAATACTTTTTAGTTACAGGGAATTCATTTGCATTTTAAATTTGGATTTTTTAAATTCAGCTCAGATGAGGGATAACCGTTAGCGACAGGTTCAAAAAAGGAGTTTATTTTGTCTGGGATAAAGAAAACGCCTGAAAGCCATGGCGGTTTGCCTTCACCATCAGGGGATTATGATAATTTTAAGCACCTTTCCGATGTTGGCACCGTGTTGGGATATGGGCGAACTCGCTTTTATCAGTGGTGCCGCGGACGCGGATTTCTAACGCCGATGAATGTTCCTTCGCATGAAATGCTCAGTCTGGGATATATGGTGGCAGTGCTGTCAGAGACCGGTCATACCCGGGTTTACGTCACGCCGGATGGCTTCAGCTACGTCAGTGACGCGTTTGCGGCAGATATCCAACGCGGCATGGTAAAGTTTTAAATTTTTAAAAATCGCCTTTATTTCAAGGTCTTTAATACAGAATCTTCTTATCCGGAAAGACGCGCAGGGCGATGAGTAGGAAGTTATCCGATTTTTTCGTCTTTGCGACATGAAGGCTACTGACAGCAGCTATTCTCTTGTTACGATAAGCATTATTTTTTCAGGAGCCAAGGATGAAGCATTACGCCGCGTTGTTGTTCGCCTCTGCACTGTTGACGGGATGTGCGACCCAAGCCGTACCACCGCAACAGGCTGAATTACCGCCCCCAAGCCGTCTGATGCTTTATCAGAATATCCCGGATACGCCATACGCCACGGTGGTGGTGGTGCGCGACAGTGGAATGCTGGCGGGTAGCTGCCGCACCGGCGTTTATGTGAATGGGGAGTTCGCCGCTTCGCTGGGCGCGAAAGAAAAAGCGGAGTTTCGCGTGCCGCCGGGCAATACTTCGGTGAGCATCGGGCAAGATATGATAGAGAACTCTCTGTGTATTTGGCGTGATACCAGCGGCAGCGTGCCGATGACGCTGCGCGCCGGTGAAAGCCGCTATCTGCGTATCGCCGGCGATCGGCAGCGAGGCTTCGTTTTGCAGGCAGGGCGGCCGTAACCGCCCTGGCAAGGGCGTTAACGTCCTTGCCACCATCCCCACAGCGTAATTAATAGCCACGCCGCCGCAATCCAGCACAGTACCGCCGCCCCCAGCGCTAACGACAGCCGCAGACTGTTAATCAGGAAATACAGCGAAATCAAATACACCAGATAGGGCAACACCGCCCACATGCCGAAAATCAGCGTCGTTTTCAGCGCCGCTATTGAACGTTCGCTGCCGACAACATAATGCGCAATCAAAGCGAAAGTGGGGAAGAGCGGGACTAAACCGGCGATATAATAGTTGCGCGTTTTGGCCAGCAGGCCGATCAGAACCACGACCAGCGCGCCTATCAGCGCTTTGACAAGGATGCCCATAACGGTCTCGGGTGTCGGGGGAAAGCCAACACACTGCCCGAAAGCCTGAGCAGAATCAATGGCGTATTGCGTAGTGCGGGGAAAAACAGACCCGCATGAATCGCGGGTCTGAGCGGCAACGTTTACTGGCGGTAAGCGTGCTTGATTTGCTGAATGCTGTTCTTGAAGATTTCCGCCTGAGTCGGATCTTCAATCTGGGCGATGAAACGTTCCATGTTGATGATGACTTTCCCGGCATCGGCCTGGCCGATCGACTTCAGGATCAGCGTCAGCGTGGCTTTGAGGCAGGCAACCTCGGTCGCCAAGATCTCCGGGTTTGCAGACGTAGTGAAATCAACGTTGCTCATTTTCTCTCCTGATTTTTGAGGCCGTAGCCTGATACAAGCTGCTTTAGCGCACCGCGCGCGGACTATAGGCAAGTTGCCTACGCACGGCGGCGAATTTAACTGGGCGCGGAGTATAGCATAGCATGCGTCAGCCATCTGCACCGGGCTTGCTCTGGCGGCGCTGGTGGGTGAAGTTTGCTCATTGCACGTCCGGGTCATCCATTGTCGGCCAGTTATTTCGAGGCGGTTAACAAGTATTTGCCCGGCTCGTTATTGTTGAACAATCGGGGTTATTATAATTATTAGGGGCGGGTGGCACTGATTTTGCCGGCGTTGGTCGGTAATAATAGTTTTGTACGCCGGCTGTCAGGCTCGCGTTGGCCGCGGCTTTAAATATCAAATGATTACAAACAGCCAACAGCCGTGTTAATATTATTCATGTCGTGATTGCTTACACAGATTTCTCCCTCGCGGCATGATTGTCGCGCTATCCTGTGTCTGACGCAGCGCGACGAAATTATTTTCGTCGCTCGATCTTTTCCGACGTGACGATTTATCGGCGGCATAGACGGCTAAAATTGAAAAATCAGCTATGCTCCGCAAAGTTATTCGGAAGTATGTATTAATCTGTGTTCATTCTTGTCTGAAAAACAAGTAATATCTCTGGCGAAAACAGAGGCTGATTGCGTTACTCCCTTTTTTTGGAGAATTTTCCTTGATTAGCGTTCTTCTTGTTGATGACCACGAACTGGTGCGCGCAGGGATACGACGCATTCTTGAAGATATCAAAGGTATAAAAGTTGTCGGTGAGGCCCAGTGCGGTGAAGACGCCGTAAAATGGTGCCGTGGCAACGCTGTCGATATCGTGCTGATGGACATGAATATGCCGGGCATTGGCGGGCTGGAAGCCACGCGCAAGATTGTGCGTTATGCACCCGACGTCAAAGTCATCATGCTGACTATCCATACCGAAAATCCCTTGCCCGCGAAGGTGATGCAGGCGGGTGCCGCCGGCTACCTGAGCAAGGGCGCCGCGCCGCAGGAAGTGATTAACGCCTTGCGTTCCGTGCATGCGGGGCAGCGCTACATCGCGTCTGACATCGCCCAGCAAATGGCTCTGAGCCAGCTGGAGCCGCAGGCCGAAACGCCGTTCAGCTGCCTGTCTGAGCGCGAGCTGCAGATCATGTTGATGATCACCAAAGGCAAAAAAGTGAATGAGATCTCGGAGCAACTGAGTCTCAGCCCGAAAACGGTGAACAGTTACCGTTACCGTATGTTCAGCAAATTGAATATCAGCGGCGACGTCGAACTGACCCACCTGGCCATCCGACATGGATTGTTCAATGCGGAGACGTTGTTAAGCAGTGAATGACCGTTTTGATGCCAAAGCTTTCCTGAGTACCGTCACCAGCCAACCTGGCGTCTATCGTATGTATGACGCCACTGGCACGGTGATCTACGTCGGTAAAGCCAAAGACCTGAAAAAACGTCTCGCCAGCTATTTTCGGCAGCAGGTCAGCAGCCGTAAAACCGAAACGCTGGTTAAAAATATCGCGCAAATAGACGTAACGGTTACCCATACCGAAACAGAAGCGCTGTTGTTGGAACATAACTACATTAAATTGTACCAACCGCGATATAATGTTCTTTTGCGAGACGATAAATCTTATCCGCTGATTTTTCTCAGCGCCGATACCCATCCCCGTTTAGCGGTGCATCGCGGCGCCAAACACGCCAAGGGCGAATATTTCGGTCCTTTTCCCAACTCTTACGCCGTGCGCGAAACGCTGGCGCTGCTGCAGAAGTTGTTCCCGATCCGCCAGTGCGAAAACAGCGTGTATCGCAACCGCTCGCGCCCGTGTCTGCAGTATCAGATCGGCCGCTGTCTGGGCCCTTGCGTCGCCGGCCTGGTGAGTGAAGAAGAGTACCGGCAACAGGTGGACTACGTGCGGCTGTTTCTTTCGGGCAAAGATCAACAGGTGTTGCACCAGCTGATTGCCCGCATGGAAGAAGCCAGCAAGCTGCTCAATTTCGAAGAGGCGGCGCGCATACGCGATCAAATTCAGGCCGTGCGCCGCGTTACCGAGCGGCAGTTCGTCTCGGGCGACAGTGACGATCTGGATGTCATCGGCGTGGCGTTCGACGCCGGTATGGCATGCCTGCACGTGCTGTTCATCCGTCAGGGCAAGGTGTTGGGCAGCCGCAGCTATTTCCCTAAGGTGCCGGGCGGTACGGATATGAGCGAAGTGGTGCAGACTTTCGTCGGCCAGTTTTACCTGCAGGGCAGCCAGGCGCGCACGCTGCCCGGCGAGATCCTGTTGGATTTCAGCTTGCCGGAAAAGGACCTGCTCGCAGAATCGCTCTCCGAGTTGGCGGGGCGCAAGATCCAAATTCAAAGCAAGCCGCGCGGCGACCGCGCCCGTTATCTGAAGCTGGCCCGCACCAACGCGGCAACGGCGTTGACCACCAAGCTTTCGCAACAGTCGACGATCCATCAGCGGCTGGCGGAATTGGCCAAGGTGCTGAATCTGGCGGAAATCAATCGTATGGAGTGCTTCGATATCAGCCATACCATGGGCGAACAGACCGTAGCTTCGTGCGTGGTGTTCGACGGAAACGGCCCGGTGCGTTCGGAGTATCGGCGCTACAATATTAGCGGCATCACCCCCGGCGATGACTACGCGGCGATGACGCAGGTGCTGAAACGCCGTTACGGCAAAGCGCTGGAAGAGAAAAAAATCCCGGATGTCATTTTCATCGACGGCGGCAAAGGGCAGCTCGGCATGGCGATCGACGTGTTCAACTCGCTGAACGTCACCTGGGACAAGAATAAACCGTTGCTGATCGGCATCGCCAAAGGCGCCGATCGCAAGGCCGGGTTAGAAACGTTGTTCTTCGTGCCGGAAGGCGAAGGGATTTCGTTGCCGCCGGATTCGCCGGCGCTGCATGTGATCCAACACATCCGCGATGATTCACATAATCATGCGATTACCGGTCACCGGCAGAGAAGGGCGAAAGTCAGAAATACCAGCGCACTGGAACTGATTGAGGGCGTAGGGCCGAAACGGCGCCAGGTGCTGTTGAAGTATATGGGCGGACTGCAACCTTTGTTGAACGCCAGCGTGGAGGAAATTGCAAAAGTGCCGGGTATTTCACAAGCATTGGCAGAAAAGATCTACAATGCATTGAAACACTGAGGGCAATGTAGCAACATACTCTTAATTTCCACTTTAGCCAGATAGTTACCGTAGCATTATGCAATTGAATATACCGACTTGGCTTACCCTGTTTCGCGTAGTTCTGATCCCATTCTTTGTGCTGGCGTTTTACCTGCCGTTCAGCTGGGCTCCGATGGTTTGCGCCGTTATCTTTGTGTTTGCCGCTGTCACCGACTGGTTTGACGGTTTCCTGGCGCGCCGCTGGAAACAAACGACGCGCTTCGGGGCGTTTTTGGATCCGGTCGCGGACAAAGTGATGGTGGCGGTAGCGCTGGTGCTGGTGGCGGAGCACTACCACAGCTGGTGGATCACGCTGCCGGCGGCCACCATGATCGCCCGCGAAATCATCATTTCGTCGCTGCGCGAGTGGATGGCGGAAATTGGCAAACGCAGCAGCGTGGCGGTGTCCTGGATCGGCAAAGTGAAGACCATGGCGCAGATGATGTCGCTGGTGGGCTTGCTGTGGCGCCCGGATCGCTCTGTGGAATATGTGGCGATCGGCTTACTGTATATTGCGGCGGTGCTGACTTTCTGGTCGATGTTCCAATATTTGAACGCGGCGCGTAACGATTTGCTGGAACCGTGATCGATACGCTGCAAAAAGCGGCAAACGATCGTGATGGGCCAACAATTTTATTGACTCATCACGTCAGGTAAGTAGAATGCATCGCATCAGACGACAACGATGAATTGCCGAAAGATAGCAAAGAAATCAGTCAGTTCTGGTAATGCGGGAATAGCTCAGTTGGTAGAGCGCAACCTTGCCAAGGTTGAGGTCGCGAGTTCGAGCCTCGTTTCCCGCTCCAAATATTAGCCTGTTGAATCCCCCGTGATTCGGCAGGTAAGGAAAAGGGGCTTCGGCCCCTTTTTCGTTTTCTGCTTCTGCGCCATTCGGCGAAACCTTTCTTCATCTTCCCATATCGATTATTGACTCTTCTCACGTATCTTTCCTGTCGTTGTCATACTGTTGGATGCAGCCGTTAAACGGTGAAACAATAATTTGATACGTCCGGCGGTTCGCCATGCAAGAAGAAAATAATGCGGCGTATGACGCCATCAGAGCACTCAGGCACAGCCATGCATCGCTGTCGCCTCGTCAAATCGCTGGGTTATCGGCAAAGTGAAGCTGTAGGTCGGTCTTTTGAAACCGGGCATAGGAGGATGTATGGAATCTGGTGCTTTAAAGCATCTGATAAGAACGGCGGCGGGATGTGCGCTGTTCTTCGGCCTGGTCGCCCCGCCGTTGGGGGGCGTGCTCATGTTTCTGCTGATGGCGTTCGGCAGCGGTGAGTGGGTGGGAATAAGTCTTCTCGATGCCGGCGACTTGCTGGGCATGGCCGGGTTTATCGGCATTTTTTCTTATGCGCTCGGTTTTTTGCCGGCATGTTTGGCGGGGGCTATTGCCGGTATCGCCCATTCAGGCATTCGCCAATTGCGGTGGTTTCTGCTGTTGTGTGCGGTGGTGTCCGCCATTGCTCCCGGTTTGCTGAATGCCGATCAGCGTATTTTTGGCGCGATCGCGGTCTTACCGGGAATGTTCGCCGGGTTTTTATGGTGGCGTCGAAGATTGCGTGATGCCCCGACCGATGAGGTTTTGCACGATAGCCCTTCGCCATAAGCAAGCGAAAAGCCGGGGAGAGCTATTCCTGTCGAGAAAAAGAACCGTTTTGCCCATGAATTTCTGAGCCGATGCATATAATATCAACATTGCGCTTGCCTTTTCGTTGGCATTGTGAACAGTGCGCCCACAAAATAAGCAGTTGAAAGCGTTAGAGAACTTTTTGCTATTTCGGGGGGTTGCCAAGGTGGGGGGTTTAGTCCATAATGCAGTCCATCGATTCGGCAGTAACGAAATAAATTACTTGAGAATCAGATGATTAGGATAAGCGATTTTATCATCGCAATCCCGAAGAACAAAACGAAGTGGGTGATTCACCGGCTTTGGCCTGAAAAGGCAAAACAGAATAAAGGCGCGTTAACAAAGCGGTTATGTAGCGGATTGCAAATCCGTCCAGTCCGGTTCGACTCCGGAACGCGCCTCCAACTTTCCCGAGCCCGGGTGGTGAAATCGGTAGACACAAGGGATTTAAAATCCCTCGGCTTATGGCTGTGCGGGTTCAAGTCCCGCCCCGGGTACCAGGGAACGAAAATACCGAATAATCAAAGCAATAAGTAGTAATGTCGTAGACCGCCGAGAGGCGGTTTTTTTGTGCCTGAAATTCGCATTACGCCTGCATTTTTTTCCTTTCTTGTCATGCCGCCATCCTGCCTGCAGGGAGCCCCGCAGGGCTCCACACTACAGATCATAAGAAACCGAACGCCGCGGCGAGGATCCAGCCGAAGACGCAGGAGACGCTGACGCCGATCAGGCCCGGTAGAATGAAGCTGTGATTGATCACGAAGCGGCCGATGCGGGTGGTGCCGGAGCGGTCGAACTGAATTGCCGCCAAATCGCTGGGGTAGGTCGGTAAAATATAATAACCGTAGCAGGCCGGCGCCGAAGCGACGATATAGGCCGGGTTGACGCCGATCGCCAGCGCCACCGGCACCAGCGCCGCCAGCGCGGCGGCCTGCGAATTGACGAATTTCGACACCAGCAGCAGGATCAGCGCATAGGCCCAGGGGTACTCTTTCACCAGCACGCCCAGCGTGGCTTCTATCTGCGTCAGGTGGGCGCCGAACATGGTTTCCGCCATCCAGGCGACGCCATACACCGCCACGATGGCAATCATGCCGGAACGGAACACCTCGTTTTTAGAGATAGACGCCGGGTTGGTGCGGGTAATGATGACGATCAGCGCTCCGGCCATCAGCATGCACATCTGGATCACCAGGACCATGGAAAGTGGCTTGCCACCGAAGCTGGGCCGCAGGTCGGAAAAAGCCCCCAGCACCGCCACCAGGGCGATCGTGGCGAGGAAAATCCACATGGCGATCCAGTTGCTGCGTGGCAATACCCGGTCCAGCAGGGTGGCGGCGTCGCCATAGACGTAGCGATGGTTCTCCGGCACCGAGATGAATTTCTGAAACTCGGGATCTTTGTCCAGGTCTTTGCCGCGGAACCAACTGAAGATACCGATCGCCAGAATGCCGCACAGGGTGGAAGGAATGGTGATCGACAGCAGATCGAGGAATTCCAGATGGCGGCCATTGAAGGTGTAGCTGCTGAGCATCGCCACCAGTGAAACGACAGCCACCGAGACCGGGCTGGCGATAATGCCCATCTGCGCGCCGATCGAGCTGGCTGCCATCGGCCGTTCCGGGCGGATGTTATTTTTGATCGCCACGTCATAGATGATCGGCAAGATGGTGTACACCACATGGCCGGTGCCGCACAGAATAGTGAGAATGCAGGTGACGAACGGCGCGATGATTGAGACATACCGCGGGTTGCGCCGCAGCATCCGCTCGGCGATCTGGAGCATGACGTCCAACCCGCCTGAGGCCTGCAGGGTGGCGGAGGCCGCCACCACCGCGATGATCACCAGCATCACGTCTACCGGCGGTTTGCCGGGCTGCAGGTGAAAGCCGAACACCAGAATCATCAAACCGATACCGCCCAGCAACCCCAGCGCAATGCCGCCTTTACGCGCCCCATACAGCAGGCATGCCAATATAACCGCTAATTGCAGAAAGAAATCCATGATAGATACGCCTTAATAATGTTGAACTTAACTACGTTCAGTTTCCGGCGGCGTTTACAGCAGAAAGTTGTTTTAAATCTAAAGGCATTAATAAATTGTGGTTATTAACCTTAAAGAGTGATGTCGGTCACATTCAAAGAACATAGAGAGCGGGCGGAAAGCGGCATCAGCACGAAAAAGCAAGTCAAGAGGTCAGACCTCTCCTATATGACGGATTTACCACCAGAGGAGAGAGTTATGGATCCGACAAAAATGACGGGGCTGGCGTTATTACAGGCAGCGATGGCCGGCAAAATTCCACCGGCTTCGATCGCTGAAACGGTGCCCATGAAACCGGCCGCGGTTGAAGAGGGATATATCCGCATCGTGGCGCGGGCCGACGAACGCCACCTTAACCCGCTGGGCGGCGTTCATGGCGGCTTCGCCGCCACGGTTTTGGACTCGGTGACCGGTTGCGCGGTGCACAGTACGCTGGGCGCAGGGACGGGTTATGGCACCGTCGATCTGCAGGTGAAAATGTTGCGCCCGGTGCCGAAGGAGATTGATCTGATCGCCGAGGGGCGTCTGGTCTATGCGTCGAAAAACGTCGCTTTCGCGGAAGGCACGCTCAAAACGGCGGAAGGAAAATTGCTGGCTTCGGCAACCGCCACTTGCTTTATCATTCGCTCTACCGAACAGCCGCCACAATAACCTGCCATTTATCAGGCCCCGGTTCTTCCATCCGGGGCCTGATGCATTTCTCTGTCGGCTGCACCGACCGCCGCGATACGGCTGCAGGCGCGATGCGTCATTGTGGTCTAGTATTCTTGGGTAAAAATTTATCGGGGTGAGTATGCAGCCGTATAAAGAGGTTGAGTTTGATCATGAGCTTTGTCTGGCGATCGGCAGAGCGGTATTGGACGTGGTAGCGCAAGGGGAAGAAACCAGCGCGACGTCGGTGATGAGCGCCATTGAGCGGTCGGTGGAACAGGGGCTGAACGACGACGACACCGCCGTTGCCGACGACGCGCTGGATTTGATGGCTCGTCTTATTCACGGCTGCGGATTTATTAATCTATCGGGTGAAGAGGAGACTTCCCATGCATTGGTTGAATTTCAAGCGCTACAAGAGTGACGTCGCCAAACAGGCCGTGCCGCCGCATCTGAATGCCGCTGAATTTGCGCGGCATTATGCCGATAAGCCGCAGGAGAATACGGAAGAGTATCTTTCGCTCAGCGGGGAGATGTGCTGGGATGCGGTGGTGCTGTGCGCCCACCGTTCCGGCGCGCTCAGTAAGGCGAAATACAAGCAACTGTGGCTGACGGTGTTCGATAAGCAGTACAAACATTTCGTCAGCCCTGACGATACCGAGATCCGCACCATGGCGGATATGCTGCGCGCCCCACAGGGATGTTTTATCGGGATATTCTCCATGCGCGACGCGGCCTCGCCCCGATTGCTGCATGCCATGATCGGCACCGGCGCGGGATTTGCCGCAGGCAATAAAAATCTTTGCATCGGCGTGGGAGGCGCGGTCGGCTGGGAAAATCTCAATCTGGCGCGCGATCTGCGCTGGCAGCCGGAAGGCGGCTTTCTACGCCAGGGCGACAGTGAAGTGCTGCGTATTTTTTATCGGCCTTTCCCCGCCTGAAACGGTCCGGACGCTTTTTAGGGTAAAAAAACCGCCGTTGGGCGGTTTTTTGCGTCTTATTTGAACCCGCCGCTGCGGATGAAGTCGAGACCGGCGGCGGTGATCCGCGTTTGGTGCGGATCGATATCATAGTTGTTCTCGTCGATGTCGCTCATCACGTAGGCCTGTATCAGCCCCTTGGTTTTGAGATAGGCGAAGGGATCCGCGAAGGCGTGCGGGCTGGTGGCGTCCTGCTTCCACAATTCGTAAGTTTTCTCATCCAGCGTGCCGGGATGATTGGCGGCCAGTCGGGTCAGGATCTGATTGTAGAACACATAGTCGGTCATGATGCGGTCCTCTTTATCGCGAGCGACAGTCTCGGAAAATGACGTAACGTCTATCAATCATAGCCGATGTTTGCTCGCCGCCTGCGTTATCGCGAATCCAGGTTATCCACGCTGGCTTTCGAACCAGTGAAACAGACGCGAAATGGTGAGGCTGAGATCGCCGATGTTGAAGAGCGCGCCGAGCCACAGGGTTAGCATAACCAGGATGCCGATGATGACGGGAAGATCCATTTTGCCCATGAGAATGTTTTGCAGAGGTGACGGTGCCACAAGGGTAACACCGTTTTCCGGCAGGATAAAATGTGCCGCCGTTATTTCGATTGTGCCGCTGCGGAATGGCGAAGGCCGGCCATCAGGATGACCGGCCGGGTTTCAACAGCCTATCTTGCCGCCAAACGATCAGGCATAGTGGCGGGCGATATGCTCGGCGGTGGCGATCGTCGTCACATTAGTGGCGACGGAGGGCACGTCGGGGAAAATTGAGGCGTCGACAACCCGAAGCCCGTGCACGCCGTGCACGCGGCCCTGAAGGTCAACGACCGCCTTCGGGTTGCCGGCATTCCCCATTGGCGCGGAGGAGGTCGGGTGATGATAGGTATCCAACGTCGCCGTCATCGAGGCCAGAATGGCCTCGTCGCTGTCTGCGGCGGGCGCAAGCTCGCTGTGGATAAGCGTAGACAGCGGGGCGGTTTGCCCTATTTTTCGCGCCAGTTTAACCCCCTCCAGCAAGCGAACACGGTCGCTCTCTTGCGCCAGGAAGTTAAGGTCAATGTGAGGGGCTGCCATTGGATCGCGGCTTTCCAGCCAGATGCGTCCGGTGGATTTCGGCCGGGTCAGCGCCACCGCCAGGACAAAACCGACGCCGGTGGGGCTTTGGTCATGTGGGAACAGATGCGTCGCGGTAATGTGCAGATCGAGCTCCCCCGGTTCCGCCCGGCTGCTGCGGGTCCACAGCTTGGCGCCGATAACCGGCGATTGGCTGCCGATGACGTCGGGGCGGGCTGCGTAGGCATTGTAATAAAAAGGGTGATCGACCAGGTTTTCACCGACGGGCAAATCGGCGACGACGGGGATCCCCAGACGCTTCGACTGTTGCGCAGGCGCAATGCCGGATCGCATCAAAACGGCGGCGCTGCCGTAGGTTCCGGCGCTCAGGATCACTTCAGCGGCATGGATTTCTTCGCCACTGGCCAGGCGAACGCCGATCGCGCGCTGCCCGTCAAATATCACGCGGTCGACCAGCGTATCGGCACGCAGGGTGAGATTGTCTCTGGCGCGCGTTTTCTCATCCAGATAGGCCATGCCGGTGTTAACGCGCACACCGTTGACGATATTCATCGGGTAGGGGCCGACGCCATTCGCTGAAGGGCCGTCAAAATCGTCGATGGCGTCATAGCCGTTGGCGCGCGTGGCGGCGACGAAAGCGCGTTGCATTGGCGTGATGTCATCCAATGTGAGTTGCACGACGGGGAAAGGACCGCTATCGCCATGGATTGCGCGGTCGTGCAGGCCATGACGAGTCTCCAGTTTTTTGAAGGAGGGCAGCAGATCCTGATAGCGCCATCCCGGCAGATCCCAGCGTTTGAAATCTTCCGGGCGGGCGCGGATCGCCACGGCGCCGTTGACGCCAGAACTGCCGCCCAGGACTTTACCGCGGATGGCGCCGATCGCGTGGCTGACATAGCCGGGTTCTGTCCGGTATCCCCATTCGAATTCCGGGTCGCCATTGGCGCCGAGCACGTCGCTGTTCGCGATGAGGCGCGGATAATCGTAGGGCGCGTAACTGTGCCCGGCCTCTATCAGCAGGACCCGGCGCGCCGGGTTTTCGCTGAGGCGAGCCGCCATCACCGCGCCGGCGGAACCGCCGCCGACGATGATCACGTCGAAGGTGGATGGCTCGCTGGCGCGTTGGGCCGGTTGTGTTTGCGCCGCCGACGCGGAACTCGATGCGCAAGCGCTGAGCGTGGCGGCGGCTGAAACGGCCAGCGTTTGGGATATCAGCTGACGGCGTGACAGGTCTTTCATGGCGTAGTCTCCAGAGCGGTCGGAAGGTGTGTTCTGCAGACTAAAACCCGGAGATAAAAGCGACAAGCGGGCGAAATTCGAACCTGCTGTTCGCGTTCTGCGAACCTTTCAGGTTGACGTCAGGAAAGGGGACAGCGCGGTTTCCCAACTGGGCGTAGGGCCAATGTGCTCACTCAGAAAGTCCACCAGCGCCTTGATCTTGGGGGATGCCCGTTTTGAACGGCGATAGACGGCGGAAATGTCGCCGCCGTCGGGTGAATAGGCGGCCAGCACAATGCGCAGTTCCCCTGCGCGTATCGCGTCGGCGGCGATAAATGCGGGCAGGATGGCGAGGCCCAAACCGGCTTTCGCCGCCGCCAGCAGGTGAAAAGCATTATCGGTGCGCAGGCGTTTGCCGATACGAAACGATCGGATCTCGCCTTCGATGGGGAGTTGCAGCATGCCGGTCGGCTCGCGGTGAATATACAGCAACCCCTGATGCTGTTGCAGGTGTTGCGGGTGCGTCGGCGTGCCTTGACGCGCAAGATAGGCTGGGCTGGCGCAAATCAAGTGACGGTTGACGCAGATGCGCTGCGCGATCAGGTCGGAATCCGCCAAGGCGCCGATACGGATGGCGACGTCGAAATTTTCCTGATTCAGATTGGCCAGGCGATCGCTGTACTCCACGTCCAGATTGAGGTTCGGGTATTGTTCCATAAAGGCGGATAACAGCGGCGCCAGATAGCGGATGCTGAACGCCATCGGCGCGGTTAACCGCAATGGGCCCTGCAGTTGGCCGTGCAGTGTTCGCACCGACTCTTCGGCATCGCTCACTTCGCTTAATATGAGAACGGCGCGCTGATAGAACAGATGGCCGGCGTCGGTCAACCCAAGCGTTTTCCCGCGTTCGAACAGCACAGTCCCAAGGCGCGTCTCCAACTGCTGGATGCGTTTGCTGACCACCGACTTGGTGGTGCCCAAGCGGCGGGCGGCGGCGCTGATGTTGGCGGCCTCGACCACGGCGATATAGGTCGCCATCTCCTGAAACTGATTCATTCATCTCTCCTTCGGTATCCGCCGGGTCAAGTTACCACTCTGTGCACGCCAGGCAAAAAAAACCACCCGGGCGGGTGGCTTTTGTCTTTCAGCGCCGATCAGTCCAGTTTGGGGTGCTGGTCGATCAGGATCTGTTTTTTCTTTTCCAGTTCGGCGATCTGCGCGTTGATGTCCTCGACTTTCTGTTCGATGTTGTCGTAGGTTTCCTGCAGCAGCTCTTTTGCCTCGGAGCGGTCAGAGGCGGCCGGCGTCGCGCCGCGTAGCGGCTTGTTGGCGGTTTCTTTCATGTACAGACCGGTGATAAGACCGATCACCGCAACAACCATCAGGTAGTAGGCCGGCATGTACAGGTTGCCGGTTGCTTCCACCAGCCAGGCGGCAACGGTCGGCGTCGCACCGGCGATCAGTACCGAAATGTTGAACGAAATCGCCAGCGCGCTGTAGCGAATGTGCGTCGGGAACATCGCCGGCAGGATGGAGGCCATCACCCCGGTGAAGGAGTTGAGCAGCACCGCCAGCACCAGCAGGCCGACGAAAATCAGGCCGATGACGTTGCTGTTGATCAGAATGAAGCACGGGATCGCCAAGGCCAACAGGCCGATGCTGCCGCCGATGATAAACGGCTTACGGCCGATGCGGTCACTGGTCAGGCCGATCACCGGCTGCACGAACAGCATGCCGATCATGATGGCGATGATGATCAGAACGCCGTGATCTTCCGAGTAGTGCAGGTTATGCGACAGGTAGCTCGGCATGTAAGTCAGCAGCATGTAATAGGTCACGTTGGTGGAAATCACGATACCCACGCACACCAGCAAACTTTTCCAGTGTTTGGCCGCGATCTCTTTGAACGAGGTCTTTGGCGGATTCTCGATGGCGTTGCGATCCTCTTTCTCCATCTTGTCCACGTGCTGCTGGAACGCCGGGGTTTCTTCCAGCGCATGGCGCAGGTAGAGACCGATCAGGCCCAGCGGCGCGGCGATGAAGAACGGGATACGCCAGCCCCAGTCGAGGAAGTTGGCTTCGCCGACGATACTGGAGATCAGCACCACTACGCCTGCGCCCATCACAAAGCCGGCGATGGAGCCGAAGTCCAGCCAGCTGCCCATAAAGCCGCGTTTGCGGTCCGGTGAGTATTCGGCGACGAAGATCGCCGCCCCGGAATATTCACCGCCGACGGAGAAGCCTTGCGCCAGTTTGGCCAGCAGCAGCAGGATCGGCGCCCAGATGCCGATCGACGCATAGGACGGGATCAGGCCGATACAGAAGGTGCTGACCGCCATGATGATAATGGTGACTGAGAGCACTTTTTGACGGCCGAACTTGTCGCCCATGGCGCCGAAGAACAGACCGCCGAGCGGACGCACCAGGAAGGGGACGGAGAAGGTCGCCAGCGCGGCGATCATTTGTACGCCGGGAGAGGCGCCGGGGAAGAAGACCTGGCCAAGCGCATAGGCGACAAAGCCGTATACGCCGAAGTCGAACCACTCCATTGCGTTGCCGAGGGCCGCGGCGGTAATGGCCTTCTTGAGTTTGCTGTCATCGATGATGGTGATGTCGTTAATGTGCATCGGTTTATGTCGTTTTTTTCTTAACTTCATATAATCATCCCTTAATGAATTATTCGTTGTTCGTGAAAGCGTAATCTCCGTTCACTGTTGTTTTCGAGTTATCAAATCGGCTAATCGAATCGCGGTTCAAGACGATTCATTATCCACATTTAAGTTGAGATGTGGATCACAAAATAGCGTCGCTCATGCCGATGTTATGTCATTTAGGTGACTAATTATTTTGCATCTATAGCTTAACGTTATATCTTGCGGCGATCAAATCCAGCAGTTTAACTTAAGTATTTGCACCGATTTGGTGCGAGAATGGTCTGATAATTGTGCGATATGACGATTTTTCGGCTGATTGATGGTGTTTCCAGTATAGAGAATACGGGAGATAAAACAGGAAAAATTGATGTGTTCGCCGCTAAAAAAGCGCCTGGCCGGGTGGCCAGGCCGCTGAGATTACGGCGCCGATGAACCGCCGAATTCGAGATAGATTTTCGCCAGATTCTGGTACTGCGCGAAACGGTTTTCATCCACCGCCAGTTCCGCCTGACGGCGTTGTTCCTGAGCGTTCAGCCAGTCGGTAATGGTGACGGCGCCCTGTCGATAACGCACCTCGTTCAACCGCTCCGATTTACGCGCCAACGCCAGTGAGGCGCGCAACTGCGTCTCCTGCGCCAGCAGCTGCGTGCGCAGTGACAGCGCGTTGTTCACATCGCCCATCGCTTTGTACAGCGCCTGCTTGAAGGCCAGAACTTGCTGTTCATAGTCGTTGCGGGCGATCTTGATCTCCACGCCCATTTGCCGCCACTGCAGGAACGGCAGCGTCAGGCCGGCGCCGAGGCTGCCCGTCGGGTTGCGCAGGAATTCCAGCAGCGCGCTGCTGCTGGCGCCCAGTGAACCGGTCAGGCTGAACGCGGGATAGTATTGCAGACGTTTTTCATCGACGTTGGCCAGGGCGGCGCGCAACCGCAGCTCTTGAGCGCTGAGATCCGGGCGACGGCTCAGGACGCTGGCGGGAATGCCGGTGTTGATCTGCGGCATCGCCGTCGTCGGCAGGCGCGCGGGCGCGATGGTGGCCTGGCCTGATGGCGCGCCCAGCAGCACCGCCTGTTCGTTCAGCGCCTGTTGACGATCGTGTTGTAACGCCACCAGGCTGCGTTCCTGAGTCAGCAAGTTTTGTTCCGCATTCACTACGTCCAGCGCCGAGATGCTGCCGGCCTGATAACGGGCGTTGGCCAGCCGCAGCGTCGTTTTGGCATAGGCGATGCTCGCCTGGCTGACGCTGATTTGTTGATTGAGAAAACCGATGCGCCAGTAGTTGGTGGCGGCGTCGGCCAACAGCTTCAGGCGCGCCGCCTGCAGATCCTGCACGGAAGCCTGGCTGCTCCACTCGGCCGCGTCGCGTTGGCGCGCCAGCTTGCCCCACAGATCGACCTCATAGCTGGTGGTGAGCGACGCGTTGCTGGTTTTATTCCACGCGGAGGACTCGGACAGCGGGCGATTAATGCTGCTGCCTAATGAGGCGCTGACGCCGGGCGCGGTGCTGATGCCGACGCGTTCCGCCTCGAGCCGTGCGCGGTAAACGCGCAGCACGGCGGCGGCCAGATCGTTATTGCTCGCCATCACCTGTTGCAGCCAACGGTCGAGCTCGGGATCGTGGAAATCGCGCCAGTCGAACGGCGTCGGCGCGGCGTTGTCGGCAGCGTATTGCCACCCCGCAGGATAGTTGACCTGCGGCGCCCGGTAGTCGCTTTTCAGGGCATTGCCGCAGCCGGCGGTGAGCAGGGCGGCGAGGCTTAACGCCAGGGGAGATAAAATTTTCATGGGTTACTCGCTGGCCAATGAAACGACCGGATCCATCCTTGCCGCTTTGCGGGCGGGGAGATAACCGAAGATCATGCCGATTAAGGTTGAACAGAAAAATGCCGTGGCGGCGGCTTGCCAGGAATAGATGGCGGTGAACATGCCGCCCGCCAGCGAGGTGAACAGCGACCCGGCGGCGAACGACAGCGCGATGCCCAAAGCGCCGCCGATCAGACAGACCAGCACCGCCTCTATCATGAACTGTTGCATGATGTCGCTGCGCCGCGCGCCGACCGCCATGCGCACGCCGATTTCGTGGGTGCGTTCGGTCACCGAGACCAGCATGATGTTCATCACGCCCAGGCTGCCGATCACCAGCGCGATGGACGCCACCATCAGGATCAGCAGGCTGAAAGTCATTGACGTGCGTTCGATGGACTTTCGGATTTTATCGAAGTTGTACAAACGGAAATCTTTTACGCCATGGCGTTGGGTCAACAGCTGTGTGATAGCGGTGACCGCCGATTCGCTGGCGACATTGTCCTTTAGCCGAACGGTGATGCCGCTGAGCGTCGGTTTGCCTACCATGCGATACATCACCGTGCTGTAGGGCATCCAAACAGTAATGCGATTGGGCGCGTAGTTGCGATTGCTTTTCGCCACACCGATCACTCGGGCCGGCACCGAGCCGAGAAACACGATCTGGCCGAGCGGCTCGACGCCGAAATCGCCGAACAGCGCCTGGCGCGCATTGTCGTCGATGATCACTTCCTGCAGCGCATTACGATCGTCGCGGAAAGTCACGCCTTGTAACAGCTCGACGCCGTTAACGCGGAAATAGTCGCGCCCGACGCCGGTGATCGAGGCGGTGGCGGATTTGCTGCGAAAACGGATGCTGTCGGAAGCGTCTACTTCCGGGCTGACGCTGTCGACGAAGCTTTGCTGCGCCAGCGCGTCGGCATCGGCCGGCACCAGGGTGCGGATGCTGTCGATGGCGTCGTCGAAGAAATCGCGGCCCGGATAGATGCTTACCACGTTAGTGCCGAGATCTTTGAGGTTTTCCAGCGTGCGCTGTTTGGCGCCTTCGCCCAGCGCCACTACCGTGACCACGGCGGCGATGCCGAAGATGATGCCGGTCATGGTCAGCGCGGTGCGCAGACGATGAGCGTTCATCGCTTTCAGCGCCATGTGCAGCGATTCGCGGGTGCGGTCAATCAGGCGTTGCCAGCCGCTTTGCCGGCTGCGGTGCGGCGGCGGCAACGATGAGCCGGACGCCGACTTGCGGCCGCTGTCAGCGATGATCTTGCCGTCTTGCAGTTCGATGACGCGCTGCGCATGTTGCGCCACTTTCATATCGTGGGTGACGATCACCACGGTGTGGCCGCGCTGATTCAGTTCGCTCAGGATCGCCAGCACTTCCTGGCCGGATTGGGTGTCCAGCGCGCCGGTCGGTTCGTCCGCCAGGATGATCTCACCGCCGTTGATCAGGGAGCGGGCGATGCTGACGCGCTGCTGTTGGCCGCCGGAAAGCTGGCCGGGCTTGTGGTCTTCGCGTCCCTCAAGCCCCAACCGCGCCAGCAATTGCGCCGCCCGCTGCCGACGCTGATCGCGCCGGGCGTTGGCGTAGATGGCCGGGATTTCGACGTTGCCCAGCGCGCTGAGATCGGGCATCAGGTGATAGCGCTGGAAGATAAAACCGATATGTTCGCGGCGCAGGCGGGCCAATTCGTCCGGCGACAGGTGGGCGGCGTTTTGGCCGCTGATGTAGTAATCGCCGCGATCCGGCACGTCGAGGCAGCCCATGATGTTCATCAGCGTCGATTTGCCGGAGCCGGAGGCGCCGATGATCGCCACCAGCTCGCCGGCGGCGATGGTCAGATCGATATCTTTCAACACCGTTAACGCTTGACCGCCGTTGGTGTACGTTCGGCTGATGCCTTTTAGTTCGATGATCGCGTTCACAGGAAGATGCCATCCTCAGCCGATTTGGCGGCGGGCTGCGACAGCACCACGGTTTCACCGGCTTTCAGGCCGCTGAGGATCTGAATGTCGACATTGTTGGTGATGCCGGTGGTCACTTTGCGCGTTTCCAACCGCTGGTCCTGGGTCAGCACCTGCACCTGCTGCTCTTTGCCATCGATTTTATGCACCGCCTGGATCGGCACCAGCAGGGTGTTCTTCGCGTCGCCGAGCAGCAAGGACACCTGCGCGGTCATGGCGATGCGCAGGCGGTTTTCCGGGTTTGGCACGTCCAGCAGCGCGTTGTAATAGACCGAGGCGTTCGAGGTGCCGGAGCCGGAAGCGGAGCTGGTGCCGGCGAGCGAGTCGTCTTTCATCACCGATTCCGGTGCCAGCTCGATGGTGCGCAGCGTGGCGTCGTAGCGCTTATCCGGATCGGAGAAAATAGTGAAGTAAGCCTTTTGTCCCGGCGAAATGCGGGTGATGTCGGCTTCGGAGATCTGCGCCTTAATGGTCATCATATCCAGCCGCGCCAGCTTGACGATGGTCGGCGCACTTTGGCTGGAGTTGACCGTTTGTCCCTGCTGCGTGACCACGGCGATAACAATGCCGTCCATCGGCGCAACCACGCGGGTATAGCCCAGATCGATTTTTTTCTTCTCGACTTCGATCTGCGATTGCACCAACTGCGCATTGAGCGCCTGCAGATCGGCGCGAGTGGTGGCGAGCGAGGCTTCGGCGGTCTCGAAGTCTTCCCGAGAACTGGCTTCGTCGTTCAGCATGCGGCGCTGGCGTTTGAAACGCGACTCCGCCTGTTTCAGCAAGGCCTGTTTGGCTAACATATTGGCTTTGACTACGTTCAGCGCCGCTTCGGCGTTGCGCAGATCGTTGCGCTGTTGCAGATCGTCGATGTCGGCGATCGGTTGCCCTTTGGTGACGCGATCGCCCAGCTTGACCTTCAGCGATTTGACTTCGCCGGAGACGCGGGCGCCGACGTTGACGCGTTCGATGGCATCCAGCCGCCCGGTGGCCAGCACGGCGTTTTCGATATCGCCCAGGCGGGCCGGCGCGGTAACGTAATCCTGCTGCGGCGGGCGTTGCCAAAAGATGGCCAGCGCGACGGCGACGGCGATGAAAACGATGGCGGCGATCAACGCCAGACGGCGGGAGGGGAGTTTCAGTGATGACATACCCAGGTTTTCCATAACGATAAAAGCGGCGGTTCCAGTCTGCCATCATGGCAGCGCCAGCTTGAACTGGCGCTAAACGTGAGGCGCTTTCCCGCTGGAAAGGGGATAGTAAAGGCTTTCCCGTTAAAGATCACGGTGAGTTATTATCCGCCGGGTGTGCAACCGGCTGCGTTGGGCGTTATACTGGGTAAAAAACCAGTATTCATTCATCAGCAGGATAATGCCACCGCCATGATGCCAAACCGCCTCGAGCCAGAACTCGACATTTATCAATACCCGGAGCACCTGCGCGCCTGCCTGGCGCCGTTGCCTAAAGGGCCGGGCGTGTATGTGTTTCACGGTCAAAGCGAGAGCCTGCCGCTTTACATCGGTAAAAGCGTCAATATACGCAGCCGGGTGATGGCGCACTTCCGCGCGCAGGACGAGGCTAAAATGCTGCGCCAAACCCGACGCATCAGCTTTATCGAGACCGCCGGCGAGTTGGGCGCATTGCTGCTGGAGGCGCAGTTGATCAAACAACAACAGCCGCTGTTCAACAAACGTCTGCGGCGCTCGAAACAGCTGTGCGCGCTGCGCTTGCAGGCTGATGCGGTGACGATTGCTCACGCCAAAGAGATCGACTTCGCCGTCACGCCCCATCTCTACGGGCTGTTTGCCAATCGCCACGCCGCGCTGGAAAAGCTGCGCGCCATCGCCGACGAGCATCGTTTATGTTACGGCAAGCTGGGGATCGACAAGCTGCCGGCGGGGCGAGCCTGTTTCCGCTACAGCCTGCGCAAGTGCGCGGGCGCCTGCTGTGGCGTGGAGTCGGCGCAGGAGCATGCGCTGCGGCTCAGCGCGGCGCTTGAGCAGCTGCGCATCGCCTGTTGGCCGTTCGCCGGGCGCGTGGCGCTGGAGGAGCAGGGCGAGACGCTGCGTCAGTACCATGTGATTCACAATTGGTTTTATCTGGGCTCGGTCGGCAATCTGGCGCAGGCGGAGCGGCTACAGAGCGCGGCCAGCCATTTCGACAGCGATGGCTACAAGATTTTGTGCAAGCCGCTTATCGCCGGCGATTACCCGATTATTGAGCTGCCGTAAGGCCATAACGCTGGCGATAACCTAAGACTTATCCGTAAAATCAGGGCATTATGCTAAAAAAGCTTGAGTCCATAATGTTGTTATGGATAATAACGCCCCGAAGCGAAGGAACGCGCTATTAACTCAGTTGGCAGAGTGATTGGTTTTATAATGGCTTGTTTTGGCTTGAAAATTGATAGACGCGGGTTCGAGTCCTGCATAGCGCGCCAGCTTTCTTTCACTTCATCTCATCGCGCTTACCGTAAAGCGCACCCGGGTTGATTTGCACTATCGGCTCCTCGTTGGGATTTTCGGGTGTGCTTTACCGTAACCGCTGGCTTTCCTTCCTCTTTCTCTCTCGATCCTTTGCTAAACTGTAATCAGGCAGGTTTGCTGCCCGGCAACAGGAGGTCGATATGTCCCACTCCGAGCAACTGCAGGAACTCTTGCAACGCGTCGCCGCCCTCGAGGCGAGAGAGAAGGCGCTGACCGCCGCGTCCAACGCTTACCAGGCGATTATCACCACCATGTTGGGCAATATGGAGAAGACTGAACGGGATCGCATCATCGCGATGATCGATCAGGCCCATGAAATCGCCTACGCCCGCGCCATTCAACGCAGCAACGAACCGCAAAAGCAGAAAATCAAACAGGCCGACGACGTAGCCCAGCGCATGTTCATGTTTGCGCAAGGCAAAGCCGCTCAACCGCGCTGAATCCGAACTATAACAGTTGCCGCCATTAAGTTGGTTAACTGATCTACCCGGCAAAACTGTACTTGTGTTACTTTTAGCGGTGAGATTTGATGGCAATGCTGTTTCCAGCATAAGGTTGTAACGATGGACGCGATTAAAAGCATCTTGGTTAAAGAGATTGAACAGATCAATCGGCGCGAAGGGCGCGACGGCAAGCCGCGCTTCAACAGCGAATTCGCCCGCACTCACCGCTATTTGTGCCTTGCCATGTTCGCCGGTTACTTCGCGGTGATCGCCGTGATGTATCAGGTGCCGTACATGGGGATGTATGCCTTCCTCGGCTTCACCGCCTTTGTGCTGTTCATGTTCGCCATGCTGCTGATAGAGATCCGGCCGGTCTACCGCTTCGAGGACATCGGGGTGCTGGACCTGCGGGTGTGCTATAACGGTGAGTGGTACTTCACCCGCGCGCTGTCGCCTTATGCGGTGCAGCAGTTGCTGGATGAGCCGTCCATCGGCGCCGCGTTGAAACAGAAGATGCGGGTGATCATCGGCAACAAGGGCGAAATCGACTTCTACGACGTGTACGACATGGCCTACGGAAAAAAGCCGCAGGATGAGCCATCGCAGCTGGCGGCGGCAAACTGAAAGGTTTCCGGCCGGCGGCTTGTCGATTATACTCAGCGTTTGAACGCGAAGCAGAATGAGGACCAAGCGATGAGTGATGATATTTTCGATTTTGATATCGATGCCGAACTGGCGAAAGCCGAAGAAAAAGCGGCGCAGAAGGTAAAAGAGGTCCCTGAATTCCTCGAAGACGAAGCGGACTGCGAAGGTTGCAAGATCTGATCGCCTGACCCATAAAAAAACCGCCGCGGCGGTTTTTTTTATCTCTGAGCGTCCTCGGTATCAGTCCAGCATGAATCCCCAGATGAGGAACGCCGCCACCAGAATCAGGCAAAGCGCGGACACCGTCACCAGTATTTTCCCCAGAATGTCTTTTTCTTGTTCCCGCTGCGTCACGTTGAAATTATCCAATTAAAAGTCTATGGACCAAACCGGCGATGCTGAGATCGAGCGCCGCTACGCCCAGCGCCATAATCATCATCACCGAAAGAAATCGAGTCTTGCCGTTCACATCCCTAATCCCCGTTGGTGCCGCTGTTAAATTGTTTTTATATCAAACGGATATAATTCAGCGACGCCGTACTTCATGCATCATGATAGTGATTAAGAACGTTCTTAAGGCCAGAAGTTCCCTCATCTGATAACGCGGCCGCGTTAGTCGGTCACGATCCTGACGCCTATCTTGCTGACCTGATTGCCCTCCATTTCGGCAATGGTCCAGGTCAGGCCGTCCCATTCCACCTGGTCGCCGATCACCGGTTCACCGCCGATCAGCTGAATGACGAACTGCCCCAGCGTCTGTTGCTCGTCGACATCGTCTTGCAGATTGAGGCCATAAACCTGCGAGATGTCGCTTAAACGGGCGTCGGATTGCAGGATAAAGTCGCCGAAGAAGCGTTCGTCGAGCGTCACGGCCGGCGCTTGGCTAAACAGTTTGCCGAGGATCGGCAGATCGTGCTCATGGCCGATAACGCACAGGATATCGTTCTCGCGCAGCCGGGTACTGCCGCTAGGGTGCAGCAGCTCTTTGCCGCGGAACAGGGCGGCGATGCGGGTATTGGGCGGCATTTTCAGCTCGCGCAGCGCGGCACCGACGCACCAGTTTTCCGCCGAAAGCTGATACACAAACTGTTCCCACTGGTTTTCCGGGTGCACGTCCAGCCCAACGCGGGAGATCGGCGTCAGCGCCGGCGGCACGATCACCTTGGCCTTTTTGGCGGCGAACGACAGCGTGGTGCCTTGCAGCAGCAGGGAGACCAGCACCACGAAGAACGCCACGTTAAAGAACAGCTGGGCGTTGGGCAGCCCGGCCATCATCGGGAACACCGCCAGGATCACCGGTACCGCGCCGCGCAGGCCAACCCAGGAAATAAAGCCGCGTTCGCGCAGGGTAAAGCTGCGGAACGGCAGCAGGCCGATAAACACCGACAGCGGGCGTGCGAACAGGATCATCCACAGCGACAGCAGCAGGGCAGGGATGGCGATCGGCAGCAGCTCATGCGGGTTGAGCAGCAGGCCGAGCACCAGGAACATGCCGATCTGGCTGAGCCATGCCAGGCCATCGAAGGTTTGCACGATGCCGTGACGGTTGCGAATTGGACGGTTGCCCAGCAGCAGGCCGCACAGGTACACCGCCAGAATGCCGCTGCCGTCCAGCGCGGTGGTCAGCGCGAAAATAAGAATGCCGCCGCTTACCGCCAGCAGTGGGTAGAGGCCGTCCGCCAGCTTGATGTGGTTAATCAGCGTCAGCAGCAGCCAGCCGCCGCCGAGACCGAAGACGATGCCCATGCCGAACTGCTGCATCAGATGCAGCGGGAAGGTCCAGCTCAGCGCGGTTTCCCCGGCGGCGATCATCGCAATCAGCGTGATGGTGAGAAATACCGCCATAGGATCGTTGCTACCGGACTCGATCTCCAGCGTGGCGCTGACGCGTTCGTTCAGCCCTTTGCCGCCCAGCAGCGAGAATACCGCGGCGGCGTCGGTAGAACCGATGATGGCGCCGATCAGCAACCCCTGCAGCAGATCGAGATTGAACAGCCAGGCGGCGGCCATGCCGGTCAGGCCGGCGGTGATCACCACGCCGACAGTGGCGAGAGACAGTGCCGGCCACAGCGCCACGCGGAACGAGCTGACCCGGGTGCGCATGCCGCCGTCGAGCAGGATCACCGCCAACGCGAGGTTGCTGACCAGATAAGCGACCGGATAATTGCTGAAGACGATGCCACCGGGGCCGTCAACGCCGGCCAGCATGCCGATCGCGAGGAAGATCACCAGGATCGGAATGCCGAGCCGGGAAGAAAATGAGCTGAGCAGAATGCTTGCCCCCACCAGCACGGCACCGATGACGAACAAGCTGTTAATGGTGCTGGCATCCAAAATATCGTTCTCCTGAGGCTGGGGGATAGGGGGCACTGCGCGTATTTCGATGATAACGTGTTTAGTGGGTAAAACGCCAAGGCTGATTGCGAAAACAATCGATCAATTATTACCCTTTGGTGCGATTAAACTAAGAAAGTGAGGGGAAGGGGTGAAGTTCTGCCTTTTATCCAACATTATCAGGCTGCTGTATTTTGGTTTTGGCAACAATGTCGGGTTTGCACGGCGGGAAAAACCATTAAACCCGCGCAGGCAGGCTTAATGGTTTGCAGGCGCGGTAGGGTTAATGGTCGAGCGATTCCAGCGACCGTTTGATCAGCTCGGTGGCCAGTTTGCGTTCCGCTTCGGAAATGCCGTCGAGATTGAAGTTGGAGAGCTCAGCGACCAAAACGCTGCGTTCTTTACCGCTGATCGAAGCATCCAGCGCGGACAGCAACCTGCTGAGGATCTTCAGCAGGGTGGCGTTTTCCGCTACGGCTTCCTGAGCCTGGGTGTTTTTATCGGTCATTCAAAATCCTCTCTGTCGTGACGGAAGGGAGAGACAGGTAACGCCATCGAATCAATCAAGCGATCGCGCAGCCCTTCGGGGGTTGAGCCCAATCACTACCGTAAGGCAGGGATCCGGATTTCTACTTATGCATTACAGTTATAACGGCCAGGTTATCTATGCCGCCGTATCACTTTGCCTTAACGGACGACGTCAAGCTGAACAATGTGTGCTCTGTGTGACATGGGGAAGAAGACGCAACCGGCAGGTTGCGCCATCAAGTATAGTGTCAGGAACAGCGGGCAGGGGCGGCGAAACCGCCCTCAGGAGATTTTTTCTTTTTGCAGATGGCTATTGAAGCGAGGACGCTCCAACAGAAAATTGAGATGCAGGCGCTGTATCAGCAGATAAGCGATAATGGGCGCGATCAAGCCAACCAGAGTGCCGAGGATCGCATGCGCCGGCCAATTGCTGACGTGCAGAAACTTGGTCAGTATGATGCGTAAACCGCTGGTGGCGAGGATATGCATCAGATAGATCACCATGCTCAATTCACCGAGTCGGCGCAGCCAGGAAAGCTTCGTTTTAGCCAACATAACCGATAGGGTGACGATGAAGAAGATGGCTTCAACCGCCAGTATCAGGGATAAACTTCCTGCATCGGTATACAGCAAGCCGGAATAGCCGTGGAATCCCCATTGCAGCGCGATAAACGCGAACAGGGAAGCCAACAGCGAGCCAAAGCCCAGATTGGCGATGTGAGAAGCGTAACGAACGGCCAAAGCGCCAAGCAGGAAGAAGATCAAGAACCGGGTGATGTAATCGAAATGGAAGGCTTTGGTGAGGTTATCTTGGTAGAGATACAGCCCCATGCTGATGACGATCAACACCGGCAGAAGATAACGGTATGCATCTTTGCTATACAGTAAAGTTGCTAACACAAAGACCATAAACAAGGCATACAAGAACCAAAACTGCGCGCGAGGATGCGTAAACAGCGCCAGGACATCGCCGAGGCTCGAAGGATTATTGGTGTAACGTGACAATAAGACCTCCACCAAGCCTTGCAGCAGCGACCAGATCACGTAGGGGTAGACGATGGTATCGATCTTGCTGATGACGAAGCGAGTTTTGCCCTTTCTCTCCAGCGACTGCGTAAAAAACAAACCTGAAAGGAAGAAAAACAGCGGCATATGGAAGCTGTAGATAACGCTGTCTGTCAGTTGATAGAACGAGCCGGGAAGTTGAATGCCTGCGCTGTATAGACCGCGGTTGACGTGGCCGAAAACCACGAGAATGATGCCGATCCCTTTTGCATAATCGACCCATGCTTCTCTCATATGTGTACCTTGCCCAGAAAGTAACGCAACTAATTTATAAGTATCAATAGTGAGCGTAACAGGCAGTTGCCGTTTTGCAATGCGTCCCAGGGATTAGGATTAATATTAGGAAAATGCTCAGGGTGCTGCCGATGCCGCAGCGGTAATGGAAGGGATCATAACATTGATGCGGTTAATTTCTGGGCGATAATTCATCACCCAGAAATGGCGTAAGGCCTTATTGCGGCTTGCCGGAGAACAGGAAGCGCAGCACCGGGATGCGTTTGTGCAGCTCATATAAAGCGAAGGCCAGCGAGAACACAAACAGCAGGCCCAGCAAGAACCCCAACAGGTTGTTGCCGATATAAGGCGTCACGAAAGCGCCATATATCAGGGTCAACGGATGGTGCACCAGATATATAAACAGCGAGGCGTTGACCAGATAGGTGATGCGCGGCGAGTGATAATTCAGCAGGTTATGCCCGAAAGAGAACACCACATTGGTCATCAGGATCCCCATTAGGGTTTTGATCACCACTTCCAGCTCGAACATATAGCTGCTGTGCGCCAACAGTTTCTGGTTCAGCATATATGCGATAAACAGCAGCAGCGAACCGAGCAGCGCCAGCGGCGAACGGCGCAGAAAAATCTCTTTAAGCCACACATACTTAAACGCATAGGCGCCGAGGATGAAGAACGGCAGGTAGAACATCGTCTCCATCACCACGAAATTGAACAGGCCATTGGATAATAGCTGTGGCGCGAAAATTAAAATAATACGGTGCGCGGCCGAATAGCATACCGCATAAATAAAGAAACACAGTGAGATGTTTCCTAATCCACGCATTCTGTTGATTAACGCTGGAATAGGCTCGCGGGTTTGACGCTTGATTTTGCGGAACAGATAAAAGCAGGCGAAGGTTAACAATGACAGGGTCAATAAGAACCACAGATGAGACACCAATTCCCAAACTGTTACATTTATTTTCTGATAGAGAGAAAACTCGTCCCAGCCGTTTAATTTATCGGTGAAATATTTCAGCATGAAAAATTGCGGCACCGTAATTAGCGGGATGGAGCTCAACAGCGGGATCGCCACTCGCTCCAGCCTGACCTTCAGCCACTGATGGCGCTCGTAACGCTCGTAGAGCATGTAGGAGAAGTAGCCGGAAATCACGAAGAACACCTGCATGCGGAAGGCGTGGATGAAGTCGTTCAGCACCGTGAGTGAGAAGGAGGGCGACGCGCTGTTCACCGCCCAGGCGTGGCTGGAATAAATCAGGGAAAGGTGAAACGGAATGCCGAGCAGCATCAAATAGGCTCGGATCGAATCGAGGAAAAACTCGCGCTGTTTGCTGCCTTTAGTCATAGATTACCGCTGGTGATTTAATCGGGTGCTCATTAACACGCTTAATAAGTCGTCAAACGTTAAATTGTTATCCGGAACCCTACTATAGCCCCTCGCATTTTTCCATAGCGTCTTGTTGCGCGGCTTGCTACGCTGATGCTCCATCAGCTGCTTAAACAATGAGCCGTAAACATGAACCATCCATTTATCATGTTGTCGGAAAGCTGAGTAATCCATTAATATGGATTTAAATGATTTGAGCACACGAATAGGGGGGGATGTGCTAGTTAATATATTATCCGGACAACCACGCGCCGCGAGCGTTCGTTGGTTAGGTGCTACCGTATTGTTCACGCTGTTCAGTTCGCCGGCATGGGCCTTTTCTATTGATGATGTGGCCAAGCAGGCGCAGGATCTGGCTGCGAAAGGTTTCGAAGCCCCGAAGAGCAACCTTCCTTCTCAGTTCCGCGAGATGAAGTTCGCAGACTATCAGCAGATTCAGTTCAATCACGATAAAGCCTATTGGAGCAAGCTGAAAACCCCTTTCAAGCTTGAGTTTTATCATCAGGGGATGTATTTCGATACGCCGGTGAAAATCAACGAAGTCACCTCTACCAGCGTAAAACAGATCAAGTACAGCCCGGATTACTTCAACTTCGGCTCGGTCAAACACGATCCTGAATCAGTGAAGAACCTCGGCTTTGCCGGCTTCAAGGTGCTCTACCCGATCAACAGCGCCGACAAAAACGATGAGATTATGAGCCTGCTGGGCGCGAGCTATTTCCGCGTGGTGGGTAAAGGGCAGGTTTACGGGCTTTCCGCTCGTGGCCTGGCTATCGATACCGCTTTGCCTTCCGGCGAAGAGTTCCCGCGTTTCCGCGAATTCTGGGTTGAGCGTCCGAAGCAGGGCGACAAACACCTGGTGATCTACGCGCTGCTGGATTCCCCGCGCGCCACCGGCGCTTACCGTTTCACGGTGATCCCGGGCCGTGACACCACCGTGGACGTCGAGTCCAAAGTGTTCCTGCGCGATAAGGTGGGCAAATTGGGCCTGGCGCCGCTGACCAGCATGTTCCTGTTCGGGCCGAACCAGCCGTCGCCGACGCTGAACTACCGCCCGGCGCTGCACGATTCCAACGGTCTGTCTATCCATGCCGGCAACGGCGAGTGGATCTGGCGTCCGCTGAACAATCCTAAACACCTGTCCGTCAGCACCTATACCGTTGAGAATCCGAAAGGCTTCGGTCTGCTGCAGCGCGGTCGCAACTTCAAAGAGTACGAAGATCTGGACGATCGTTACGATCTGCGCCCGAGCGCCTGGATCGAACCGAAGGGCGACTGGGGCAAAGGCAAGGTCGAGCTGGTGGAGATCCCAACGGCGGATGAAACCAACGACAACATCGTCGCGTTCTGGACGCCGGATACCTTGCCGGAAGCCAAAAAACCGCTGACGCTGAGCTACCGTCTGAACTTCACCCGCGATGAAGACAAACTGCATTCGCAAGACATCGCCTATGTGGCGCGGACCATGCGTTCGACCGGTGACGTGAAGCAGTCCAACCTGATCCGCGAGCCTGACGGCAGCGTTGCCTTCCTGGTCGATTTCGTCGGCCCGGTGCTGAAAGCGCTGGACGCCAATACGCCGGTCGCTTCTCAGATCAGCATCGGCGACAACGGTGAAATGGTAGAAAACAACGTCCGCTATAACCCAGTGACCAAAGGCTGGCGCCTGACGGTGCGTCTGAAAGTGAAAGACGACAAGAAGCCGGTAGAAATGCGCGCGGCGCTGGTCAATGGCGATAAGACACTGTCGGAAACCTGGAGCTATCAGCTACCTGCCAATGAATAAGCCTACTCAACCCGCCCAGGATTATCTTGCGGCGCTGCCTCTGACCGCCGAGCGGTCGGAGGCGCTTACCCCTAAAACGGCGGATGACGCTCAGGCTCTGGAGGCGCTCCATCGGCAGATGGGCGCCGCCGACGCCAACGTCAATAGCCTGTCGGCGGATGACGTTGCGCTGGCCTCGGTCAAACCGCGCATCGAAAGCGCCTGGCCGGATGCGGTCAGCGATGACGACTTCGATACCGACGCCGAAGGGCGCGCCATTCTGAAGGCGACGCCGCCGATCAAACGCACCACCATGTTCCCGGAAGCCTGGCGCACCAACCCGGTGGCGCGCTTCTGGGATTCTCTGCTGGGGCGGTCGCCGCACAATCGGCACGCCACCAAAGAGGAGGCCGAGGCCGAGAACCGCTGGCGTACCGTCGGCTCCATGCGCCGCTATGTGCTGCTGGTGCTGATGCTGGTGCAAACCGGCATCGCCACCTGGTACATGAAAACCATCTTGCCTTACCAGGGCTGGGCGCTGATCGATCCTATCGCCATGCTGGACCAGGATCTGATGCAGTCGGTGCTGCAGCTGCTGCCATATGTGCTGCAAACCGGCATTCTGATCCTGTTCGCCGTGCTGTTCTGCTGGGTCTCGGCCGGTTTCTGGACCGCGCTGATGGGCTTCCTGCAGCTGCTGATCGGCAAGGACAAATACAGCATTTCCTCCACCATCAAGGGCGATGAGCCGATCAACCCGGCGCACCGCACCGCGCTGATCATGCCGATCTGCAACGAAGACGTCGAACGCGTGTTCGCCGGCCTGCGCGCGACCTATGAGTCCGTCGCCGCGACCGGTCAGCTTGAACACTTCGATATCTACGTGCTGAGCGACAGCTACGATCCGGACATCTGCGTGGCGGAGCAAAAGGCGTGGATGGAGCTGTGCCGCGATGTCGACGGCCACGGCCGCATCTTCTATCGCCGCCGCCGCCGCCGCGTCAAACGCAAGAGCGGCAACATCGACGACTTCTGCCGTCGCTGGGGCGGTGAGTACAGCTACATGGTTATCCTGGATGCCGACAGCGTGATGAGCGGCGAATGCCTCACCGGGCTGGTGCGCCTGATGGAAGCCAACCCGAACGCCGGCATCATCCAGTCCGCGCCGAAGGCGTCCGGCATGGATACCCTGTACGCGCGCGTGCAGCAGTTCGCTACCCGCGTTTACGGGCCGCTGTTTACCGCCGGTCTGCATTTCTGGCAGCTGGGCGAGTCGCACTACTGGGGCCATAACGCCATCATCCGCGTGAAGCCGTTTATCGAGCACTGTGCGCTGGCGCCGCTGCCGGGCGAGGGCTCCTTCGCCGGTTCTATCTTGTCGCACGACTTCGTTGAAGCGGCGCTGATGCGCCGCGCCGGCTGGGGCGTGTGGATCGCTTACGATCTGCCGGGCAGTTACGAAGAGCTGCCGCCGAACCTGCTGGACGAGCTGAAACGCGACCGTCGCTGGTGCCACGGCAACCTGATGAACTTCCGCCTGTTCCTGGTGAAGGGCATGCACCCGGTGCACCGTGCGGTGTTCCTCACCGGCGTGATGTCCTACCTGTCGGCGCCGCTGTGGTTCATGTTCCTGGCGCTCTCCACCGCATTGCAGGTGGTGCATACCCTGATGGAGCCGCAATACTTCCTGCAGCCGCGGCAGCTGTTCCCGGTCTGGCCGCAGTGGCGGCCCGAGCTGGCGATAGCGCTGTTCTCCACCACGCTGGTGCTGCTGTTCCTGCCGAAGCTGCTCAGCATCGTGCTGATCTGGGCCAAGGGCGCGAAAGAGTACGGCGGCGCGTTCCGTTTGTTCATTTCGATGCTGATGGAAATGCTGTTCTCGGTGCTGTTGGCGCCGGTGCGCATGCTGTTCCATACCGTGTTCGTGGTGAGTGCCTTCCTCGGTTGGGAAGTGGTGTGGAATTCGCCGCAGCGTGACGACGACGACACGCCGTGGGGCGAAGCGTTCCGCCGCCATGGCTCGCAGATGTTGCTGGGCCTGGTGTGGGCCGGCGGCATGGCGTGGCTGGATCTGCGTTTCCTGTGGTGGCTGTCGCCAATCGTGTTCTCGCTGATCCTGTCGCCGTTCGTGTCGGTGCTGTCGAGCCGCGCGACGCTGGGCATGAAAAGCAAACGCGCCAAGCTGTTCCTGATCCCGGAAGAGTACAATCCGCCGCGTGAGCTGCTGGCGACGGAAGAGTACCTGCATCTCAACCGTAACCGGGCGTTGACCAACGGCTTTATGCACGCGGTGGTCAACCCGTCCTTCAACGCGTTGGCGACGGCGCTGGCGACGGCGCGTCACCACCTGCGCGCGACGCTCGATCGCAATCGCGAGGAGCGGGTGAACGAAGCGCTGCAGCTGGGGCCGGAGAAGCTGGTGAAGGGCAAGCGCCTGGAACTGCTGAGCGATCCGGTCACGCTGGCTCGTCTGCACCAGCGCGTCTGGCTGCTGCCGGAAGGCGCCGCCTGGCGTGAACACTACCAGCAGTTGCCGCACAACCCGCTGGCGCACCCAACGGGCCGGCGTTAATCGCTTAGCGGCAACGCTTAGACGGGGAATGCGCACGGCGCGTTCCCCGTTTTTTTTTACCTTTTGCCTGAGCGCGCCGGTGCCGGTGAAAAAAGGGAACTGTGATAGACTGCGGCCGATGCGTTGTTCACTCGCGAAACAACCCCTTTCTCAGAGTCAATGTCGTGAAGCTCTCTTCCTACTTTCGCCTGGCCTGCGTGACGGCCGGCGTGATGGCCCTAACCGGCTGCGGCAGCATCATCAGCCGCACCGTGCCCGGCGCCGGGCACGGTCACCAGTATTATCCCGGCGTGCAGTGGGATCTGCGCGATACGCCCTGGCGCTACGTCACGGTGATAGACGTGCCGCTGTCGATGGTGGTGGACACCTTTATGCTGCCGTTCGATGCGCAGCATGGCCCCTACGAGTAACTTCGTTCAGCGGGTGGCGAACACCACCAGCTGATAGCCTTTCTGCCCGCAATGGAAAGGCGCCAGCGCCGTCATCCCCAGCCCTTGCACGTGAGCGGCCAACGAATGCGGATTGTCGTCGTCGATAAACAGTGCGCCCACGTCGTAATCATGGCGAGTGTGCGCTTTGACTGCGGCGTAGAGGCGCTTTAATACGCCTTTGCCGCGCCAGGCCATGCTGAGGCAGACCGGGCCGTAGAGAAATACCCGCTGCTCACGCAGCGGCCGTCCGGCGAATGAGTGCGTGGCGAGCGTCGCCAGCATCGCATCCACCACCGGCGGCCGCGGCTGCGCGTCGGCGGGCATCAGGCAAACGAACCCCGCCAGTTGGCCTTCCTGTTCCGCCACCCATATGCCGATGCCGCGGTTGATCGCCGTCAGCTGCGCCTCATTCATGCGCGATACGATAAATCCCTGCCGTTTTTGGCGCTCATCGAGCGCTTCCGGCACGTTTTCCGCCTGCAGCTGCAAAATGGCGGGGTAGTCGGTGGGGCGGGCCTGGCGAATGTTCATGCTGCCTCCTTGGCGTTCAAAGCGTCGTGCGGGTTAACGTTCATCCCACTCATCGGCGGCGGCCTGGCCTTCTTCGGTATCCAACGGCGGCTCGAGCTGGAAGTCGCCTTCCTCCCATTCGTACAGGGTGTTTTCGTCTATCCACTCGGCGGTGATTTCCACCTCGTCGTAGTCACCGTCGAAGATCGCCTGCGCCGCCGCACCGCTGCGCAGCGTCAGGCATTCCACCGCCTCGCCTTCTTCTTCGAAGAACTCCGCCTGCCACATCGTGTCGCCATCCTGCATCACGTACTTTTGCAGATTGAACTGCTGCGGCACCGGCGGTTCGTCACCGCCGCCGCCTTCGGCGGTGTCGAGAAACTCTTCGCGTGCGGCCTCGATGGCTTCTTCCAGGGTTGCATACAGGCTCATGTTCGCCTCCGTTGACAATGAGAGTAAAGCGTCCGGCGTGCTGCCGGCGCGGTGGGGAAAACGTCAAAACTAATTGTTGTCTCACTGGCGCAGGATGCAAATTTTTTTGTTGTCCGCTCTGCGACGACGGTTGTCCGCAAAGCGGGAGAAGCAGGCGCGGTGGCGGGAAATAATGACGGTATCGTTCACTCAGGCATCAGGAGAAGCCCATGTTAATCGACCCTTCAAGCAAATACCGACCGTTCCCGCCGGTGACGTTACCGGATCGCCAGTGGCCTTCGCGTACCCTGCGACAGGCACCGCGCTGGTGTTCCAGCGATCTGCGCGACGGCAACCAGGCGCTGGCGGAGCCCATGGATAACGCGCGCAAGCGCGAGTTCTATCAGCTGCTGTTGCAGTGCGGTTTCAAAGAGATTGAGGTGGCTTTCCCTTCGGCGTCGCAAACGGACTTCGACTTTGTGCGCGCCCTGATCGACGAGCGGCTGATCCCGGACGATGTCACCATTCAGGTGCTGACGCAGTCGCGCGACGATCTGATCGACCGCACCTTCGAGGCGCTGCAGGGGGCGCCGCGGGCTATCGTGCATCTGTACAACGCCACGGCGCCGATGTTTCGCGACATCGTGTTCCGCCAGGATAAGGCGGCTACCGTGGCGCTGGCGGTGAACGGCGCGCGGCGCATTCGCCGGCATTGCGAGGCGCAGCCCGATACCGTCTGGTGCTTCGAATATTCGCCGGAAACCTTCTGCTTTACCGAATTGGCGTTCGCGCTGGAGATCTGCGAAGCGGTGGCGGATGTTTGGCAACCGGGGGCACAGCGGCCGATGATCATCAACCTGCCGGCGACGGTGGAGGTGAGTACGCCCAACGTGTATGCCGATCAGATCGAATGGTTCTGTCGCCACTTCAGCCGTCGCGCCGATGTGACGATCGGCGTGCACCCGCATAACGATCGCGGCACCGGCGTCGCCTGCGCCGAGCTGGCGCTGCTGGCCGGCGCCGATCGGGTCGAAGGCTGCCTGTTCGGCAACGGCGAGCGTACCGGCAACGTTGATCTGGTCACGCTGGCATTGAATCTCTATACCCAGGGCGTGGCGCCGGGCCTGGACTTCAGTCGCTTGAAGCAGGTGGTGGAGGTGGTGGAACAGTGCAATCAGCTGCCGGTGCATCCTCGCCATCCTTATGCCGGCGAATTGGTGTTTACCGCCTTCTCCGGATCGCATCAGGATGCGATCAAGAAAGGCTTCGCCGCGCAACGGCAGCGGCAAGATGGCTGGTGGCAGGTGCCTTACCTGCCGCTCGATCCCGCCGATGTCGGCTGCAGCTATGAGGCGGTGATCCGGGTTAACAGCCAGTCCGGCAAAAGCGGCGCCGCCTGGCTGTTGGAGCAGAACCATGGGCTGGCGCTGCCGCGCGGTTTGCAGATTGATTTCAGCCAGGTGGTCCAGCGGGCGACCGACGGCAGCGGTAAGGAAATGAGCGTCGCGCGGCTGTGGCGCTTATTCCGCGACACTTACGGGCTGGTGGAGCAGCCGCGCTTGCAACTGTTGAGCTATCAAACGGAAAGTCACGGCGTGGAAGCGTACAGTTTCAACGCGCGAGTCGCCTGGCAGGGGGAGCCTCTGCAGCTGCAGGGGGCCGGCAACGGCCTGCTTTCCAGCGCGGTGGATGCGCTGCGCCAACGCTTCGGTTTGCCGTTGGCTATCGAAGATTACCACGAGCATACGCTGGGGCATCAGAGCGACAGCCGAGCGGTGGCTTACATTCGCTGCGTTTTGCCGCACGGTGAGGCGAGCTACGGCGTTGGCATCGACGTCGACTCCGCCAGCGCTTCGCTGCAGGCGTTGTTCAACGTCGCCGGGCGCTATCTGGCGTCAACATCGGCGCGGCCCGGCTGAAATAGTCGCTGGGCGCTACCCCCAGCACTCGGCGAAACATGGCGCTGAACGCGCTGGGGCTGTCATAGCCGAGATCCAGCGCCACTTCCAACACCGAGCGTCCGGTCGCCAGCGCGTTCAGCGCCGCCAGCAAACGGGCGCGTCGCACCCAATCGCCAAAACGCAGCCCGGTTTCTCGCTGGAAGCGCCGCGACAGGGTGCGTCCGCTGACATTGAGGCGTTCGGCCGCCTGTTCCAGCGTCCAGGGCTGCGCCAGCGTGGCCTGAATATGGCGGCACAGGGCGAGCAGCGAGGCCTCGCGCGGCTCGGGCAGGTGCAGCGGCAAGCTCGGCAGCACCCGTAATTCATCCAGAATCAACTCCATGATGCGCTCGTCGCGCCCGCCGCTGGGGTAGCCGGGCGCAATCTCCATCGCGCTGATAATCAGCTCGCGCAGCAGCGGCGACACCTGCACCACCTGGCACTGAGCCGGCAGATCGGCGCGCGCCAGCGGATCGATGAACAACGTCCTGGCCGCTACCTGGCCGGTGATGCGCAGACTGTGCACCACTTTCGCCGGTACCCAGACGCCGCGGCCGGGCGGCACCACCCAACTGCCGAGTCGGGTAGTGACCTGCACCACGCCGCTCAGGCTGTGGATCAGCTGCGCGCAGTTATGGTAGTGCTCCGGCTCGCTGTCGCCATGATGATAATCCCTGGCTAACGGCCGGACAGGCTGATCGGGCGGCAGAACGTCGTGAAAAAACAGCATCGCTGGCGCCCTCCGCGCGGCAAAAGGATAAGACCAAACAGCATGCCATGCGGCGTTATTTCACGCCAGCCTGTGGCTTTGCGTGTCAATACTTTATAAAATAATATTATATAATTTTGTATATTGATGGAGGGGCAATGGATATTGACGCGATGCGTAAGGCGGCGGCGCAGGCCGGCGCGATGCTGCGCACCCTGGGCAACGAAGATCGGCTGCTGCTGCTGTGCCGGCTCAGTCAGGGCGAGATGGCGGTGAGCGAACTGGCGCAGGCGCTGGATATCCGCCAGCCGACGCTGTCCCAGCAGCTTGGCGTGCTGCGGGAGGAAGGGTTGGTGTCCACCCGGCGCGCCGGCAAGCAGATTTACTATGCGGTGGCCGATGCCAAAGCGCTGGCGCTGCTCCATACCCTGTATCAGCTTTATTGCCCACAACCGGAGAACCGCGATGACCATTGACTGGCAACACTTCACGCCTTATTCCGCGCTGGCGGGCGGGGCCATTATCGGCGGCGCGGTGGCGCTGCTGCTGCTGTTCAACGGCCGGATTGCCGGCATCAGCGGCATTACCGGCGGTGTATTGAGTGCCGGTGGCCAGGAGCGGGGCTGGCGCGCCGCATTTATTGGCGGGTTGCTGCTCTCTCCCTGGCTGTATGCTGCCGCTGCGGCTTTGCCGTCCGGTGAGATCGCGGTCGGCAACGGTGGGCTGGCGGCCGCAGGGCTGTTGGTGGGATTGGGCACTCGATTGGGCAGCGGTTGCACCAGCGGGCACGGCGTGTGCGGCGTCGCACGGTTGGCGCCGCGTTCGCTGGCCGCCACGGCGGTGTTTATGCTGCTGGGCTTTATGACCGTGTGGTTGATGCGCCACCTGGCGGGAGGTTGAGAATGCTTAAAACGCTGTTGGCGCTGCTGAGCGGCGTCATTTTCGGTCTGGGGCTGATCGTCGCCGGCATGGCCAATCCGGCCAAAGTGTTGGCGTTTCTCGACGTTACCGGCGCGTGGGATCCCTCGCTGGCGTTGGTGATGGCTGGTGCGATCGCGGTGGCGGCGCCGGCCTTCCTGTGGGCGAGGCGACGAGAGCGTAGCCTGTTGGGGGAAACGCTGCAGATCCCGGCCGCCGGGCGTCTGGATCGTCGTTTGCTGGCGGGCAGCGCGCTGTTCGGCATCGGCTGGGGCATCGCGGGTATTTGCCCCGGCCCAGCCTGGGTGTTGGCCGGGGCGGAGATAAGCCGGGTATGGCCGTTCCTGCTGGCAATGCTGGCGGGCATGGCGCTGTATGACGTTATCATGAGGAGGAGGAGGACATGTCGATAGCCAAAGCGGTGTTGCGCATCGCGCGCCCGACCGATCGGTTGCAAGAGATTGCTACGCTGTATTGCCGCGGGCTGGGGTTCGAAAAGCTGGGCGAGTTTGTCGATCATCAGGGGTTCGACGGCATGATGATCGGGCATCCGCAGCATGCCTACCATCTGGAGTTCACGCAGCATCGCGGGGTACGGGTCGGGCAGGCGCCGACGCAGGATCATCTGCTGGTATTTTATCTGCCGGATGAGAACGAATGGCGGGCCGCGTGTGAGCGGATGCGGGCGGCGGGATTCTTATCGGTCGCCGCCTATAATCCCTATTGGGATCGGGCGGGGCAAACCTTTGAAGATCCTGATGGCTACCGGGTGGTATTGCAACATCAGGCCTGGCAGGCATAAAAAAACCGGCGCATCGAGCGCCGGTTTGCGAGATAAAACGGGCTATCCGTCAGGCGTTGGTCGCCGGTTTTTGCGCGCTCTTGGACTGGGTATTTTCCAGCATGCGGCGAATCGGCACGATCAGCACGATAAGCACGGCGGCGCAGATCAGCAACGCGACTGAGCAGCGGGCGAACAGATTCGGCAGCATATCCAGTTGGTCGGCCTTGACGTGACCGCCGATCAGACCGGCTGCCAGGTTGCCCAACGCGCTGGCGCAGAACCACAGCCCCATCATCTGACCGCGCATTCTCTCCGGCGCCAGCAGCGTCATGGTGGCCAGCCCGATCGGGCTCAGGCACAGCTCACCCAGCGTCAGCATCAGGATACTGCCCACCAGCCACATCGGCGATACGCCGGCGCCGCCGTTGCTCAGCACATTCTGCGCGGCCAGCATCATCAGGCCAAAACCGCCGGCGGCGCACAGGATACCGATCACGAACTTGGTGATGCTGCTCGGACGCACGTTATTGCGTGCCAGTGCAGGCCAGGCCCAGCTGAAGACCGGTGCCAGCAGGATGATGAACAGGGCGTTGATCGACTGGAACCATACCGCCGGGATCTCGAAGTCGCCGATCATGCGATTGGTGTAATCGTTGGCGAACAGGTTAAACGAGGTCGGTTTCTGTTCAAACGCTGACCAGAAGAACGCGGCGGAGATCAGCAGGATGAAGCACACCAGCAGGCGTGCGCGCTCTTTGCGGCTCAGGCCGGCAAAGGCGAACAGATAGATGAAGTACAACGTGACCGACGCGGCGATCACGTACACCAGCACGCTGGCCACTTCGACCGGATTGATGACGATAGTGCCTTGGGCGATCAGCACGATGACCGCCACCAGGATGGCCGCCAACGCCAGCAACCAGGCGCCGACGCCTTTTTTCTTCGCGACCGGGCTGTTCCAGGTTGAGTCCAGGCCCACTTCGCGGTCATAGCGTTTCATCGCCGGGACGGCGAACACCCGGAAGATCACCAACGCCACCAGCATCCCGATACCGCCGATGCCGAAGCCCCAGTGCCAGCCGTGTGACTTGATCAGCCAGCCGGAGATCAGCGGGGCGATGAACGAACCGATGTTGATGCCCATGTAGAACAGCGAGAAACCGCCGTCGCGACGCGCATCGCCTTTCTTGTACAGCGTACCGACCATCACCGAGATACAGGTCTTGAACAGGCCGGAACCGAGCACGATGAACATCAGACCGATGAAGAACAGGTTGGTGCCCATCACTGCGGACAGCGCGATCGACAGGTGGCCGAGGGCGATCAGAATCGAACCGTACCAGACGGCCTTGCGTTGGCCGAGCCAGTTGTCCGCCAACCAGCCGCCCGGCAGCGCCGCCAGGTACATGCTGCCGGCGAAGATGCCGACGATCGCCGACGCGTTCTCGCGCGCCAGGCCCAGGCCGCCGTCGTACACCGTGGCGGCCATAAACAGGATCAGCAGCGGACGGATGCCATAGAACGAGAAGCGCTCCCACATTTCGGTGAAGAACAGAGAACCCAGCGGATAGGGATGGCCGAAGAAGGTCCGGCTTTCTGACTTATTGACAGAGGATTGCATAACGATTTCCCAATAAAAGGCGCTGCAAGGCTGCAGCCCGTACTGTGGTATGTATGTGTATTTAATGAAGGCGATCCGCCCAATGCGGATTACCCGACAAAACCGCGGCTGCAACGCTGATAAACCGTGGAAAGCGTGCTGACCTTTTCTTCACTTGGCCGATGGTTCACATCTGGCGTGATATTATTTAACCATTTGATAACTGGTCGTTGGTTTTGTCTAGTACCTGTATCCCATTTTTTAGACGAAAAGTCGACAAGCATCTCCTTTTCTGGTTTTTCTGTTGGTTGTGACAGGAATATGATTGACAGCGGGTTTTATGCACTGAAAGTTAATTATTTGTTGATAAACAAGATGTTGTATTAAGAAGGTTCTGAGTTAGGTGGAAATTCACCGGCGGCGAGAAAGCATTATTAAAAATAGGGGAAACGCGCCGTTGATCCGGCCAACGGCGGAAACTGGCGATAAATGCAGCTATTGCTCTTCCTGCAGCGTATCTTCCCGCATATAGCCCGGCCGTCGTCGCAGACACCACCAGGAATAGCCGGCGTTGAACAACACCACCAGCGCGGTGACGCCGAAGACCGCGCGAAAACCGTAACCGGCGGAGACTGCGGCGCCGAGCAGCGGGCCGCTGACGTTGCCGACGTCGCGGAACGACTGGTTATAGCTGAAAATACGGCCGGCCACCTGATTGGTGCAGTTATAAATCAACAGCGTCTGTACCGCCGGCAGCAACGCGCCGTCGGCTGCCCCCAGCAGAAAACGCAGCACCCCGAGTTGCCACGGCGTTTGCACGAACGCCATCGGGATCAGCAGCAGCACCGAAACGATCAGCATGAACACCAGTATGCGTTCCGGGCCGATGCGATCGCCCAGCTTGCCCAGCCGCGGGGCGCTCATCAATGCCGCGACACCGGGCACCGAGGCGATCAGCCCGCTGATAAACGCCAGATTGTGGGTGGCGCCGGCCAAATCGCGCACATACAGCGTCAGGATCGGCGCGATCGAACCGGTGGCGATCTGGATGATCATGGTGGTGACGAACAGGCTGAGCACCAGCTTCGGGTTTTTCAGCGAAGCGAACACCTGCTTTGCGTGCAGCATGTCGCGCTTTTGCACCGGGATGAATTGTTCTTTGACATACAGCAGCGTCAGCACGAAGCAGACGAACAGCACCGCGGCGGTGATATAAAACACCGGGCGCAGGCCGTATAAATCGGCCAGCAGTCCCCCGATCAGCGGGCCGATCAGCGCACCGCCGACGCCGCCGGTGGACAGGGTGCCGAGCGCCCAGCCGCTGCGGTTGCGCGGCACCTGGGTGGCGATCAGCGCGTTGGCGTTGGGAATGAACCCGCCGAGCAGCCCCAGCACCGCACGCAGCGCGAGAAACTGCCAGACCGTTTGCGCCATGCCCATCAGCGCCATGACGATCGCCATACCGAGCGCCGAACGCAGCAGCATCAGTTTGCGGCCGCGTCGATCGGCCAGGGCGCCCCAGAACGGTGCGGCGATAGCGGAAAACAGGAAGGTGATGCTGAACAGCAGACCGGACCACATGTTGAGCGCCTGATGGCCGGTAACGCCCAGCGTCTCTACGTACAGCGGCAGAAACGGCATCACCAGGCTGAAGGCGGCGCCGGTGAGAAAACATCCCAGCCAGGCGACGAAAAGATTGCGTTTCCAGTTAACGGGTTCTGCTGCCGAAGCCATAAATGTCCACTGCCGAAAGGTGACGCGTTTTGCCGGTGGCGAGATGATGGGGCAAAACGTGAAAGTTAGCGTGGTAAGTATGCGCCGCAGGCGCGGCGACGGCAAACGAGGGGACGCAGATAGGGCAAAAAATGAAATAAAGTTTTAAAAATGGCGTTTAAACCTTATTCCGCGCTTGGCGCGCGGAATTTACAGCGTTTTATAGTCCGGCCAGCGCCTCGAAACCGGCGGCGGTGGTGGTGGCGCTAAAGTCGGTGACCTCGTAGTGGGCCACGGCGTTGAACGGATCTTCGGCCAGGATGGCGTCCAGCCGAGCACGCTCAATGCCTTTGGCCAGGATCACGCCGCCGGTGCGGGGATTCTTGCGGCCGGAGGCGACGAAGGTGCCGTCCTGAAAATATTTCTTAAGCCAGGCGATGTGCCCGTCAAGGTGGCTGTCGACGTCGGCGATCGGGCGATGGTAGGTCAGGCTGACAATGTACATGGCGGCTCCAAGGGTGGCGGCAAAAGCATTACCATCCCACCCTCGCCGGCGATTCTCAAGGGGCGCGCAATAAAAAACCCGCCGGCGGCGGGTTTGCGTGATCAGTACAGCGAAGGCTCGCCTTCCGGGCGGGTCTTGAAGCGGCGGTGCAGCCACATGTATTGGTCCGGCGCCATCAGGATCTCTTTTTCCACCACTTTATTCATAAAGGCGGCGGCGTCGAGTTCGTTGTCCAGCGGGAAGTTTTCCACCGCCGGCTGCATGATCAGCTCATAGCCTTTGCCGTCCGGCAGGCGACGCGGGGTGAACGGAATGATCGCCGGTTTGCCCATCCGCACCAGCACGTAGCTGCCGGTGGTGGTGGCGGCTTTATCCACCGCGAACAGCGGCACGAAAACGCTGCTGCGCGGGCCGTAGTCGTGATCCGGCGCATACCAGATGATATCGCCCTGTTTCAGGGCGCGGATCATGCCTTTGACGTCTTTACGATCCAGCATCGATTTGTTGGAACGCATCCGGCCCCAGGTTTGCAGCCAGTCCATCAGCTTGTTGTCGTGCGGGCGGTAAACGCCGATGCCCGGGTTGTGAATGCCGAAGATGCGCGCGCCCAGCTCCAGCGTCAAAAAGTGCAGGCCAATCAGCAACACGCCCTGATGGTTGTCGCGCGCTTTTTGAATGTGCTCCAGGCCGCTGACCTTGAACCAGCGCTCGATGCGCCAGTTCGGCCAGAACCACGCCATGCCGGTTTCAAACAACCCCATGCCGACCGATTCGAAATTCTTTACCACCAGCGCATCGCGTTCAGCCTGCGGCATGTCGGGAAAACAGAGTTCGAGGTTACGTTGGGCGATAACGACGCGTCGCTTGAGAAAGCGCATGGAAAATCGCCCGATCGAGGTGCCGAGCCAGTAGATGACGGGATAAGGCAGCAACACCAGCAGATACAGCAAGCCGATGCCTACCCAGGTCAGCCAGTAGCGCGGGTGCAGTAAGGAGCGATTGAAAGTAGGAACTTGAGTCATGGGTTCTCTGTTTTAATACGGTTGTTTAAGTGTAATGACAGAGTCATAGCATGGTCTGACGGCCGGGTGGGCTCGGTCGCTAGGTTCGTTTCTGCCGATTGTTTGCGACTATTGTGGCATTTTTCTGACGATCCGGGAAAACACAACGCATTAAAATCCCTTTTTGGGCGTTAAATATGCATCGAATGCCGAATTTTTCCACAATGTTTCCTGCCAAAAGCCCATGGCGATATCCTTATCAGGAAGGTCAATACGGTGGCATCCGGGATGAGTGCGCGATGCAGGTATGCGTACGCGAGCGCCAGGGCTGCGCGGCGGCGGTTTTTCGGGTATGATGTGCGCCGCGCGCGGGCCGGCTGGCTGCGCGCGGTAATCAGTCACCTCCCGAAAGACAGGAAAGTACACCATGCCAGTGTTACATAACCGAATTTCTAATGAGGAACTGAAGGCGCGCATGCTGGCGGAAACCGAGCCGCGCACCACAGTTTCTTTTTACAAATACTTCTCCATCGACGATCCCAAGGCGTTTCGCGACAGCCTGTACGTTCAGTTCGAAAAACTGAAGGTGTTCGGCCGCATCTACGTGGCGAAAGAGGGCATCAACGCGCAGATCAGCGTGCCGCAGCATAACTTCGACGCGTTTAAAGCCGCGCTGTTCGCCTCGCACCCGGCGTTGGATCAGGTCCGCCTGAATATCGCGCTGGAAGACGACGGCAAGTCCTTCTGGGTGCTGCGCCTCAAGGTGCGCGAGCGCATCGTGGCTGACGGCATCGATGACGAGAGCTTCGATCCGAGCAACGTCGGTGAGTATCTGCAGGCCGATCGCGTCAATCAGATGATCGACGATCCGAATACGGTATTCGTCGATATGCGCAATCACTATGAGTACGAAGTCGGCCATTTCGAAAACGCCATCGAGGTGCCGTCGGATACCTTCCGCGATCAGCTGCCGATGGCGGTGGAGATGTTGCAGGACAGCAAAGACAAGAATATCGTCATGTACTGCACCGGCGGCATTCGCTGTGAAAAAGCCAGCGCCTATATGCTGCACAACGGCTTTAAAAACATCTACCACGTGGAAGGCGGGATTATCGAGTACACCCGCAAAGCGAAAGAACAGGGGTTGCCGCTGAAGTTTATCGGCAAAAACTTCGTGTTCGATGAGCGTATGGGGGAGCGCATTTCCGACGATGTGATCGCCAACTGCCACCAGTGCGGCGCGCCGTGCGATACCCATACCAACTGCAAGAACGACGGCTGCCATCTGCTGTTCATTCAGTGCCCGAGCTGCGCCGCCAAGTTTGAAGGATGCTGCAGCGAGATTTGCCGCGAAGAGCTGAAGCTGCCGCGCGAAGAGCAGCGCGCGCGCCGTGCCGGCCGCGAAAATGGCGTCAAGATTTTCAATAAATCGAAAGGATTATTGCAGACCACGATGCACATTCCGGCACCGGAAGAAGAAGGCCCAGCCCGCTGAGCCTGAGGAACCGACAAGCCCGGCCGCCAAGCCGGGCTTTTTTTTATTTCTCGCGCACGCCTTCTACGGAGATGATCAGCTCAACGTCTTGCGACGCCGGGCCCAGATCGGTGGTGATGCCAAAATCTTTCAGCTTGATCTTGCCGTTGGCTTCAAAGCCGGCGCGGTAGCCGCCCCACGGATCGTTGCCCTGGCCAATCAGTTTGGCATCGAGCGTAACCGGTTTGGTGACGCCGTTCAGCGTCAGGTTGCCGACCACCGCGTAACCGTCGCCGCTTTTCTTCACTTCGGTGGATTCAAACTTGGCTTGCTTGTTCTTCTCCACGTTGAGGAACTCGGCGCTGCGCAGGTGCTTGTCGCGCTCGGCGTGGTTGGTGTCGACGCTGGCGGTATTGATGGTCACGTTGACCTTGTCCTTGGACGGATCTTTCTCGTCGAAGGTGAAGCCGCCGTCGAAGTCTTTAAAGCTGCCGTACAGCCAGCTGTAGCCCAGGTGCTGGATGCGGAATTCGATAAAGGCGTGTTGGCCTTGTTTGTCGATCTTGTAGTCTGCCGCCAGTGCGGAACCGGCGCTCAGCAGCAGGGCGCCTGCGGTCAGGCCCAATACGGTCTTTTTCAACATAGCAATCTCCATAAATCCAAAGGTTAATCGGCGCTGCTACCCAGCATCCGTTTCAAAGTGACATCACGATCGATAAAGTGATGTTTAAGCGCGGCCAGCCCGTGCAGTACCGAGAGCACTACCACGGCCCAGGCCAGGTAAAGGTGTATGGCGCCGGCGGTGTCGGCCTGTTCCGCCATGCCGGTCACGGTGGCGGGCACGTTGAACCAGCCGAACACGCTGATCGGTTGGCCGTCTGCGGTGGAGATCAGATAGCCGCTGATCAGAATGCCGAACAACACGGCGTACAGCGCCAGATGTGCGAGGATGGCGCTGACGCGAGTGAGGCGGCCATAGCTGGCCAGCGGTTTGGGCGGCGGTGAGACAAAGCGCCAGACCACGCGGATCACCATCACAATGAACAGCAGCGTGCCGATGCTTTTGTGGATCTCCGGCGCCTGATGGTACCAGACGTCGTAATAGCCCAGCGTGACCATCCACAGGCCGAGTGCGAACATGCCGTACACCGTCAGCGCCACCAGCCAGTGGATCAACACTGACACATGGCCGAAACGATCGGCGGTATTTTTCCAGAGCATCCTGTTTCCTTCGATTACCGATTGGCTGGCTGCAATAATTAAACTTTAGGAAACATAAAATCAATAATAAATTTAACTATGTTACTACTTTGAAATATTAGTCAGTGAATTTGTTCGAGATGTTCGGAGTTAATCAGATAAATCGTTGGAGATAATATTATTTCGCTCACGAGAGGTTCATGCTAGTCATTGAAAAATGGGGCTATTATCTATTAATGTCAGCTTTTGTCATTTTACGTAAACCCCTCGTGAGTTGCCCGGCGAGATTATTTGTTGGCAAAGGTTATGCCTATTTATTGCGGCGCAGGGCAGGGCGGAAAGATTAACTTTGTCGAACGGTTGCGCTAAATCCCCTGCGGTGCAGCGGCGGATTTTGCTACCATTAGCGCCAAGAGCCGGCGCCCTGGCGCCGGTTAACCCAGTGAAATAACAAGGAAACGTCATGGGCCGAACCCGTGTGACCGACAGCAGCCTGCGTCTGGCCGTCCTGCTGGCGATGTTGGTGATCATTTTGGCCGGGGTGAAAGCCGCCGCCGACATTGTGGTGCCGTTTTTGCTGGCGGTATTTCTCGCCATGGTGCTGAATCCGCTGGTGGCGATGCTGGAGCGTAAACGGGTGCCGCGTATCGTCGGGGTGACGCTGCTGGTGACGGCGGTGATCGTGGTCGTGATGCTGTTTATCGGCATGCTGGGGGCTTCGCTGAACGAGTTCGCCCGTTCGCTGCCGCAGTACCGCGGCATGATGATCGAGAAGCTGCGCGAGCTGCAGCATTACGCCGACCGTTTCAATATCAGCCTTTCCAGCGAAGCGATGCTGCAGTATGTCGATCCCAGCGCGGCGATGAATCTGGTCACCCGCATGCTGGGGCACCTGTCTGGCGCGATGACCAACATCTTCCTGCTGCTGATGACCGTGGTGTTTATGCTGTTCGAAGTGCAGTTGCTGCCTTACAAGCTGCAGCAGGCGCTGGATAAGCCGAACGAGGGGCTCGCCGCGATGCGGCGGGCGCTGGACGGCGTGACGCGCTATCTGGTGATTAAAACCATCATCAGCCTGGCCACCGGGGTGATCGTCTGGATCTTCCTGGCGGCGGTCGGCGTGCGTTTTGCCTTTATCTGGGGGCTGCTGGCATTTCTGCTCAACTACATTCCCAACATTGGCTCGGTATTGGCCGCCATTCCGCCGCTGATTCAGGCGCTGTTGTTCAACGGGCTGGGCGATGCGCTGGTGGTGGCGGGCGGTTTTATCGCTGTCAACATGGTGATCGGTAATATCCTCGAACCACGAGTAATGGGGCGCGGGCTGGGGCTGTCGACGCTGGTGGTGTTCCTGTCACTGATCTTTTGGGGCTGGCTGCTCGGCCCGGTGGGCATGTTGCTGTCGGTGCCGCTGACGATCGTGGCGCGCATCGCGCTGGAGACTACCGAGGGCGGCTATCGGCTGGCGGTTATCCTGGGGGACGGCCGCCCGCCGCGCCAGCCTCCGGCGGCGCCGGAGTGAGGTAATTTCTTGTGGCCACGTTGAGCCGTGCGTTATTAATGAATTTTGAATAAGCCACCCAACGGTGGCTTAACGCTTCTACTGCTAATGCATACTGTGAACATTGGCCATTCAGTAAATACTACAGCCACTTAGACCACCTTACATAGGCGACACAAACGACAATGGCCCAGATGAGGGTGAGATAAAAACCAGTCTTTGGAAACACTGAAACGAGAATAACCCCGCCGACAATAATGAGTACGATAGGGATTAGGTAAGCGAACGAGTTACCCAGCCATTCAATCAACCACTTCATTTTGTGAGGATCTTGTTCATCAGGAAAATGATTTCCTCTTCATTATTAGATCCTGAATTAGTTAGGTAGATGATTTTTTTCATTTCTGGCTCGATCATAAAGTACAGCAATTCTAGGTTTTCTTTGTAGAGAGCAGAGTAATAGTTAGGATCTGAAAATTGAAGTTTTCTTGCGGAAATGGCGGCTGTTTGCATTTTTCCATAGAAACTTAAAACGCTTACGGCAACTAAACTACTTTTATTGATGATGTTAATATGTGATTCTTTGAAGTCGTGGGATTCAGTAATTAGTTTTGCGATCGTATACGCAACTGACAATTTAGAAAACTTTTCTGATGCATGGTTAGCAAGTTTTTCAGTGATAGCTTGCATAATTTTATGCTGACCTGGGGCACTGATCCTACTAAGCTTAATATTAAAATAGATTTCCACCATATCCAGTACTACGTCTTTTCGCTGGTACACCTGCCGAATTGATAACAACATGCGGGTATCTTCTTGCCTCAACTGCTTACATACGTCTTTGTAGTCATCAAACAGACAGGAACCATACCAACTTGCTCGCTCGGCACCAGACCTAAAACTCTGTACAGTACTGGTAGTGTCTTTCTTGAGTTGTCCAAGGGACCTCTCAATACTTAGGGCAATGGCTCGGTCTGCCTGCATCTTTAACTTGAGATAGGACATGCGTTATCATTTCCTTTGATGTAGAATCCATTAGGCGATTATATATTGAACAGTAAATAATGCAAGGATGACCAATGAAGAGAGTAATTGCATATATCGTATTGACTCTGATCTACTTTGTCGTACTGGCTGAAGTGGTTTTCAGGCGTCTATCAGAGGATACGTACTTAAAGGTGGCGAAGATCTCAAACCCACTAGGTTTAATGAGCTCATCGTTTGACTCTCTAATTGTCATGCTCATTTTATTATCGATCGTTATTTCTTGGGTAACGATGCGTCTTATCTCAAAGCGTAGAGATTGATAACTTAATAATGTCCGGCGCCCTAATAAAAGGGTATCTCAGGACTAATGAATTAGTATTACCGGAAAAATTACCTTTTCCTCCATTGCATTTTATTTATTGGGAACCCCGTTGAATAATAGTTCATCCACCGCAATCGTCTCCGATGTCGTCGGCGTAAGGAATATTTTGCCATTCACGCCGGGCTGGGCGGCGTGGTGCAGCGCCGCTGCGTACTGACGCAAAGGATAAATCGCGGCAGGCGGGCGCAGCGCCAGCTGGCCGCGTCGCAGCAGCAGGAATAACTGATAAAACGCCGTCTGCCATTGCGCCGGCGCTGCCTGTGCGTTCCATTTGCGCAAGTGGAACAGCGAAGCGCGCAGCTTTAACTCGTCCACCACGCGCCGCCAGTCTACCTGGCGGCCGCTCAGCAGGCCCAGCGCCACAAAATCGCCGCCGGTGCGAACCGCCCGCGCCAACTGCAATCCGTCTTCTCCGCCAATGCAGTCGATGGCCGCACGGGCGCCAAAATTCGTCATTTCCGCCAGCTGCGGCGCTTCGATAACGCGCCAGGCGCCGGCGGCCAGCAACGCCTGGCGATGAGCGACGTTGCGCGCCACGACCGCCAGACGAATGCCGCGCAGCGCCGTCAGCTGCGCCAGCAGCAGGCTGACAGCGGAGCCGCCGCCGTTGAGCAGCAGTACGTCGCCGGCGCTGAGCGGCAGCCATTGGGTCAACAGCACCCAGCAGGTGAGCGGGTTGATATAGATTTGCGCTGCGCAGGCGTCGTCGATGTCGTCCGGCACCCAGACCACCCGATCTTCAGGCAGCGTGACGAACGTTTGCCAACTGCCGTTACCCGCTACCGCCAGCGCGCGTCGGCCCGTTGAATGCCCATTCTGCGGATTGACGACGACGCCCACGCCTTCATATCCCGGCACCTGAGGAAGGGCGATGCGGTGCGCGTATTGGCCGTGGATCGGGATCAGATCGGAAGGGTTGATCGGGGCATAGCGCATCTGCAATAACCGCTGTCCGGGGCGCAGCAACGGTCTGCTCGTCTGCTGCAATTCCAGCACCTGGGCGGGATCGCCGAAGCGGTTGAAGCTCAATCGGGGAAATAACGGCGGCATGGCTTACATGACGAAAAAGAAATAGACATCCAACGCCAGCAGCACCAGCCACAGACAAAGGTACAGCACCAGATGCTCACGCACATTGTTGACGATAGCCGCCAGTATTCGGTTTAACATTTCAGCCGCCTGAAGAGAAGGACCCTTGATTATAGTCCTTTTCTCGGCGTCATTTATAGCGCGCCGCGCGTGAGTGGCGGGAAAGTGGCGATAAAAAAGCCTGCGTTATCGCAGGCTTGAGGTTACACGGCCAACAGCGCCAGCGGCGTTGAATTCGCCGGCGTGCTCGGCGGGTAGAAATAGCGCAGCACGTTATACAGCGAGTAAAACTCCAGCCGGTTGCGCGCGTTGATCTTTTCCGTGATGTGACGCTTGTGCACATAGACCGTATGGGAGCTGATCTGCAGTTTTTTCGCAATGCGGTAGTTAGGCATCTCTGCCATCCAATACTTCATTACCGTCAGCTCCTGCGGGCTGAACAGGGAACGCTCTTCGCCGTCATCGGCCAGCGCCAGCGGATCCTCGCGCAGTGTGCGTAAGGTGAGCGGCAGAATGCTTTTATTGAACAGAAAAGCGTTATCGGCGATGCGCATTGGCGCTTCGCTGTAAGGGTAAGGTGTATCGAGATAGATAAACAGCAAGGCGGACTGGCTGGCTTCCATAAAGGCCTGCAGTTGCGCGTCCGCTTCGTTATAGCGGCATTGGTTGCTGAGGTTCACCAGAATGTGGCTCGGCTGAAAGCTGGCCAACAGCGATGTAGCGTATTCAATGCTGTGGCAGCACTTGATCGTCGTGATCCCACTATCAGCAAAGTAGCTGGCTATACCGACCCGGGTGAAGCAGCATTCGTCCACGACAAGTAGTTTCATGGTGACGTCCTTGTTGAAAGCCGATGGAGCATATCTTCTGTAAAATAGGACTTACACTGCAAGTGTTCAATTCGGAAATTCAACTGCTGAATATAAGAAATTTCCGTTATCAGGATTTTTACTTGGTATTTAAAAGAGTTAGCAGGTTAACAAATTGTAACCGCCAAATTTCGCTGTCCAGTGCCTGAGGGGGACTTGGACAGCGAAATCCTTCGCTCAGCTAAATCGTTTCAGACCAAAGCTTGAGACGTCAACCGGCGGCGCTTTGTCCTGCGCGAACAGCGCGGCGATCTCGCCCAGAGCGCTGGCGAACTTGAAGCCGTGGCCGCTCAATCCGCTGATGACCATCAGGCGATCGCAATCCGGCAGGGTATCGATAATAAAGTCTTCGTCGGGGCTCATATCATAGCTGCAGGCTTCGCCGTGTAAACATACGCCTACACCCGGCAAAAATTGCCGCAGGAAGGAGAAAACTTCCGTGCCGTCGCTGGCGTAGCTGCCGAAGGGTTTGCGCTGCTCGGGGGCATCCATCGGCTGGCCGCCGTCGTGTTTGCCCACTTTCAGACCGTCGTTATCCGCCGGAAAACCGTAATAGTGCGTGCCGTCTTGCGCTTCGACGGTAAAGGCCGGGAAACGATTGTTCACGCTGTAGCGGCCATCTGCCTGATGCCAGGAGAAGACTTTGCGCAGCGGTGCGATCGGCAGTTGCGGCAACAGCGCTTTGACCCAGGTGCCGGCGGCGATCACCGCTTTTCGCGCCGTGAAACGCCCTTCGTCGGTGATGACCTCAACGCCGCCATCGATGGGTTCTACCGCGTTGACCGGGCAGTTGAACAGCTGGCTGCAGCCAGCTTCTTTCGCCAGCTTGATCAGGCTGGTTATCGCCAGCTCGGCACGCAGGAACCCCGCGTCTGGCTCGAATACGCCGACATAACCTTCCGGTGCTCGAAATTCCGGCCAGCGCTGATTGATCTGTTCGGCGCTGAGGGTTTGCGCGTTCAGGCGGAATTTTTGCGCGCTGAGCTGCGCATTGCGAATGAATTCGGAGTGCTGTGGCCCCAGGTTGAGCACGCCGCACGACTGGAACAGTTCCTCGCCGGATTGTTGAATCAGCGCATTCCACAGCGCCTGCGCGCGCAGCACCAGCGGCACGTACTTTTCGCCTTCGCCGTATGCGTGACGGATAATGCGGGTATCGCCGTGATGGCTGCCGTTTCGGTGCGGAGGGATAGCGCTGTCGATCATCAGCACTTTCAAGCCGGCCCGCGTGGCATAATAGCCTGCCGCCGCGCCGACGGAACCGCTGCCCACCACAATCAAATCATATTCCACGTGCCAACCCTCTCTGATAGCGATTTCTTATGCCCCCATGATAAAAGGTTGGCGGACGCAATGCACTGATTGAACGGCGAAAGGCGAAGAAAAGGCGCCGGGAAAGGTCGCGGCGCCTTAGGGGGTAGGAGACGATGAATCAATGTTTTCTGCGATCAAGATCCTGGTAATCCGTAGCTTCAATCTTGGCGATGCCGGCCTCTAAGATATTGATTAATTGACGGGCGACATCTGTGGTCAGCCAAAGCGTTCGGTCTACTTGGGCTTCTTCGGGCGTTTGGTCTAGTGAAGACAGGTAATGAAGGCGTATCATCATGGCGTCGTAAACGTCGACAGTACTGATATCCCAACCGACAAGCGGGTGCGTCTGAATTACTTCATCATTTCTGTCCATAAAGACCCCTTATTGAGTAGTAACTACCGTGAGTGACTAACGAGGATCAATGCGGCTCATCATCATGAGAGCAATTACAGTATACGCATCCGCTTTCATCGGTGGAGGGGTTGTCACCTAAAATTGCAAAATAAATATTTATTTGAACAATTATTCTACAAATTCGGGTGCGAACGCGCGATGAGTAAAGCCTGCGGCGTTATTCCGCGCCGCCGGTGGGTGGGGCGGAGCCGTGCAGACATTTTTCCAGTTCTTCTGCCAAGTGCGCGAAATGTTTCTGCGTTTCGGCGTCGCGATTCTGGCTTTGCGATTCCAGCCTCAGGCTGTGGATCAGCCGTTGGTTGGCTTTGTCATCCAGGCTGAAGGCCAGGTAAGAGAAGGCCACTTCCAGTACGTTCAAGCGTCTTTTTTGATCGGCAATCAGCGCCAGCAATTCGCCAAACGTCATTGCGTCTTCGGATTTCACCTTGTCCGGGGCCATGCTTACTCCTTTGCGTTAAATACAGCGCTGAGGCGGATTTGGTTCCAGAGTAAGGGTAAGCGATGAATGGGCAGGGCGCCAGAAACAAAAAAGCCGGAGAGCGACCCCCGGCAAAAACAGCATTGCAGTGTTATTCTGCGCTGAACCACTCGTCCGCGCTTTCCCAGGTTTCCTGAAGGATTTCCTCAATCAGATCCCGGTCGGTTTTGGCGCCCCCCAGCACGGAGAGCCCGTTGGCGCCGGCATAACGGACGTGCACGACGGCGCCTGGAAACTGGCGATTGACCCGTTTGCCCAGCTCGCCGGTCAGCGCCTCAATGGCGCCCGACGGCAGCGGCCGGGTTTTATCTATAGTGACTTCAACACGCATAATTGCCCCCGAAGCGATTTACTGTTTATTTATACAGTTAACCGTAAGCGAGGGCAAGAGGGCGAAGCAAAAATATCAGCCTTTCAGCGACCAGTTCAGGGTTTCGCCGGCCAGGAATGGGATCACGGATTCATTGCCCAGGGCGATCTCTTCCGGCTGGGTGGTCGGCACGCGCTGCAGTTCGATGAAATCTTCGTTGATCGGCAGGCCATAGAAGCGTGGGCCGTTGAGCGAGCAGAAGGCCTCGAAGTGCTCCAGCGCGCCGAGCTGTTCGAAGACGGCAGCGTAAGCCGGGATCGCATTCGGCGCATTGAAGCAGCCAGCGCAGCCGCAGCTGGACTCTTTGCGATGCTTGAGGTGCGGCGCCGAGTCGGTGCCGAGGAAGAAACGGTCCGAGCCGCTGGCCACCGCCTGACGCAGCGCTTCCTGATGGACGTTGCGCTTGAGGATCGGCAGGCAGAACAGGTGTGGGCGAATGCCGCCGACCAGCATGTGGTTGCGGTTGAACATCAGGTGCTGCGGGGTGATGGTGGCGCCGAGGAAACGGTTGCCTGCCTGCACGTACTGCGCCGCTTCTTTGGTGGTGATGTGTTCGAAGACGATTTTCAGTTCCGGGAAGTGACGGCGGATAGGCTCCATCACCTGTTCGATAAAGCGCGCCTCGCGGTCGAAAATATCGACGGCAGGATCGGTCACTTCACCGTGGATCAGCAGCGGCATGCCGATTTTTTGCATTTGCTCGAACAGCGGGTAAATGCCGGTCACGTCGCTGACGCCGTGGCTGGAGTTGGTGGTGGCGTTGGCCGGATACAGCTTGGCGGCGGTAAACACCCCTTGCTCGAAACCGCTGACCAGTTCACTGGCCGCCAGAGAGTTGGTCAGGTAACAGGTCATCAGCGGAGTGAAGTTGTGACCCTGCGGCACTGCCGCCAGAATCCGATCGCGGTAGGCGCGCGCGGCGGCCACGGTCGTCACGGGCGGAACCAGGTTCGGCATCACGATCGCCCGGCCAAATACCTGGCTGGTATAGGGCACCACCGTTTTCAGCATCTCATCGTCACGCAGGTGGATATGCCAGTCGTCTGGGCGGCGGATTTTCAGAACTTGAGGTTGTGCGGTCATCTAGCTAGGCTCCGGCGGTCAAATACGTCTAATGAAAAGCGAATAATGGGTTTATTCACGCCGGGGTGTAAGGATAAGCGGAAAGTGCCGCAGATGCATCTGTTTGTTGGCGACAAGTTGAAATCAACGGCGCAGCAGGCGCATAGTGACAAGGATTTCAACGATGCCGACGCCAATAGCGTCGACTTTCATCAAGTGGAAAGGGAGAAAACAATGGAAGTACGCGTTATCGCCACCCTGCAAGCGAAAGCGGGATTTGAGGCCGCAGTCAGTGAAGCGGTGCACGACATTCTCGAGCCGAGCCGCCAGGAGCTGGGTAACCTGCAATATGATTTGCATCGCGATCTGGAAAAACCGGGCACCTTCGTGTTCTTTGAGCGTTGGGCCAGCAGCGAAGCGCTGGATAAGCATAATGAGACGGCGCATTTTCAGCAGTTCGTCAGTCGACTTGACGGCAAGTTGGATGTTCTGGACATCAAAAAACTGAAAAAGATCGCCTGAGCTTTTTGCAGGCAAGAAAAAACCCGCCGTCGGCGGGTTTTTTTAGGTGTGCAGATTAACTTATTCGTTAACCGGCTGCGGCTTGGTGGCCGGCGCGGTGGCCTGGCTCACTGCCGAGTGACCACCGGCTGAACCTTTGCCTTCAAAGTTGAAGGAAGGGCGCTGCCAGTCGCTGTGCTTGCGTTCTTCCGGCACGTAGGCCGGCGCAGGCGCTTTGGTCATCGGCGCAGTGGCGATGTGTTTGTACAGCGCGTCCTGCACGGCTTTCACCGGCGCCGGCTGCTGAGCAACCGCAGGCGCAGGTTCGGCGGCCGTTGGTTCCGGCGCTTTTTCTACCGGAGCGGCTGCCGCTGCAGGTGCGGCTTCTACCACTGGCGCTTCTTCCGCCGGCGCGGCTTCTACCGGTGCAGTTTCGACCACAGGCTCGTCTTCCGCTGGCTTAGCTTCAACCACTGGCTCTGCCGCTACGGTTTCAGCTACCGGCTCAGCTTCCACTGCAGGAGCAGTCTCTTCCGCTTTCGGTTCTTCAATCGCAACCGTTGCCGGGGCGGTTTCCACCGGCGCCGGGGTTTCCTCGGCCGGGGTGGCAACAACCGGCGCTACGACTGCCGCTTCTTCCGTTACGGTGACGGCGGCAGTTTCAACGGCGGCTTCTGGTGCCGGTTCGTTGACGCTGGCCGCGGCCTGAGTTTCTTCCACGGCAACGCTGTGCTGTTCAACCGCTGCGGCGACAACCGGCGCCTGCTCTACGGCTTCGGTTTGCACTTCGGCATCTTCAACCTGAGCGACCGGGTAGCTTACCCAGACTTTGCCTGATGCCATTTCCGGAGAAGCGAACGCGCCCACCAACGGCATTGGGGATTGCAGAGGGTAACGCTCGTCGCGGTAACGACGGCGACGCTGGCCGCTGACGCGCAGGTGACGTGGTGAACGACGGGAACGACGCGGCATGCCTTCGCCGTTGCCGCGGTTTTCGCCCTGGGCATCGTCTTCCGCCTGAGCGGCAACGGTTTCCGGCAGCAGCTTCACGCTGTCGTCGGCGGTTGGCTGCGCATCTTCGGCTTTCGCTACCGGCGCTTTCGGCGCCAACAGCTCTTCCGCTGCGCGCTGCAACTCTTCTTCCGCGGACAGGATGCGCACTTTCTGCGTCAGAGGGCGGCGCTGACGGCGCTGCATGTTCTGCTGCTGGCGTTCTTCCTGCTCTTCGTCGGTGCTCTCGACCGCGTCAACGCTTTCCAGCGCTTTCACTTCCTGCTGAGCCTGACGTTTCTCTTCCTGACGGCGACGCTGGCGTTCAGCACGCTGTTCACGGCGCTGCTGCTGATCTTCGCGCGGCGCTTTAGCGCTTTCTTCCGAGGCAGTTTCCTCCGCTACCGGCGCGTTCTGCTGCTGGTTGCGACGGTTACGGCGCTGCTCATCGCGGGATTCACGCGATTCACGGCCTTCACGGTTCTCACGCGGTTCACGGTTGTCGCGTTCGCGATTGTCACGGCCTTCACCGCGCTCTTTACGTTCGCCGCGTTCCGGACGATCGCCACGGTCGCTACGCTCACCGCGCTCTTTACGGCCGGTGCCTTGACGGCGCTGACCGCGACGATCCTGACGACGGTTTTCACCGTTGCCTTCCGCCTTCGGCGTTTCGGCCGGTTTGGCTTCTTCGACGGCAGGTTGTTCTTCACCGGCGAACAGGCTCTTCAAACCACCGAACAGGCGGCCCAGGAAGCCCGGCTTGGCGGCGGCCGGCGCTGCGGCTTTAGCCTTGGCGGCTGCAGCGACAGGTTTGGCAACGGCGACGGGTTCTTCAGCCGGCGGCGGCACATCGGCGGACAGGGAGAAGGAAGCCAGGGCCGGTTGCTCCGGACGCTTGCGTTCCATCGGCGCATCTTCCAGCGGACGCTCCATGTCTTCTTCGTGCAGTTTCGGCAGCAGGTAGCTGAGGGTAGAGGTTTCCTCGCCCTTGCGTACGCGCAGCACCGAGTAGTGCGGGGTTTGCATTTCATCGTTCGGCACGATGACGGCTTTCACGCCACCCTGACGTTTTTCGATCGCGCTGACGGATTCACGCTTTTCGTTCAGCAGGTACGAAGCGACCTGAACCGGTACGATAGCGTGAACTTCTTTGGTGTTTTCCTTCAGCGCTTCTTCTTCGATCAGGCGCAGGATGGACAGCGCCAGCGATTCGTTGTCGCGGATGGTGCCGGTGCCGTTACAGCGTGGGCACACGTGGTGGCTGGATTCACCCAGCGACGGGCTGAGGCGCTGACGCGACATTTCCAGCAGGCCGAAACGGGAGATGCGGCCGATTTGGATGCGCGCGCGGTCTTGACGCACGGCGTCGCGCAAGCGGTTTTCCACTTCGCGCTGGTGGCGTACCGGCGTCATGTCGATGAAGTCGATGACGATCAGGCCGCCGAGATCGCGCAGGCGCAGCTGGCGAGCGATTTCGTCCGCCGCTTCCAGGTTGGTGTTGAACGCCGTCTCTTCGATGTCGCCGCCGCGGGTTGCGCGTGCGGAGTTGATGTCGATGGCGGTCAGCGCTTCGGTGCTGTCGATGACGATCGAGCCGCCGGACGGCAGGCGCACTTCGCGCTGGAAGGCGGATTCGATCTGCGATTCGATCTGATAGTGGCTGAACAGAGGAATTTCACCGCTGTACAGTTTGATTTTGCTGCTGAAATCCGGGCGGCCCAGCGCGGCGATGTGCTCTTTGGCAAGATCGAGAATTTTCGGGTTGTCGATCAGGATTTCGCCGATGTCCGGGCGCAGGTAATCGCGGAAGGCGCGCACGATAACGTTGCTTTCCTGGTGGATCAGGAACGGCGCAGGGCGGCCTTCGGCGGCTTTTTTGATCGCTTCCCAGTGCTTCAGGCGGAAGGAGAGATCCCACTGCAGCGCGTCGGCGGATTTGCCTACGCCCGCGGTGCGAACGATCAGGCCCATGCCGTCCGGCAGTTGCAGCGAAGAGAGCGCTTCTTTCAGCTCGGTGCGATCGTCACCCTCGATGCGGCGAGAAATACCGCCGGCGCGCGGGTTGTTCGGCATCAGCACCAGATAGCTGCCCGCCAGGCTGATGAAGGTGGTCAAGGCGGCGCCTTTGTTGCCACGTTCTTCTTTGTCTACCTGAACGATGACTTCCTGGCCTTCGCGCAGCACATCTTTGATGTTCGGGCGGCCATGGGAAGAGTAATTGCTAGGGAAGTATTCGCGGGCGATTTCTTTAAGAGGGAGGAAACCATGTCGTTCTGCGCCGTAGTCCACGAACGCTGCTTCAAGACTTGGTTCAATGCGGGTGATTTTGCCTTTGTAAATATTCGCTTTTTTCTGCTCATGACCCGGACTTTCGATATCCAAATCATACAGCCGCTGTCCATCTACGAGGGCAACACGCAACTCTTCCTGCTGAGTTGCGTTAATCAACATTCTTTTCATCTTAACTTACTCGTTATTTTTACATTATCGACAAAGCTGCGGGCAAAATAACCTCATGGCCGGAGTTAAACCGAAAGCCCCGTGTCTTCTCGCAAAGCCGTCAACCTCACGGTTGTCGCCTGCATAGGGGCGCATTATCTCGGTAAGCCTGCTTTTCTTTGTGAAAGACAGCACTTTTACTAGGGGAATAGCCTCTGATTTACGTCGACAGATCTGATTCCATTTGCCGGCCAAGCTGCAACCCGCAGCCCGCTAATTGTTTGATTTCGCATTACGTCTTACGCCATTGCTGCGTTTTTGCGCGATCAGACAAATTTTATAATTCCACCGTTTTCCCTGTTTAACGAGAATCAACGCGGAAAGTGACTGCATTATTCCACTGCTGATGCCGTTATAGCAAGGTGACTTTTCCTTAACTGCGGAAGAAATCGCAAACGTTCAAATCGGCTTGCTGCCTTATTGTCCGCTGGGGTTTCGCCCGCCGTCAGAGAGACAGTTAAGCACAGAAAAAGATGTGGCGCTATTCACGCGCTCTATTTAGAATCCCGCACCATGAAAACGAACAATCCAGCAGTACAATTCATCACGATTTCCGACGACGAAGCCGGTCAGAGAATCGACAACTTTCTGCTCGCTCGCCTGAAAGGCGTGCCGAAGAGCATGATTTATCGCATCGTGCGCAAAGGCGAGGTGCGGGTTAATAAAGGGCGCATCAAGGTCGAATACAAATTGGCGGCCGGCGACGTGGTGCGCGTGCCGCCGGTGCGCGTGGCCGAGCGCGAAGAGGCGCCGGTGTCGGCGAAGCTGGATAAGGTGGCGGCGCTGGCCGACTGCATTCTGTATGAAGATGACCACCTGCTGATTCTCAACAAGCCTTCCGGCACCGCGGTGCACGGCGGCAGCGGCCTGAGCTTCGGCGTGATTGAAGGGCTGCGGGCGCTGCGCCCTGAGGCCCGTTTCCTGGAGCTGGTGCATCGGCTCGATCGCGATACCTCCGGCGTGCTGTTGGTTGCCAAGAAGCGTTCCGCGCTGCGTTCGCTGCATGAGCAACTGCGGCTGAAGGGCATGCAGAAGGATTATCTGGCGCTGGTGCGCGGCCAGTGGCAGTCCCACTGCAAGGCCGTACAGGCGCCGCTGCTGAAAAACATTCTGCAAAGCGGCGAACGTATCGTGCGCGTCAACAGCGAAGGCAAGCCTTCGGAAACCCGCTTCAAGGTGGAAGAGCGTTACGAATTCGCCACCCTGGTGAAGGCCAGCCCAATCACCGGGCGTACCCACCAGATCCGCGTGCACACCCTGCATGCCGGGCATCCGATCGCCTTTGACGATCGCTACGGCGACCGCGAGTTCGATCGTCAACTGGCGGGTACCGGCCTGAAGCGTCTGTTCCTGCACGCCGCGGCGCTGCGCTTCGAGCATCCGGCCACCGGCGAAACGATGCGTATCGAAGCGCCGATGGACGAAGAGCTGCGTCACTGCCTGCAAGTGCTGCGCCGGCAGGCCGCCAAATAATCCGCGTCACACCAGCGGGTTGATGCCTTCAGCCCGCAACATCTCCAACAGCGCGATCAACGGCAGGCCGATCAGGGCGTTCGGATCCCGGCCTTCCAGCCTGTCGAACAACGCGATCCCCAACCCCTCGCTCTTGAAACTGCCCGCGCAGTTCAGCGGTTGCTCCAGACGCACATAGGCGGCGATCTCCGCTTCGTTCAGCGCGCGAAAATGCACGTGGAAAGGCTCGCATAGGGCCTGCAACTGTTTGCTGCGGCCGTTGTACAGCGCCAGGCCGGTATAGAAGGTCACGGCCTGGCCGCTTGCCTGGCGCAGCTGCGCGCGGGCGTTTTCCTCGGTATGGGGCTTGCCGGTGATGCTGCCATCGATCACGCAGACCTGATCGGAACCGATGATCAGATGCTCGGGGTAGGCGAGGGCCAGCGCCTGGGCCTTCGCTGCCGCCAGGCGTAGCACCAGCGCTTCCGCGCCTTCGCCCGGCAGCGGGGTTTCATCCACCTCCGGCGCGGCGCAGTCGAACGGCAGCTGCAGTTTCTCCAGCAGCATTTTTCGATAGGGGGAGGTGGAGGCTAAAAGCAATCTCTGCATAATTTTTTTCGCAAACCGTAGCGTAAATGGGTACGGCATTTTAAACTGTCGGCCGCTGTGGAAGCGAATATTGGTGAAAGGAGCCGTTTTACGGCCTTTTTCTTTGACTCTATGTCGTTACAAAGTTAATATGCGCGCCCTATGCAAAAGGTAAAATTACCCTTGACCATTGATGCGGTACGTACCGCTCAGAAACGCCTGGACTATGCTGGTGTCTATGCGCCTGAGCAGGTTACTCGTGTTGCCGACTCCGTGGTCAGTGTGGACAGTGATGTTGAGGTGTCGTTGTCGTTTAATATCGACAATCAACGCCTCGCGGTGATAACAGGGCATGCGGACGTCACGGTAACGTTGATGTGCCAACGCTGTGGAGTCCCGTTCGAACATCAGGTTCACACAACATATTGTTTTAGCCCGGTCGTCAATGATGAGCAGGCTGAGGCATTACCGGAAGCGTACGAACCGATCGAAGTTGACGAGTTTGGCGAAGTCGATCTGTTGGCAATGATTGAAGACGAAATTATTCTTTCACTGCCTGTCGTTCCGGTACATGAATCTGAACACTGTGAAGTGTCCGAAGCGGACATGGTATTTGGCCAACTGCCTCCCGAGGCGGAGAAACCGAATCCGTTTGCCGTATTAGCCAGTTTAAAGCGTAAGTAATTGAGGAGTAAGGTCCATGGCCGTACAACAGAATAAACCAACCCGTTCCAAGCGTGGCATGCGTCGTTCTCACGATGCTCTGACCACGACTACTCTGTCTGTAGACAAAGTATCCGGTGAAACTCACCGTCGTCACCACATCACTGCCGACGGTTTCTACCGCGGTCGCAAGGTTATCGGCTAAGTAGCGATACCTTGACTCGTCTAACCCTGGCGTTAGATGCAATGGGCGGGGACTTCGGTCCCTGCGTCACAGTGCCTGCTTCGTTGCAGGCACTGGCCTCTAATTTACAGCTTCATCTCTTGCTGGTCGGTAATCCCGACGCCATCTCCCCTTTGCTTGCCCACGCCGATCCGGTTCTTCTGGAGCGTCTGCAAGTCGTGCCCGCCGAGTCTGTGATCGCCGGCGACGCCAAACCTTCACAAGCGATACGCGCCAGCCGCGGCACGTCGATGCGCATTGCGCTCGAACAGCTCAGCAGCGGCAACGCGCAGGGCTGCGTCAGCGCCGGCAATACCGGCGCACTGATGGGATTGGCGAAGCTATTGGTCAAGCCATTGGAGGGCATTGAGCGCCCGGCGCTGATGACGGTGATCCCGAACCAGCAGCGCAGCAAAACCGTGGTGCTGGATCTGGGCGCTAACGTCGAGTGCGACAGCACCATGCTGGTGCAGTTTGCCGTGATGGGCGCGGTGATGGCGGAAGAGGTGATCGGCATTGCGCAACCGCGGGTGGCGCTGCTGAATATCGGCGAAGAAGAGACCAAAGGCCTGGATAATATCCGGGAAGCGGCCGCTGTGCTAAAAAATACTCCGGCAATCAACTATATTGGTTACCTGGAAGGAAACGAACTGCTCACCGGTAAGACCGATGTGTTGGTCTGCGACGGCTTCGTGGGCAACGTCACGCTGAAAACCATGGAAGGGGTGGTCAGGGTGTTCTTATCGCTGCTGAAATCGTCCGGCGATGGAAACAAGCGAGCCTGGTGGCTGAAATTGTTGGGCCGTTGGTTGCAAAAACGGGTGGTCAAGCGGTTCGGCCACCTGAACCCCGACCAGTATAATGGCGCATGTCTGTTAGGATTGCGCAGCACCGTAGTCAAGAGCCACGGCGCTGCGAACCCTCACGCGTTTGCAGTCGCAATCGAACAGGCTGTGCAGGCGGTGCAGCGGCAAGTCCCGGAAAGGATTGCTGCGCGCCTTGAGGCTGTATTACCTAAGAGTGACTGATCGTACATGTATACAAAGATTCTCGGTACGGGGAGTTATTTGCCCGTACAAGTGCGCACCAATGCTGATTTGGAAAAAATGGTGGATACCTCTGACGAGTGGATCGTCACGCGTACCGGTATTCGCGAACGTCGCATCGCCGCTGCGGATGAAACCGTCGCGACGATGAGCTTCCAGGCCGCTGAGAAAGCTCTGGAAATGGCAGGTGTGGCTAAAGAAGACATTGGGCTTATCGTCGTGGCGACCACCACGACGACTCACGCGTTCCCGAGTGCGGCGTGCCTGGTGCAGCAAATGCTCGGCATCAAAGACTGCGCGGCGTTCGATCTGGCTGCGGCCTGCGCCGGCTTTACTTATGCGCTCAGCGTGGCCGATCAGTACGTGAAAAACGGCGCGGTCAAACATGCGCTGGTTATCGGCGCGGACGTCTTGTCGCGCACGCTGGATCCTGAAGATCGCGGCACCATCATTCTATTTGGCGATGGCGCAGGGGCGGTGGTGCTGGGGGCTTCTGAAGAGCAGGGCATTCTGTCTACCCACCTGCATGCCGACGGCAGCTACGGCAGCCTGCTGACGCTGCCTTACAAGGATCGTCAGAATCAAGACAAGCCGGCCTATGTCACCATGGCGGGCAATGAAGTCTTCAAGGTTGCGGTCACCGAACTGGCGCGCATCGTCGATGAGACGTTGCAGGCCAACAACATGGACCGCAGCGAGCTGGATTGGCTGGTGCCGCACCAGGCCAACCTGCGCATCATCAGCGCAACGGCGAAAAAACTGGGCATGGGGATGGACAAAGTGGTGGTGACGCTCGATCGTCACGGCAACACCTCTGCCGCCTCGGTGCCTTCCGCACTGGACGAAGCCGTGCGAGACGGGCGAATTCAGCGTGGCCAGCTGGTGCTGCTGGAAGCCTTCGGCGGCGGCTTTACCTGGGGCTCGGCGCTGGTTCGTTTCTGATTTGAACAGGAATAAAAAATGACGCGATTTGCTTTTGTTTTCCCGGGCCAGGGGTCACAGGCCGTTGGCATGCTGGCCGAATTGGCCGCACAGTTCCCGATCGTCGAAGAGACTTTCGGCGAGGCCTCTTCCGCGCTGGGTTACGATCTGTGGCAGCTGGTGCAGCAAGGCCCGGCGGAAGAGCTGAACAAGACCTGGCAGACCCAACCGGCTCTGCTGGCGGCTTCCGTGGCGATTTTCCGCGTGTGGCAGCAGCAGGGCGGTAAAGCGCCCGCATTGATGGCGGGCCACAGCCTGGGCGAATACTCGGCGCTGGTCTGCGCCGGCGTGCTGGACTTCAAGGCGGCGATCCGCCTGGTCGAGCTGCGCGGCAAGCTGATGCAGGAAGCGGTGCCGGAAGGCACCGGCGCTATGTACGCCATCATCGGCCTGGACAACGACGCGATCGCCAAGGCGTGCGAAGAGTCCGCGCAGGGACAGGTGGTTTCTCCGGTCAACTTCAACTCGCCGGGCCAGGTGGTTATCGCCGGCAATAAAGAAGCGGTTGAACGTGCAGGCGCCGCCTGTAAAGCGGCGGGCGCCAAACGTGCGCTGCCGCTGCCGGTGAGCGTGCCTTCGCACTGCGCGCTGATGAAACCGGCCGCCGACAAGTTGGCCGTGGCGCTGAAGGACATCACCTTCAACGCGCCGCAGGTGCCGGTGGTGAACAACGTCGACGTACGCACCGAAAACGATCCTGAAGCGATCCGCAGTGCGCTGGTGCGTCAGCTGTACAGCCCGGTGCGTTGGACCGAGAGCGTTGAATTTATCGCAGCACAGGGAGTGACGTCGCTGCTGGAAGTGGGGCCGGGCAAAGTGCTGACCGGTCTCACTAAACGTATTGTTGACACCCTGACGGCTGCGGCGGTGAACGACACCGCCAGCCTGTCGGCGGCGCTTGAACAATAAAGAGGAAAATGATGAGCTTCGAAGGTAAAATCGTTCTGGTCACCGGCGCGAGCCGCGGTATTGGCCGAGCTATTGCAGAAACGTTTGTGGCCCGCGGCGCCAAAGTGATCGGCACCGCGACCAGCGAGAGCGGCGCTGAAGCGATCAGCGGCTACCTGGGCGCAAACGGCAAAGGGTTTATGTTGAACGTTGTTGATGCGCAATCTATCGACAGCGTGCTGGCATCGATTCGCGCCGAATTTGGCGAAATCGACATTTTAGTGAATAATGCCGGCATTACGCGTGATAACCTGCTGATGCGTATGAAGGATGATGAGTGGGAGGATATCCTCGACACTAACCTGACTTCCGTATTCCGCCTGTCAAAAGCGGTAATGCGCGCTATGATGAAAAAGCGGTTTGGCCGTATCATCACCATCGGTTCCGTTGTCGGCACCATGGGGAACGCAGGGCAGGCGAACTACGCGGCGGCTAAAGCCGGTCTGATTGGTTTTAGCAAATCTTTGGCACGTGAAGTTGCTTCTCGTGGCATTACGGTCAACGTCGTGGCACCTGGCTTTATTGAGACGGACATGACACGGGCGTTGACAGATGATCAACGCGCAGGCATTTTGTCATCAGTTCCAGCCAACCGGCTGGGCGATGCTAAAGAAATCGCCAGCGCTGTTGCATTTTTGGCCTCTGATGAGGCCGGCTATATCACCGGTGAAACGTTACATGTCAATGGCGGCATGTACATGATTTAAAAAATGTGAAAACCATTTGCGTTATTTGAGGCAAAAACCGCAAAATAGCGTAAAATCGTGGTTTGACCAGCCGGGATTTAGTTGCATCTTTTTCAGCATTTTATACACTACGAAAACCATCGCGAAAGCGAGTTTTGATAGGAAATTTAAGAGTATGAGCACTATCGAAGAACGCGTTAAGAAAATCATTGTTGAGCAACTGGGTGTTAAACAGGAAGAAGTTTTGAACAACGCTTCTTTCGTTGAAGATCTGGGCGCTGATTCTCTTGACACCGTTGAGCTGGTAATGGCACTGGAAGAAGAATTCGACACCGAGATTCCAGACGAAGAAGCTGAGAAGATCACTACTGTTCAGGCAGCTATTGATTTCATCAACGCTAGCCAGCAGTAAGAGAACATATCTAGGCGGTCGTTCGACCGCCTAAGTTTTTTCTATCCCTAGTGTCATATTTTTCCCTCCCTGGAGGACAAACGTGTCTAAGCGTCGAGTAGTTGTGACCGGACTGGGCATGTTGTCTCCTGTCGGCAATACGGTAGAGTCCACGTGGAACGCTCTTCTTGCCGGTCAGAGTGGCATCAGCCTGATCGACCATTTCGATACCACTGCCTATGCGACCAAGTTTGCTGGCCTGGTAAAGAATTTTAATTCTGAGGATTTCATCTCTCGCAAAGATGCGCGCAAGATGGACGCCTTTATCCAGTACGGTATCGCTGCCGGCATGCAAGCCATGCAGGATGCAGGTCTGGACATCACCGAGGCTAACGCCAGCCGCATTGGAGCCGCGATCGGTTCCGGCATCGGCGGCCTGGGTTTGATTGAAGAAAACCACAGTTCACTGGTTAACGGTGGCCCACGGAAAATCAGTCCGTTCTTCGTGCCTTCCACCATTGTGAATATGATTGCAGGTCACCTGACAATCATGTACGGCATGCGTGGCCCAAGCATTTCCATCGCCACCGCCTGTACTTCAGGTGTACACAACATCGGCCATGCCGCGCGTATCATTGCTTACAATGATGCGGACGTGATGCTGGCCGGTGGGGCAGAGAAAGCCAGCACCCCATTGGGCGTCGGCGGCTTTGGCGCAGCGCGCGCCCTGTCCACCCGTAATGACAACCCGCAGGCGGCGAGCCGTCCGTGGGATAAAGACCGCGACGGCTTCGTGCTGGGCGACGGCGCCGGCATGATGGTGCTGGAAGAGTACGAACACGCGAAAAAACGCGGCGCGAAAATCTACGCCGAAGTGGTTGGCTTTGGGATGAGCAGCGATGCTTATCACATGACGTCACCACCGGAAAACGGCGCTGGCGCTGCGTTGGCGATGGAAAATGCCCTGCTTGACGCCGGTGTGACCCCGTCACAAATCGGTTACATCAACGCACACGGCACCTCTACGCCGGCGGGCGACCAGGCGGAAGCGCAGGCGGTGAAATCTGTGTTCGGCGCTGATGCCCAGCGCGTGCTGGTGAGCTCGACCAAATCGATGACCGGCCACCTGTTGGGTGCGGCGGGCGCGATCGAGTCCATCTTTACCGTGCTGGCGCTGCGCGATCAGGCGGTACCGCCGACCATCAACCTGGATAACCCGGATGAAGGTTGCGATCTGGACTTCGTGCCTCACGAAGCGCGCCAGGTCAGCGATATGGAGTACACCCTGTGTAACTCTTTCGGCTTCGGCGGCACCAATGGCTCGCTGATCTTCCGCCGAGTGTAACTCGCGCGGTTTTTCGCTGATGAAAAGCCCGGTTTTTTAACCGGGCTTTTTTACGCGTACAATTTGACGGAGAGGGGCATCTGCAGGGGGCTATTTTATATTTTTCGCCGCTTGCAACACGGATTGATTGCCAAGTGTAGCCTGCCACATCTCGAATTGAGTACGCCATTCTTCGAAGGGGGCGCCCAGTGAGCGCGGGTCGCCACTCATGGAATAAGCCATGCCCTCAATCAGCCATGAAGGCTTGGTCAACATGGCGAGATTACCGAAGGATTCTGCCTGCCGATAGTGGATCATTTCATGCGTTAAGTAGAACGCTGTCCAACCGCGTGGTGCAACAATCAGACCGAGATCACCAATCGCAGCGGCGGCCCGTTTTCCCATGCCGAACATCTCGGCGCAGGCTGCAGCGCTGCAGAACACGACTCGAGGGCTGCCGATAAATGGTCCGACGGCGTTACTGGCGTGCGCATAGCCGGTTCGATAAAGCTTTTGAGCATCTACTAATTTTGCGACATCATCCGTGCAGAGGGTTGCTGTTGGGCATGTTATTCCCGGCAGCAATGAGGGGAAGGCAACGCGCAGCGGCTTTATGGTCAGCAGCCCGGCAGTTATCAGAATGGTAAATAAAATTATAATTATTGATAATATTTTTTTGTATTTCATGCGGATAGCCTAATTTTTCCAATGAGCTACCATAACACCAGCCGAGCTGGATGATAAGTGGTCATATTGAGCGCTTTTGCATTAACGGCCGCCTGCTATTCTGCGAGCGTAATGAAATCACCCGGCAACAGGAGGAAGCATGTACTGGATTAACGGACAACGCCACGATGCGCTGGCGCCGAGCGATCGTGGCCTGCAGTTCGGCGACGGCTGCTTTACTACCGCCCGGGTTATCGACGGTAAAATCGAGCTGCTGCCCTGGCATCTGGAGCGGCTGCAGCAGGCGGCCCAACGGCTGATGCTGCCCGCCACCGATTGGCCGGCTTTCGAGCGCGAGATGGCGCAGGCGGCAGAATCAATTTCGCTCGGCGTGGTCAAAGCGATACTGACGCGCGGCAGCGGTGGACGAGGCTACAGCCCGACGGGGTGCGAAAACCCGACGCGCATCGTCGCCCGCAGCAGCTACCCTGCGCACTATTTGCAGTGGCGCGAGCAGGGCATCACGCTTGCGCTCAGCCCGGTGGCGCTGGCGCGCAATCCGCTGCTGGCGGGGTTGAAGCATTTGAACCGCCTGGAGCAGGTGCTGATCCGCGCGCATCTTGACCAGACGGCCGCCGACGAGGCGCTGGTGCTTGACACTGCCGGTATGCTGGTGGAATGCTGTGCGGCTAATTTGTTCTGGCGTAAGGGAAAAGCGGTGTTTACCCCTGACCTGAGCCAGGCGGGCGTCGCGGGCCTGATGCGGCGACGGGTGATCGCACTGCTGGCGGGATCGGAATACCGTCTGCACTGCGTCAGCGAGCCGCTGGAGACGCTGGCCGATGCCGACGAAGTCCTGGTGAGCAACGCGCTGATGCCGCTGCTGCCGGTAAACGTTGCTCAATCATGGCGTTATCATTCGCGCCAGCTGTATGATTTTTTGCGTCCACACTGTTAACCATGGCTGATTGATGAAGAAAAGAAAGCTGAAGGTCCTGTCTGTTATTGTTGTTCTGGCATTGGCGCTGCTGTTTTGGGGCTACCAGAAGATCGAACGCTTTGCCGATACGCCGCTGGCTATCCAGCAAGAGACTATCTTCAAACTGCCTGCCGGCACCGGCCGGGTGGCGCTGGAAGGGTTACTGGTACGCGATAAACTGGTGCGCAGCGGCCGCTGGTTCCAGTGGCTGCTGAAACTGGAACCGGAGCTGGCGGAGTTCAAGGCCGGAACCTACCGGTTCACGCCGGGCATGACGGTGCGCCAGATGCTGAAACTGTTGGCCAGCGGTAAAGAGGCGCAGTTCACCGCGCGCTTTATCGAAGGCTCACGCCTGCGTGACTGGCAGCAGGTGCTCCAGCAGTCCAAATACCTGAAACACACCCTGGCGGGCAAAAGTGACGCGGAGATCGCCGCCGCGCTCGGCATTGCTGCAGGAGAAACCCCGGAAGGGCGGCTGTACCCGGATACCTACCAGTATACCGCCGGCATGAGCGACATCGCGCTGCTCAAACGTGCCCACGTCCGCATGAACAAAGCGCTGCAGGCCGCCTGGGACGGCCGCGACACCAGTCTGCCGTACAAAACGCCGGAAGAGCTGCTGACCATGGCATCGATCGTCGAGAAAGAGACCGCCGTGCCGGAAGAGCGCAGCAAGGTGGCGTCGGTGTTCGTCAACCGTTTGCGTCTCGGCATGCGTCTGCAGACCGATCCGACGGTGATCTACGGCATGGGCGAGAGCTATAATGGCAACATCACGCGCAAGGATCTGGAGACGCCGACGCCTTACAACACCTATGTGATCGCCGGCCTGCCGCCAACGCCGATCGCCATGCCGGGCGAGGCCTCGCTGCGAGCGGCCGCCAATCCGGCCAAAACGCCATATCTCTATTTTGTCGCCGACGGCAAGGGTGGGCATACCTTCACCACCAATCTGGCGAGCCATAACCAGGCGGTGCGCGTGTACCGCCAGGCGTTAAAGGAAAAGAATGAAAAGTAAATTCGTTGTAATCGAAGGGCTGGAAGGCGCGGGCAAAACCACCGCGCGCGACACGGTAGTCAATGTGCTGCGTGAACATGGCATCAACGACATCGTCTTCACCCGTGAACCCGGCGGCACGCCGTTGGCGGAGAAGCTGCGCGACCTGTTCAAGCGCGGCATCGACGGCGAATTGCCGACCATCAAGGCCGAAGTCTTGATGCTGTACGCTGCGCGCGTGCAGTTGGTGGAAACCGTGATCAAACCCGCCCTGGCGCGTGGCGCCTGGGTGGTGGGCGATCGCCACGATCTCTCTTCACAAGCCTATCAGGGCGGCGGCCGTGGCGTGGATCCGCAGCTGATGACCTCGCTGCGCGACACCGTGCTGGGGGATTTTCACCCGGATCTGACGGTCTATCTCGATCTGCCTCCGCTGGTCGGCCTGCAACGCGCGCAGGCGCGCGGTCAGTTGGATCGCATCGAGCAGGAGGCGCTGCCATTCTTCGAACGCACCCGCGCTCGCTATCTCGAACTGGCGGCGCAGGACGAAACGATCGTCACCGTCGACGCCGCCCAGCCGCTGGAGCAGGTGACTGCGGCGATCCGCGACTGCGTCAGCCACTGGCTGCGGCAGCAGGAAGGCGCATAATGAACTGGTACCCGTGGCTGAATGGCCCTTATCGCCAGCTGATTGGGCAGTACGCCGACGGCCGTGGCCATCATGCGCTGCTGCTGCATGCGGCGGCGGGCAATGGTGACGATGCGTTGGCCTACGGCCTGAGCCGTTGGTTGATCTGCCAACAGCGCAACGGCGAAAAAAGCTGCGGCGAGTGCCACAGCTGCCGGCTGATGCTGGCGGGCAATCACCCGGATTATCACGTGCTGGCGCCGGAAAAGGGCAAGAGCAGCCTGGGCATCGAACCCATCCGCCAGGTGATTGAAACGCTGTACGCCCACGCGCAACAGGGCGGCGCCAAGGTGATTTGGCTGCCGCAGGCGGAACAGCTGACCGAGGCGGCGGCCAACGCGCTGTTGAAAACGCTGGAGGAGCCGCCGGAGAAAACCTATTTTCTGCTGGGTTGCCGTGAGCCGTCGCGGCTGATGGCGACGCTGCGCAGCCGCTGCCTGTACTGGCATTTGGCCAGTCCGGATGAGCAGCTCAGCCTGCAGTGGTTGGGCCGGCAGGCGGCGGGCTCTCAGACAGACCGAGTCACGGCGCTGCGCCTGCACGACGGCGCGCCCCTGGCCGCCGAGCAGTTGTTGCAACCGCAGCAGTGGCAACAGCGCGGCGCCCTGTGCGCCGCATTGAGCGCCGCGCTGCCGCAACGCGATATGCTGTCGCTGTTGCCGGTGTTAAACCATGAAGATGTCGCCGAACGCCTGCATTGGCTGTGCGCGTTATTGGTGGACGCAATGAAGTGGCAACAGAGCGCGTATCACTATGTATTGAATCAGGATCAGCAGCCGCTGGTGCATCAGCTGGCCAGCCTGCTGAGCAGCGCTTCGCTGCAACAGATTGTGCAGCAGTGGCTGAACTGCCGTCATCAGCTGCTCAGCGTAGTGGGCGTCAACCGCGAGTTGCTGCTGACCGAACAGTTACTTCGCTGGGAACAGATGCTTGGCGCCGCCGGCTATTCCCAACCTTATTCGCTGTAAAGTAAAAGAGTTAAAAATTATGTTGTTAGTCGATTCTCATTGCCACCTTGACGGCCTGGATTACCAAACGCTGCACCAGAATGTGGACGACGCGCTGGCCAAGGCCAAGGCGCGCGACGTCGGCTATGTGCTGGCGGTCGCCACCACGTTGCCGGGTTACCGTTCCATGACCGAATTGATCGGCGAGCGCAACGATGTGGCTTTCTCCTGCGGGGTGCATCCGCTTAATCTGGAAGAGGGCTATGATTACGCCGAGCTGCGTCGCCTGGCGGCGGCGGAACAGGTGGTGGCGCTGGGAGAGACCGGGCTCGATTACTTCTACCAGAAAGACAACCTTGAGCTGCAGCAGGACTCTTTCCGCGAACATATCCGCATTGGCCGTGATCTGAACAAGCCGGTGATCGTCCACACCCGCGAGGCGCGCGCGGACACGCTGGCGATCCTGCGTGAAGAGAACGCGCAAGACTGCGGTGGCGTGCTGCACTGCTTCACAGAAGATCTGGCCACGGCCGAAGCCTTGCTGGATCTGGGCTTCTACATCTCCTTCTCCGGCATCGTCACCTTCCGCAATGCCGAACAGCTGCGCGAAGTGGCACGCTACGTGCCGCTGGATCGCATGCTGGTGGAAACCGACTCGCCTTATCTGGCGCCGGTGCCGCATCGCGGCAAAGAAAACCAACCCGCCTATGTGCGTGATGTGGCTGAATACATGGCGGTATTGAAGGGCGTCAGCCTGGAACAGCTGGCCGAAGCGACCACCGCCAACTTTTCACGCTTATTTCACCTCGAACTGTGATCTTTGACCTAGGCTATAGCGGTAGGTCATTGTCTGCGTAATTTTTTTTTAAGCTCGTAATTAATCACTGAAACGGGTAAGGTTCGCTCCCGTTTCAGGGTGATTGGCGCGCGTTTTTTGCTCTGTTTTGCCAAACAAACGCCGGTTTATGCAAAGTTGCCGCGGCTCGATCATCGAAACGTGATTGTCATCAAACATTGCGCAGGCTATTTATTTTACTCTGCGTAATAAATTCAAGGGGTGCTCAGACACCCTGAATTGCAGGGGTTTTTCTCCCCCCCTTGCAGCGCGACCAATCGCGACAAGAAGTAGCAAAGCATTATTACTCAGGAGCACACTCAACTATGTTCAAGAACGCATTTGCAAACCTGCAAAAAGTAGGTAAATCGCTCATGCTGCCGGTGTCCGTGTTGCCTATCGCAGGTATCCTGCTGGGCGTCGGTTCCGCCAACTTTAGCTGGCTACCTGCGGTAGTCTCCCACGTGATGGCGGAAGCGGGCGGTTCGGTCTTCGCCAACATGCCGCTGATTTTCGCCATCGGCGTCGCCTTGGGCTTCACCAACAACGACGGCGTTTCCGCGCTGGCGGCGGTGGTGGCTTACGGCATCATGGTGAAAACCATGGCGGTGGTTGCGCCGCTGGTGCTGCACTTGCCGGCTGAAGAGATTGCGGCCAAACACCTGGCGGATACCGGTGTGCTCGGGGGGATTATCTCCGGCGCCATCGCGGCCTATATGTTTAACCGCTTCTTCCGCATTCAACTGCCGGAATACCTGGGCTTCTTTGCCGGTAAGCGTTTCGTGCCGATCATTTCCGGTCTGGCGGCGATCGTTCTGGGCGTAGTGCTGTCCTTCATCTGGCCGCCGATCGGTACGGCTATCCAGACCTTCTCGCAGTGGGCGGCTTATCAGAACCCGGTCGTGGCCTTCGGCATCTACGGCGTGGTTGAGCGTGCACTGGTGCCGTTCGGTCTGCACCACATCTGGAACGTCCCGTTCCAAATGCAAATTGGCGAGTTCACCAACGCGGCGGGCCAGGTATTCCACGGTGATATCCCTCGCTATATGGCGGGCGACCCGACCGCGGGCAAACTGTCCGGCGGCTTCCTGTTCAAAATGTACGGTCTGCCTGCTGCGGCCATCGCCATCTGGCACTCGGCCAAGCCGGAAAACCGCGCGAAAGTCGGCGGCATCATGATCTCCGCCGCGCTGACCTCGTTCCTGACCGGTATCACCGAGCCGATCGAGTTCTCCTTCATGTTCGTCGCGCCGATTCTGTACGTGATCCACGCTATCCTGGCCGGCCTGGCGTTCCCAATCTGCATCCTGTTGGGCATGCGTGACGGCACCAGCTTCTCGCACGGCCTGATCGACTTTATCGTACTGAGCGGCAACAGCAGCAAAATCTGGCTGTTCCCAATCGTCGGTATCGTCTACGGTCTGGTGTACTACACCATCTTCCGCGTGCTGATCGCCAAGCTGGATCTGAAAACGCCGGGCCGTGAAGACACCGCTGCCGAGCAGACTGCGCAGGGCGGTTCCGAAATGTCCGCAGCGCTGGTTCAGGCCTTCGGCGGTAAAGAAAACATCACAAACCTGGATGCTTGCATCACCCGTCTGCGCGTCAGCGTGGCCGACGTGTCCAAAGTCGACCAGGCGGGCCTGAAGAAACTGGGCGCAGCCGGCGTAGTCGTCGCTGGCTCCGGCGTGCAGGCCATCTTCGGCACCAAGTCCGACAACCTGAAAACCGATATGGACGAATACATCCGTAATCACTGATTCAGGCAGGGGAGTTATCAAGGGAGGCGAAAGCCTCCCTTTTTTATTGCCTGCCGTCAGGCGCCAAGGCGCTGTTCGAGCTCGGCGAGAGAAGGGAGGAACCAGACCTGTTCGCCGCGGTTGGCTTCGCGCACGAAATCTTGCAGCGCGTTGCTTTTCGCCAGCCAGGGGGTGATATCGCCTAGCAGCGCCACGCGCAGGCGGTAGTTGATAAATTTCTGCAATACGGCGCCGGCAATGCCGCTTCTGAGCTGGAAAAAGGCGGCGTCGAGGCGGTTGACGGGGAGGGCAATCATCCCGGCCTCGTGTTCAAAGGCGGGCGCGATAAACAGGCTGACGTCGTTTTCGTCTTTCAACATCGGCCCGGCTTCGGCGAAAACCACCAGGCGCAGATCATGGATTTGCTGCACGGCGTAGCTCATCGGTGCTCCGGGAGTCAGGGTTTGGCATGTTTTTGCAGGTAATGCTCGAACACCGCCAGCGTTTCGTCCGAGATATGGTGTTCAATCCCTTCGCTGTCCAGCTCGGCGGTTTCGCTCGGCACCCCGAGGCACATCAGCAGATCGACCACGATGCGGTGACGGCGGCGCACCTTCTGCGCCAGCTGCTCGCCTTCCTCGGTTAAAAACACCCCGCGATAAGGGCGCGACTCCACCAGCCCGGCGCTTTTGAGCCGCGCGATATTTTTGATCGCCGTCGGGTGAGAGACGCCGAAGCGGCGCGCGATATCGGTGGTTCTGGCTTCGCGGGTGCTTTGCAGCAAATCGGCGATCAGCTCAACGTAATCTTCGATCAGCGCATTGGACTGCGCTTCGCGGGCGCGGCTAAAACGCAGGGCGTGCTCGGCCTCGTCCGGCATGTCGGTCTGGGCGTGGCGGTCGGCGTTATCTGGCGCGCGGGTAACCATAGCGTGGGGCGTCCTGTAAGCATAAAAATGGCGTCTCCCGGCAATGCGGGGAGGGTTGCCCTAAGTTAGTCCAAATAGCACACATTATCAATTCGATGCCATGCATTGTGGTAGTTAGAAATATCTCTACACAAAGCCCATTAATTTCGCCTGTTGCATAAAGTGTAGCCGATGCTACATTGTCAGCATGATCGGTGGAAAAATAACCAGTAAAAGATTAAGGGTACTTCATGCGAGACGCGGCAACCCCCCCATCGTTAACCGAACGGACCAACATCGCGATTGGCGCCGCCCTTGCCGGGCGCAAGCGCGGCGCCTTCACGCCGCTGCTGTTCGCCGGTCCGGCGGTGATTGCCTCTATCGCCTATATGGATCCCGGTAATTTCGCCACCAACATCCAGGCCGGGGCGAAATACGGCTACAGCCTGCTGTGGGTGGTGGTGATGGCCAACCTGATCGCCATGTTGTTTCAGGCGCTGTCGGCCAAGCTGGGCATCGTCACCAACCGCAATCTGGCGGAAATGTGCCGTGACCAGTTTTCACGGCCGGTGGTGATCGGCATGTGGCTGCTCAGCGAAGTGGCGGCGATGGCCACCGATCTGGCGGAGTTTCTCGGCGGGGCGATCGCGCTGGCGCTGCTGTTCCATATGCCGCTGCTGGCGGGGATGGGGGTGACGGCGGTGATCACTTATGCGCTGCTGATGGTGGAGAAAAAAGGTTTCCGCCCGGTCGAGCTGATGATTGGCGGCCTGGTGGGCATCATCGCGCTGTGCTACCTGGTGGAAATGTTCATCGTGCCGGTGGATTGGCAGGCGGCCGGCATCGGTATGGTGACGCCGCAGTTGCCGGATGCGCAGGCGCTGACCATCGCCGTCGGCATTATCGGCGCCACCGTAATGCCGCACGCCATTTTCCTGCACTCGGGGCTGACCCAGCACCGCAGCCCGGCCAGCGACAACGGCGAGCGGCGCAAGCTGCTGCGTTTTTCCAATATTGAAGTGGTGATCGCGCTGGCCCTTGCCGGGCTGGTGAATATTGCGATGGTGATCATGGCCTCGAGCGCCTTCCACGCCGGTAACAGCGACGTGGCCGAAATCGGCACCGCCTACCATACGCTGACGCCGCTGTTCGGCGCGGCGGCGGCCGGCATTTTCCTGGCTTCGCTGATCGCCTCCGGCATTTCCAGCTCGGTGGTGGGCACCATGGCCGGGCAAATGATCATGCAGGGCTTCGTCGGTTTCCGTATCCCGGTGTGGGTGCGCCGTCTGGTCACCATGGTGCCGGCGTTCATCGTGGTGGCGATGGGCGTCAACGCCACCGACGCGCTGGTCTACAGCCAGGTGGTGCTGAGCCTGGCGCTGCCGGCGCCGATGATTGCGCTGGTAATGTTCACTCGCCGCCGCGACATCATGGGCGAGTTCGCCAACGGCCGCTGGACCAGCCTGGCGGCGGTGGTCGGCACGGTGGTGATTGTGCTGCTCAACGTGGTGTTGCTGCTGCAGACTTTCGGTGTCGATATCCCCGGGTTGGGATGAGCTGCGCGGTCAGTGCCCGGCGGATTTACCGGCGAACAGTTCGCTGATGAAGTCGACGAAAACCCGAATTTTATGGCTGCGATCCCGCAGGCGCGGATAGAGAATATTGATTGGCGCCCCAAGGGGCGCCCACTCCTGCAGTATCGGTTCCAGTTCGCCCGCCTTCAGATAGTTTTCCAGCGTGCAGTCCAGCAAGTAAACCAGGCCGAGATGGTTCCTGGCCACCTCACACAGCGATTGTGAATGGTTGAAGCTCAACAGCGGGCTGGGCGCCAGACGGTAGCGCTCGTCATCACGAATGAACTGCCAGTCGTCCGCCGCCGCCGCGCCTGAACGGATAAATCCCAGCCGCTGATGGCGTTGCAACTGCTCCGGGTGTTCCGGCCGGCCGTGGCGCGCAAAATAATCGGGAGACGCACAGCACAGATAACGGGGTTGCAGCAATGGGCGGCTGACCATCTCGGGGATGTTGCCGGCGCCGATGCGAATAAACACGTCGGCGCGATCTTCCGCCGGATTGACCAAGCGATCGCTGACCGACACGCTGAGCTGCAACTCTGGGTATTGCGCCAAAAAAGCCGGGAGCGCCGGGGCGATATGCATGCTGCTGAGCATCGAGGCTATCTCGACCCGCAGCGGTCCTCGTGGTTGTTCAAAATCGCACGACATGTCGTTTTTCAGCCGGTCAAACTGCTGCAGAATTTCTTGCGCGGTGCGATAGCAACGCTCCCCGGCGCTGGTCAGCGAGAAGCGCCGGGTTGAACGCTTGAACAGGCGTTGCCCGAACTGTTTTTCAAGCTGATTGATGCTGTATGTGACGCTGGCCGGGGAGAGCCCCATTTTGGTTGCCGCTTGGCTGAACCCCTCCATTTCCACCACCTGGCAGAATACGCGCAGCGCGTGCAGTTCATTCATGTTAACGGCTTCCATTATTTAAATTATTAAAAGAGTATTTTTAAATATGTCGGCTGTCAATTTAACGCGGCATTGGATAATTTATTTCCAGCGTTTTTATTTATCTGAAATCGCATCCTGTATTGCCATTATGAAATAACGCCTGAGAGGATATTTATATGAAAAAATTAACTGCCGTATTGTTATTGGCGGGCGTGGGCTTGTGCGGCCAAAGTTATGCCGCAAGCAGCGAGGCCGCATCGCAAAGTTACAGGGTTTCCGCTGAGGCGAGCGTCGCGGCCGAGCAGAAGGCGGTGTATAACCTGATAAGCCGCTACCAGGCAGCGCTTAACGCCGGCGATACGCAAACAATTTTGTCACTTTTTGCCCCGGAAAGTTACTCGCAATGGAACGAAAAACCGACGGCGGACAGCAATGAAAAACGCCGACAACAATATGATAATTTATTTAAAAACGAGAAATTTGAAACCGAGTTTGCTTATGACAGCATCAGTGTGAACGGGAATATGGCCTATGTGCGCACGCACCATCATCGCGGCGCGACGGTAACCCGAATAAGCGACGGAGCCACCTTGATCGATTTAAACCGTGAAGTATTTGTATTGGAGAAACAGCAGGGCCAGTGGAAGATCGTGGTCTACACCTTCAATACCAACCCGATTCAAGGGGTGAGTTGAGTGACACTGACAAAGGCCGCGCAAGCGGCCTTAGTGTGTCGCGCGACGGCTAAAGATTCCCCACGCCGCCGTCCATCTGCAGCTCCGCGCCGACCATAAAGGCCGACTCATCCGCCGCCAGAAACACCGCCGCTTTGGCCAGCTCCAATGCGCTGCCCATGCGGCCGATCGGCACCAGCGCGCGGATATCGTCGCGCAAGGCCCGCTCATCCGCTTCCGCCAGCCCCAGTTTTCCCAGCGCCGGGGTTTCGGTCGGGCCGGGGCTGAGGCCGTTGACGCGAATGCCGCGCGCGTGCAGCTCGCCGGAGAGCGTTCTGGCCAAAGACAACAAACCGGCTTTGCTGGCGGCGTAGGCGCTGCTCTGCGGCAGGCCGATATGGGCGCTGACCGAACCGCACAGGATCACCGAAGAAGGGTTGGCCAGCAGCGGCAGCAGCGCCTGGATCAGAAAGAACGGCCCCTTCAGGTTGATGTCCATCAGCCGCTGGTAGCTCTGCTCATCCCACTCCTGCAGCGGGCGATGCGTGACGTCGCCGGCGTTAACGTACAGCACGTCCAGCCGCGGCCACCGTTGCTCCAACTGCTGCGCCAGCGCGCGCTGCTGTGGGATATCGCCGGCGTCGCTCAGCAGCAGCAGCGCGTTGCCCGCCAATGCCTGGCCCGCCGCGTCCAGGGCGCGTTGGCTGCGGCCGGTGATCGCCACCGTTGCGCCCTCGGCGATGAACTGGCGGGCGGTTTCCAGCCCGATGCCGCTGGTGCCGCCGGTAATCAATGTGTATTTGCCTTGCAGTCGTGACATAACCGATTCCTCTTTAGCGTCTGTTGCGGCATTATTTGCGCTATAGTTCCTTTTGCATAGTAGGCACCTTTTGGATACTAAAGGACGAGGAGGGATGAAATGACGGCGCAAGCGCCCTTAACGACGGAAAATAATTTGTCGGCGCTGCCGACGGCGGGCGAACCCTGCCCGATGGTGGACTTCGTCAATCTGGTGTCGGGCAAATGGGCGATACCCATCCTGTACCGGCTGATCACAATCGATGGCCCGGTGCGATTCAGCGAGCTGCAGCGAGCGGTGGCGCCCATCGCGCAAAAAGAGCTGACGCGCCAGCTGCGGCTGTTCGAACAACGCGGTCTGGTGACGCGGCAGGTGTATCCCGAAGTGCCGCCGCGAGTGGAGTATCAGGTCACCGCGCTGGGCAAATCGCTGCGGCCGACGCTGGACTCGCTGGCCGAGTGGATGCGTCGGCATGCCCCGCAGCTGATCGGCGGTTAGTCGCCGATGCCCGGCGGGTTGATGGTTGAACGCTCGACCTTTTCGTCGCCTTCGCCCCAGCGTTCCAGCACCTGCGCGTATTCGCCGCTGACGATCGCGCCATTGATCGCGGCGTTGACGGCGTTCACCAATCCGTTGCCTTTTTTGGTGGTGACCGCGACGTAGGCCACGTTGGGGCCGATGCCGACCATTTTGGTTTTGCCGGTCAGCGCCGCCTTGTAGGCGCCGGTGGAGTGGGGGCCGAAGAACGCATCGGCGCGCCCGGACTGAATGCTGAGGTTGGTGGCGGCGTCGTCGGTCACGTAGATCGGCTGTACCGGCGGCAGCCCGGCGGCGCGATTCTGCTTATCCCATCCCAGCAGAATGTTTTCCTGATTGGTGCCGGATCCGACGATGATCCGCAGCCCGGCCACATCCTGCGGGCGGTTGATCGCGGTGATGTGGCTGGTGGATTTGACGTAAAAGCCCAGCGTGTCCACCCGGTAGGTGGCGAAATCGAATTTGGTTTTACGCTGTTTGGTGACGGCGATGTTGAAGATCGCCGCATCGTATTTGCCCGCGCTGATGCCCAGCGGCCAATCTTCCCAAGAGGTTGGCACCAGATTCAGCTCCAGCCCGAGGCTGTCGGCCACCAGGCGGGCGATGTCCGGATCGCTGCCGATCAGCGTTTTATTGTCTTCGGCGAACAGCGCCAGCGGCGGGGAGTTCTCGAATGCTACCGCCACCGTCAGCTTGCCGGGCACCGCGAAGTGAAAGTTCGCCGGGATCAGCGCGATAGCGGCGGGATTTTTCTCCGCGCGTATCGGCTCTCGGTTAGCCTGCAGGTCGATACCGCCCGTCGTGGCCGCCTGCACGGCAGCGCTCAGCAACAGCGCGCACAGCGCCGCAATCTTCAGTGGCATAGTGCCCTCTATCCTTTGTTAATCATGGGGTTACTATTGGCGGCGGCGCGGGGCAAGTAAAGCAACAATAGTGAATAACCAAAGTGAAAAGATGCACAAGCGGGGCGACGGCCTGCGCGAATCTGCAGCACTCGACGTGGAAAGTGCGCAATCAGGTTGAAAGCAGTAGAATTTGTCACTCATACTGCGTACAGCTAATTGTGTAAAACAAGGAACGCCAGATGGCCGAAGAAACGATTTTCAGTAAAATTATCCGCCGCGAAATCCCTGCTGATGTGGTTTACCAGGATGAACTGGTCACCGCTTTCCGTGACATCTCCCCCCAGGCGCCCACCCATGTGCTGATCGTTCCCAACGTGCTGATCCCAACCGTCAACGACGTGACCGTTGAGCATGAGGCCGCGTTGGGCCGCATGATCACCGCCGCGGCAAAAATCGCCGAACAGGAAGGCATCGCCGAGGACGGCTACCGCCTGATCGTCAACTGCAACCGCCACGCCGGTCAGGAGGTCTATCATATTCATATGCACCTGGTCGGTGGCCGCTCGCTGGGGCCGCTGCTGTCACGTTAAGCGAGGAAATCATGCGCGGTAAAAAAACTCTGCGTTGTCTGATGGCGTTGGCGCTGCCCGCCGCATTGCTGATGGGGTGCAGTTCGCCATCCGGCATTGCGGTTAACCGGGGGCAAACGGTGGTGATGGATCCTTCGGTGCTGACCGCCGGCATTTTTGCCGATACGCCCTCTGTCTCGAACGCTTCCGGGCGGGTGATGGCGACTTCGGTGCTCAATAACAGCCAACCGACGCCGGTCACCGTGCATTATCGTTTCTATTGGTACGACGCGCAGGGGCTGGATATTCGCCCCTTCGAGAAACCGCGTGAGATCGTCGTGGCGCCTAACTCGGACGCCAAAATCTACTCGATTAACGGTAATCTGGAAGCTAAAAGCGCGCGTCTGTATCTGTACCTGTAAGCGCTTGCCAGGTTTGGAGAAAAAGCATGAAAAAGTACGTCTTAGTGGCGCTGGCCGCATTCACCCTGAGCGGCTGTCTGTCGCGCCCGCCTGAGCCGGATCAGCCGTTGCCGCCGGTCACCGCCGAACCGGAACAGCCAACGCCGCCGGTCGAGCAGCCGCAGCCGCCAACCACCGAGCCGGTGCCGCAGCCGCCGAAAATCCAGCAGCTTGACTGGCTGGGCAGCGTTCAACCGCTGGTGAATCAGATGCTGAAGGCCGATGGCGTCACGGCCGGCAGCGTGCTGCTGCTGGACAGCGTCAAGAATAACACCAACGGCTCGCTGCAGATGGGCAAAGCCACCGCGGCGCTGTATAAGGCGCTGGCGTCGAACTCCACCTTCAGCGTGGTGCCGGAAGCGAAGCTGACGAGCGCCAGACAAACGCTGGGCCTGTCGGCGGATGACAGCTTCGGCTCGCGCAGCAAGGCGATTGGCCTGGCGCGCATCGTCGGCGCGCAGTACGTGTTGTACAGCGACGTCAGCGGCGACGTGAAGTCACCGGCGTTGGATATGCAGCTGATGCTGGTGCAAACCGGCGAGATCGTCTGGTCGGGCAATGGCGCCGTTAAACGCTGAGGCCGCGCTGCGACAATTGATGGAAACCAGACTGCCGGCGGTGAATACCGCCGGTTGTCATTTCAGCCCGGTGCAGGGGCTGACCGGCGAGAGCTGGCGCATCGACGGATCGGGCATTACGCTGCTGGCGCGGCAAAACAGCGCGGAGAAACGCGCGCTGGGCGTGAGCAGACGGCGGGAAGCGCAGGTCTTGCGTCGCTGCGCGTCGGGGCTGGGACCACGGGTTTTCGCGCAGAATAATCAGTGGCTTGTCCTCGAATGGCTCGAAGGTGACATCGTCACAGAAGCTGAGTTTGACATGCTGAATCAACGCGGCGAGCTGGCGGCGATGGCGACGACGCTGCACCGGCGGCCGCTCAGCGGTTACCGGCTGGATCTGCGGCGGCAGTTCCTCCGCTACTGGCAGCAGCTGGATACGCGGCGTTTAACCCCCGCCTGGCTGCGTTGGCAGCGTCATTTCTTACGCTGCGAGCCGCCGCGGCCATTACGCCTGGCACCGCTGCACATGGACATCCACCCGGGCAATTTGCTCGCGACCGGCGAGGGGCTGCGGCTTATCGACTGGGAGTATGCCGCCGACGGCGATGTGGCGTTGGATATCGCCGCGCTGTTTCGCGGCAACGGCTGGGCGGCTGAGCCGCAGCAGCGCTTTTTGCAGCACTACGCGCGTCAGGGCTATCACGACGTCGCCCGGCTGCAGGCGCAGGTGCAGCGCTGGCTGCCGTGGGTGGATTATCTGATGCTGCTGTGGTTTGAAGTGCGCTGGCAGCAGAGCGGCGACGTTGAATTTTTGCGCTGGGGCGCGGCGCTGCGCCGGCAATTCTGTTTATCATCATCCGAATTCTGAACGAACAATATGAAGTGAGGTGCCCGTGGGCCCAGTAATGTTAGATGTCGCCGGCTACGAGCTGGATGCAGAAGAACGCGAGATTCTGAAACACCCGCTGGTTGGCGGATTGATCCTGTTTACCCGCAATTTCCACGATGCGGAGCAGCTGCGTGAGCTGGTGCGCCAGATCCGTGCCGCTTCGCACGATCGGCTGGTGGTGGCCGTGGATCAGGAGGGCGGGCGCGTGCAGCGCTTCCGCGAAGGCTTCACCCGCTTGCCGGCGGCGCAATCGTTCGCCGCCTTGAACGATGCGCAAGAAGGCGGTCGCCTGGCGCAGGAGGCCGGCTGGCTGATGGCGGCGGAGATGATCGCGCAGGATATCGACATCAGCTTTGCGCCGGTGCTGGACATCGGCCATGCCAGCGCGGCGATCGGCGAGCGTTCGTTCCACAGCGATCCGCAGCAGGCGTTGGTGATGGCGGAACGCTTTATCCTCGGCATGCACAGCGCCGGCATGAAAACCACCGGTAAGCACTTCCCGGGGCACGGCGCCGTCAGCGCCGATTCGCACAAGGAAACCCCGCGCGATCCGCGGCCGCTGGCGCAGATCCGCGAGCATGACATGGCGATCTTCCGCGAGCTGATCAATCGTCAATTGCTGGACGCCGTCATGCCGGCTCACGTCATCTATACTGAAGCGGACCCGCGTCCGGCCAGCGGCTCGCCGTACTGGCTGCAGCAGATCCTGCGTCAGGAGCTGGGTTTCGACGGCGTGATTTTCTCCGACGATCTGTCGATGGAAGGCGCCGCCATCATGGGCAGCTATGCCGAACGCGGCCAGGCGGCGCTGGATGCCGGTTGCGACATGATCCTGGTGTGCAACCACCGCGAAGGCGCGATCAGCGTGTTGGATAACCTGTCCCCGGTCAAAGCAGAGAAGGTGAAGCGGTTATATCATCGCGGTCAGTTCACCCGTCAGGAACTGCGCGACTCCGAGCGCTGGCAGCAGGCGCACAAGGCGCTCAGCGCGCTGAGCGAACGCTGGGAGGAGCACAAGCAGCGTTCGCAAGGGTAAATCCAGGCGCCGCATCGCGGCGCAGAGCGGAAATGATGAGGGCCGCGCCCGCGGCCCTTGGCTTGTTGCGAGGATCCACATGATTATCTATTTGCACGGCTTCGATTCCACCAGCCCCGGCAATCATGAAAAGGTGTTACAGCTGCAGTTTATCGATCCGGATGTGCGCTTTATCAGCTACAGCACGCTGCACCCGCGTCACGACATGCAGCATCTGTTGAAAGAGGTGGACAAGGCGGTGCAGCAGGGCGGCGATGCGCACCCGTTGATCTGTGGGGTCGGCCTCGGCGGCTTCTGGGCGGAGCGCATCGGCTTCCTGTGCGGCATTCGCCAGGCGATGTTCAATCCCAACCTGTACCCGGAAGAGCACATGCACGGCAAGATAGACCGGCCGGAAGAGTATCGCGATATCGCCACCAAGTGCGTGGAGGATTTCCGCGAGAAAAACCGCGATCGCTGTCTGGTGGTGCTGTCGCGCCACGACGAGGTGCTGGATAACCGGCGCAGCGCCGAATTGCTGCATCACTACTACGAGATCGTGTGGGATGAACAGCAGACGCACAAGTTCAAAAACATCTCGCCGCATCTGCAGCGGCTCAAGGCGTTCAAGGCGCTGGGTTAACAGTTTCATAACGCTGCCGCGAGCCGCGCTCCCCGTTTTTCACCGACGGAAAGTGCGGCTTTTTTGTGCGCCAAAGCCAGATTTTGCGTGGCAATCGGCAAAATTTAAAACTGTGACTTAGCGCTAACTATTTGAATCGCAATCCCCAAAAAATGCCCTCGTCCAGCCTTTAACCAAAAAAAATTGATGTACGTCAATTTTGGTATGACCAAATAACCTCACATGCTATTCTGGCTGCAGAGAGCCGATTTATTTTACGCGAACCCTATGTATTCTAAGGATATTATTTATTTACCCTGGGATAACAAATGGTTCACATTTAGGGGGTTATTTTGACAACGCCAAAGAAGAAAATCGTTATTGTCGGCGGCGGCGCCGGTGGTCTGGAGCTGGCGACCAGCCTGGGCCATAAACTTGGCCGTAAGAACAAAGCCGAGATCACGCTGGTGGATCGCAACCACAGCCATTTGTGGAAACCGCTGTTGCACGAAGTGGCGACCGGCTCCCTCGATGACGGCGTGGATGCGCTCAGCTACCTGGCGCACGCGCGCAATCACCATTTCAGTTTCCAGCTGGGGTCGTTGACCAACATCAACCGCGAGACGCAAACGCTGCAGCTGGCGCAGATCTGCGACGAGCAGGGCGGCGAGCTGGTGCCGGCGCGTGAACTGCCGTACGACATCCTGGTGATGGCGCTGGGCAGCACCTCAAACGATTTCGGTACGCCGGGCGTGAAAGAGCACTGCATCTTCCTGGATAACCCGCATCAGGCACGTCGTTTCCACAACGAAATGCTTAACCTGTTCCTGAAGTTCTCGGCGCAGCCGGGGCAAAAAGAGCGGGTCAACATCGCCATCGTCGGCGGCGGTGCCACCGGCGTTGAACTGTCCGCCGAACTGCACAACGCGGTGAAACAGCTGCACAGCTACGGTTTTGAAGGCCTGGACAACAGCGCGCTCAACGTGACGCTGGTCGAAGCCGGCGAGCGCATTCTGCCGGCGCTGCCGCCGCGCATTTCCGCTGCGGCGCACCAGGAGCTGATCAAGCTGGGCGTGCGCGTGCTGACCAACACCATGGTGACCAGCGCGGACGCCAAAGGCCTGAATACCAAGGGCGGCGAGTTCATCGACGCCGATCTGATGGTGTGGGCGGCAGGCATCAAAGCGCCGGACTTTATGAAGGACATCGGCGGCCTGGAAACTAACCGCATCAACCAGTTGGTGGTGGAGCCGACGCTGCAGACCACGCGCGATCCGAACATCTTCGCCATCGGCGACTGCGCCTCTTGCCCGAAAGAGGGCGGCGGTTTCGTGCCGCCACGCGCCCAGTCGGCGCACCAGATGGCCTCACGCTGCGCCACTAATATCCTGGCGCTGATGAACGGCCAGACGCTGAAGCCTTACGTGTACAAAGACCACGGTTCGCTGGTGTCGTTGTCGCGCTTCAGCACCGTCGGCAGCCTGATGGGCAACCTGATGCGCGGCTCGATGATGGTGGAAGGGCGCATTGCGCGTTTCGTCTATATCTCGCTGTACCGCATGCACCAGGTGGCGCTGCACGGCTACATCAAAACCGGCCTGATGATGCTGGTGGGCGGCATTAACCGGGTGATCCGCCCGCGCCTGAAGATGCACTGATCCCGCCGTTGTCGATCAACCCGCGCCGGTTCGCCCGCGCGGGTTTTTTTATGGCGGCGCGAGGCTAACGGCGGCGGTTGCTTGATTCTTCAGCATAAGCTGTCGCCGACATGGGTAAAATTCTTAAGATTCCTCCTAAACAACGGCAAAACGGCCGTTTTCCCGCATTTTTGGTCCCCTTGTCTTATTGCGAGCCCTCAAATCATTGTGCAGACTTTACCTCGTTTACAGACGGCGCGTCGCGCACGCCGTAAACCGGGATACCGCAAGCCGCCCATGCGCAAAATAATAAGCGCGGTGCCATGCCGGTAACAGACCCGGAAAAAATGCGTGGTAACACTTTCAGGAGGTTTCCTGTGAACAAGTCAATGTTAGCCGGTGTTGGGATTGGCATCGCTGCCGCTCTGGGGATTGCCGCGGTAGCCAGCCTGGACGTCTTTTCTGCCGGTCCGCAATATGCGCAGGTGCTCGCCGCAACGCCGATTAAAGAAACCATCAAAACGCCGCGTCAGGAATGCCGCAACGTCACCGTCACGCACCGTGCACCGGTGCAGGATGAAAACCGCATCGCCGGTTCTGTGCTGGGCGCAGTGGCGGGCGGCGTGATCGGCCACCAGTTCGGCGGCGGTCGCGGACGCGACGTGGCGACCGTGGTGGGCGCTCTGGGCGGCGGCTACGCCGGTAACCAGGTGCAAGGGGCGATGCAGAATAACGACGTCACCACCAGCGTTCAGCAGCGTTGCAAAACGGTCTACGACAAGTCTCAGAAAATGCTGGGCTATGACGTGACCTACAAGATCGGCAATCAGCAGGGCAAGATCCGCATGGATCACGATCCGGGCACCCAAATCCCGTTGGACAAAAACGGCCAGCTGGTGCTGAACAGAGCCTGATCGACGCATTCGAATTAAACCCGCGGGCAGTGTTAGTTCTGATCGTTTAACTCGGTTAAGCGAGCGGCGTTAACATTGACGCGGGTTTCTGCTTTTTGTCTGCCCGCAAATTCGACGATCGTTCTAATGTCTGCGTGCGATATCACTGGGCAAAACTTCAAAAAAGCCCCCGCGTTTGTTATATTATTGTGCGATTAAGCGGTGTGTTCGGCGCTAATCGCCGCACCGGCCAAACCCGAGTATTTCGTCTCGCAGAGATAACGACATGTTAGATTTTCGCTTTCCGACAGCGTTGCAAATGGTCCTTAGCGTCGCCGTAGCTGAGAAGCAGGGCATGCGTTCGACGAGCGCCACGCTCGCCGCCACTCTGGAAGCTAACCCGAGCTTTATCCGCAAACTGATGGTGCCGCTGACCAAAGACGGCATCATCGTTTCCACCCTGGGCCGAAACGGCTCTATCCACCTCGGCCGCCCGGCGGAAGAGATTACCCTGCGGGATATCTACCTGGCGGTGATCGACGACAAGCGCATCTGGGCCTCACGCCCTGAAGTGCCGGCCCGTTGCCTGGTGAGCGCCAACGCCTGTTGGTATTTTAAATCGGTGGTGAACGAGGCCGAGCAGGCTTCGCTCGCGGTGCTGGCGCGCCACACCGTGGCTGACTCGCTGGCCGAACTGGAGCGGGGCGACAAGCGCGCCTGTGCGGAATACGCCGCCGCGCAAGAGGCCGAAACCGCCGATAAATAATCGCGGTTCTGATGCATAAAGAAAGGTCGGGCAATGCCCGACCTTTTTGCATGTTAAGACGAGGATTACGCCGTCTGCGTCTGCGTTTTGCGTGCCACCAGGCGACGCAGGGTGACGTAGAACACCGGCGTCAGGAACAGCCCGAACAGGGTGACCCCCAGCATGCCGGAGAACACCGTGATGCCGGTGACGCCGCGCACTTCGGCGCCGGCGCCGTGGCCGAGGATCAGCGGGATGGTGCCGGCGATGAAGGCGATGGAGGTCATCACGATCGGTCGCAACCGCAGGCGACAGGCTTCCAGTGCCGCCTCGACGATGCCTTTGCCCTGCATTTCCAGCTCGCGGGCGAACTCGACGATCAGAATAGCGTTCTTGCAGGCCAGCCCCATCAGAACGACCAACCCGACCTGCACGAACACGTTGTTGTCGCCGCCGGTCAACCACACGCCGAACAGCGCCGACAGCATGGTCATCGGCACGATCAGGATCACCGCCAGCGGCAGCGTCCAGCTTTCATACAGCGCCGCCAGCGCGAGGAACGCCAGCAGCACCGCGACCGGGAACACCACCAGCGCGGCGTTGCCCTGGGTCGATTGCTGGTAGCTCAGATCGGTCCACTGGATGTTCATGCCGTTCGGCAACAGCTTGCCGGCCATTTGCGTCAGCGCGCTCATTGCCTGGGTAGAGGAGAGGACGCGCGGATCGGCGTCGCCGATCAGGTCCGCCGCCGGGAAACCGTTGTAGCGGATCACCGGATCCGGGCCGTAGGTCGTGCCGATGCTGACCATACTGCCGATCGGCACCATTTCGCCTTTGTCGTTGCGGGTACGCAGGTTGGCGATGTCTTCCACGCTGTCGCGGAACTGGCCGTCGGCCTGCGCCATCACCTTCCAGGTGCGGCCGTAACGGTTAAAGTCGTTGATGTAAGACGAACCGAGGTAGGTTTGCAGCGTGCTGAACAGCGCATTGAGCGGCACCCCCTGGGCCTTGGCCTTGTCGCGATCGATTTTGGCGTCCAGCTGCGGCACGTTGGCCTGATAAGAGGAGATCGGGAAGCCCATGCCCGGCGTTTGCATAATGGCGCCGGACATCGTGTTGATCGCGGTCTGCAGCGCGCCGTAACCCAGCCCGCCGCGATCCTGCACGTACAGCGAATAGCCGGAACCCTGGCCGATGCCGAGGATCGGCGGCGGCATGATCGAGAAGGCGAAACCTTCCTGGATCTGTGAAATGCGCGCGTTGATCTCGGCGTTGATCTGCGCCGCGGTGCGGGTACGGGTGCTCAATGACTCCAGCGCGAAGAACACCGTGCCGGTATTCGGCGTATTGGTGAACTGCAGCGCGTTCAGGCCGGGGAAGGCCACCGCATCGGTGACGCCGTCCACGCTCAGGCCGATGGCGCTCATCTTGCGGATCACCGCATCGGTGCGCTCCAGCGAGGCGCCTTCCGGCATCTTCACGCCGCCAATCAGATACAGCTTGTCCTGCGTCGGGATAAAGCCGCCGGGCACGGTCTTGAACATCACCCCGGCGGCGACCAGCAGCAGCAGGTAGACGACGAACACTGCACCGCGTCGGCCCAGCACGCGGGAGACCCCGTGCTGATAACGCTGCGAGCCGCTGGCGAAGAAGCGGTTGAACGGCCGGAACAGCCAGCCGAACAGCCGGTCGATCAGGCGCGACGGCAGATCTTTCGGTGCGCCGTGCGGCTTCAGCAAGCGCGCCGCCAACGCCGGTGACAGGGTCAGTGAGTTGATGGCGGAGATCACCGTCGAGATGGCGATGGTGACGGCGAACTGTTTGTAGAACTGGCCGGTAACGCCGGAGAGGAACGCCATCGGCACAAACACCGCGCACAGCACCACGGCGATGGCGATGATCGGGCCGGAGACCTCGCGCATCGCCTGGTGCGCCGCCGCCAGCGGCGACAGCCCCTCTTCGATGTTGCGCTCGACGTTCTCCACCACCACGATGGCGTCATCCACCACGATGCCGATCGCCAGCACCAGCCCGAACAGGCTAAGGGTGTTGAGCGAGAAGCCGAGCAGATACAGCGCGGCGAAGGTACCGACCACGGAGATCGGCACCGCCAACAGGGGAATGATCGAGGCGCGCCAGGTCTGCAGGAACAGAATGACCACCAGCACTACCAGGATCACCGCTTCCAGCAGGGTGTCCACCACCGCGCGGATCGAATCGCGCACGAACACCGTCGGATCGTACGGCGATTTCCAGCTCATGCCGTCCGGGAAGCGGGTCGCCAGCTCGGCCATCTTGCCGCGCACCGCATCCGACAGCTCGATGGCGTTGGCGCCCGGCGACTGGAAGATGCCGATGCCGACCGCATCCTTGTTATTGAGCTGGGCGCGCAGCGCGTAGCTGCCGGAACCCATTTCGATGCGCGCCACGTCGCGCAGCCGCACGATCTCGCCGTTATCGCCGCTCTTGAGAATGATGTTGCCGAACTCTTCTTCGGTTTGCAGGCGGCCCCGGGCGTTGATCGACAGCAGATAGTCGCTGCGCGTCGGCATCGGCTCCGCACCGAGCTGGCCGGCGGAGACCTGCACGTTCTGCTCCTGCATGGCGCTCACCACTTCGGAGGCGGTCAGCCCGCGCGCGGCGACCTTGTTCGGATCGAGCCAGATACGCATTGCGTATTCGCCGGCGCCGAAGATCTGCACCTGGCCGACGCCCGGCAGGCGAGCCAGTTCATCCTTGACCTTCAGGGTGGCGTAGTTGCGCAGGTACAGCGAGTCGTACTTGCCGGAAGGCGATACCAGATGCACCACCAGCGTCAGCGCCGGAGACTGTTTCTGGGTAGTGATGCCCTGGCGGCGCACATCCTCCGGCAGACGCGCTTCGGCCTGCGCCACGCGGTTTTGCACCTGCACCTGCGCCTGATCGGGATCGGTGCCCGGGCGGAAGGTGACGGTGGTCACCAGCACGCCGTCGGAGCCGGCGACCGATTTCATGTACATCATGTTTTCGACGCCGTTGATCGCTTCTTCCAGCGGCGTCGCCACCGTTTCAGCAATCTCTTTCGGGTTGGCGCCCGGGTATTCGGCGCGCACCTGCACGCTGGGCGGCACCACGTCCGGGTACTCGCTGATCGGCAGCAGCGGAATGGCGATCACCCCGGCGACAAAAATCAGTATCGACAGCACCGCGGCGAAGATCGGCCGGTCGATGAAAAAACGGGAAAAGTCCATGGGTCAGAGTTCTCTGCTGGGAGCTTAGTTAAGGGCGGAGGCGGTGGTGGTCATGGCGACGCTTTTCGCGTCGACCGGCATGCCCGGCATAAACACTTTCTGCATGCCGTCGACGATCACCCGATCGCCGTTCACCAGGCCTTTTTGCACAATGCGCAATCCTTCGGCCATCCGGCCCACGTCGATGTCGCGGCGCTGCGCCTTGCCGTCTTTATCGACGATGTAAACGAACTTGCGGTTCTGATCGGTCATCACCGCTTTGTCGTCGATCAGCATGGCGTTGAACTCGGCGCTGCCGGGCATCTGCACGCGGGCGAACAGCCCCGGTGTGAAGCGGCGATCGCGGTTGTCGAGCAGGGCGCGCATGCGGATGGTGCCGGTACCGGCGTTCAACTGGTTGTCGGTGAAGTCCACCAGCCCCTGATGCGGAGTGCCGTCTTCGCCCACCAGGCCCACCTTCACCGGCAGGCGCGCGTCGTGTCGGCCCTGCTGCTGATAGCGCAGGAAGGTCGCCTCATCCACGTCGAAATAGACGTAAACCTTATCGAGCGATACCAGCGTCGTCAGCACGCTGGCGCTGTCGCCGGCGGTGACCAGGTTGCCGGCGGTGATCATCGCGCGGCTGGCGCGCCCGTCGATCGGGGCGGTGACGCGGGTAAAGTCGAGATTAAGCTGCGCCATATCGAGCTGGGCCTGCGCCGCCAGCACGTTGCTTTGCGCCTGCGCGGCGGACGAACGGCGCTGTTCCCACACCTCTTGCGAGATGGCCTGAGTGCCGATCAGTTTCTCGGTTCGCGAAGATTCGCTGCGCGCGAGGGCTGCCTGATTGCGCGCCCGCACCAGCTCCGCCTGCGCCTGTTCGCGCGCGGCGCGGTAGGTGCGATCGTCAATGGTGAACAGCACCTGGCCTTTCTTCACCTCGTCGCCTTCGGTGTAGTTGACCCGCTCGATGTAGCCGGAAACTCGCGGGCGCAGCTGTACGCTTTGCACCGCTTCGACCCGGCCATTGAACGCATCCCACTGGCTGATCGGTTTGACCACCACGCTGGCGGCGCTGACCACCGGCGGCGGTGGCGGGGCGTTATGCGCGACGCTGTTGTCACACCCGGCGAGCAGGGCGGCCAGCAGCGCCACCCCGGAGAGCCGCTGGCCCAGAGCGAAGGCGCGCGTGCGGCCGCCGGCGTTGAACGATGAGTTTGGTTGATTTGGCATTATTTTTATTCCGATAAGTAAGCGCTGTCTGGCCCCATACCCAGCCCTGTTTTCCGGGCTTTTCCCTTCATGCCGGCGTTCGGCGGAAGGGGCGCCGCGCTTTGTCATGGCGCAACGTTAGGTTTTGAAACATATTGGTGTCACATTAATGTATCAATATCGGTTACATTAATTGGGTGGAGTATAGAGGCGGCTTTCTGGTAAATGCAATAATAAAAATTGCATTTAAAGCGAAACTGTTGCAACGTATGCGCACTGGGCAGAGGGGGACCCTGCCGACATGATGGGAGCATCAGCATGAACACGACGGGTTTCATTACCGATTTGAAGACGTGGATCGACAACAATCTGGAAGAAAAACTGGATATCAACACCGTAGCGGACCGCGCGGGCTACTCCAAATGGCATCTGCAGCGCATGTTCAAGCGTCAGACCGGCTATGCGTTGGGGGAGTATATCCGCATGCAAAAACTGAAGGTGTCGGCGGAGCGCCTGGCCAACAGCGGCGAACCGATCGTCAGCGTGGCGATCTCGCTCGGCTTCGACTCACAGCAGTCGTTCAACCGCAGTTTCAAACGCCAGTTCGGCCAAACGCCGGGGGACTGGCGCCGCGCACTGGCGCAGCCGACGGCGGTGAGATGCACGCACCACTGAGCGGTTTGGCAGTGGGAATAAAAAAGCCTGAATTTGCGTTCGGGCTTTTTTATGGCGGTGAGGGAGGGATAGATTCGCTGCGCTCACCCTGCGGGCCGCCGTTGGCGGTCCAAAATGCAAGCGTTTTTTCGAACCCTGTCGAGGGTTTCGACATCCACATATTATTTCAATGTTTTTTTGATACACATTAATAAAAATATATCCAGAATTATAATTTAACGCTGTGTTTTTTGGATAATTGGTTGCACTAGTAGATGAGTTTTCAGCAATAGTGATTTATTAATTTTCATACGAGTAACCCATGACATTGCTTGAATCTCAATCCGCTACCACAGGGGCAAGGACCGACTCGAGATTCGGGTTGATAGGGTAGTAATGATGGATTTTGGCGATAAATTAGGCCTGTTTGTATATTCATGCCGGTTCCACAATGTGAAATAAAACAACCTTTAATATTGTTTTTTTGAATGTTAGTTCCTGATGGTTTAAGTTCGATACCTTCTCCGCCTATTATATAGTACACCTCTACAACGGTAATTGGATAATTGATTTCATTATTGGCCTGAAGACATGTGCTCTTATATTTTTTGTACGCTTCTCCTGCTGTTTTTACGACTGAGAACTTAACTGATAGGTGATCACCATTCTCATAGTCGATTCTAAGTTCTTTACCTTGTGGTGGAGAGTTGACATCTTTGGGATCTCCAATATTTGTCCATATATTGTCTTCGATCAAAGCCCTTTCTTTAGGAAGAACACTTAGCATTTTTATGTTTAATCTAAGGTAGCCTTCTTCATCACGCTTGAACCAAACTACATCGTGTCCATCTATCTGTAATACTTTTAAAGTATCGTAGTAGAAATTTCCCCCAACCACCGCTAACAAGTCATTCCTCAACCAATCAAATTGACCTTTAACTTTATCTGCCTGAGTCTTGTTATTCTTGAAAGCTCTTAGCTGATCATTTGTGTATGCACCACCATCAGCTTTTTTATGGTGGTGTATACACAGAGCAATCATTCCTTCGGGGGTGTGATGATTCTTAATATGCCAAGGAGGATCAAAGTGATGCCATTCCAAGTATGGATTTGCACATCCGTCAATGGGGCATCCAAAGCCAACTTCATTTCGTAATTTGCGTATCACATCTACTGGTGGGGTTCGATTCATACATATCCTTTAGCAATAACTATGTAAAAGTTATTACATAGTAATATATCCTAGGCTAAAAGTTGCAAAACATTTCAGTTATAAGATAAATTACCTTATCATTCAATATGTTGTCCAGTCGTCTTGGTGCTCTTATTATATGTGTTTGCATTCAAAAAAGCCTGAACTTTCGCTCAGGCTTCTTCGTAGAAGATGGCGATGAGGGAGGGATAGATTCGCTGCGCTCACCCTGCGGGCCCCTTGGCGGTCCAAAACGCGGGCGTTTTGTCGAACCCTGTCGATGGCTCTCACCCTCCCGGTCGGTGCGCGATGCAAACAAAAAAGCCTGAACTTTCGCTCAGGCTTTCTCGTTAGAATATGGCGGTGAGGGAGGGATTGATTCGCTGCGCTCACCCTGCGGGCCGCCGTTGGCGGTCCAAAACGCAGGCGTTTTGTCGAACCCTGTCGAGGATTCTCACCCTCCCGCTCGATGCGCTATGCATACAAAAAAGCCTGAACGCGAGTTCAGGCTTCTTCGTAGAAGATGGCGGTGAGGGAGGGATTCGAACCCTCGATACACTTTCGCGTATACACACTTTCCAGGCGTGCTCCTTCAGCCACTCGGACACCTCACCATATTTTTTTGTTGCGAAATCATCGCTGCAACGGGGCGCTACTATAGGGAGTGGGGCCGATCCGGTCAAGAATAATTTCTGTGTTTTTGCTTGTCCGCTCAAGCCGTGTTCACTTTGTTGAAAACTGCGGCGAACTACACGTCAGAAGTCATGAAAGGGCGAGAAAATCAGAGAGGCGGTTCGAGGAGAACCGAGAAAAAGGGGAACCTCGGTAGCGTAAGGCGGGAGGCGTTCGCGGCGGGCCGCCGTTGGCGGTCCAAAACGCGGGCGTTTTGTCGAACCCTGTCGAGGCTTCTCACCCCTCTCGGCGGTGCGCCATGCAAAAAAAAAGCCTGGACGCGAATCCAGGCTTTCTCTTTGAATTTGGCGGTGAGAGAGGGGTTCGAACCCTCGATACACTTTCGCGTATACACACTTTCCAGGCGTGCTCCTTCAGCCACTCAGACACCTCACCGTTTTGTTGCCGATAACGCCTTGCGCTGTCGACGGGCGCTAATGTAGGAGAATCTGATCTCAGCGTCAACCCTCTTATTTCATTCTCATGACTGTTTAGCCAAACTTGCAGCAATTTGCTGATTTACCGAACGATATCCTGACTCTCGGCCGCCGGCGGACAGGGCGGCAGCGAGCAAAATGCGTGAAAGCCGATTGTTTGACTTTTTTCTGTACAAATAGCTCAATATCTCGCCATTGAGGTGAGGTTGTTTGCTGTTATATGCATTAATACTGGATTATTAGTCAGATGTGTCGCTAAATGGAATCATGTCGGCGCGGCGTTTTTGGCAAGGAACATCACGTCGCCGCGCAGATTGCCGGTTGACAGGCCGGCGATACCGCAGACAGGGACAGACTCATTACATAATAATGCAGTAGAGGTTCGTTTTGACTCCTTCAGATGCCATGCCGGCGCCGCAAGCGCGCCATGCCATTCCCCCCGGCGCGGGGGCGCTGTTCTTCATCCAGATCTTCGCCACGCTGGGTTTCGCCGTGCTCTATTCCACGCTGGTGCTGTACGCCACCAAGCGATTGGGTTTCAACGAAAGCAGCGCCAATGCCATGATGGGCGTGTTCGGCGCCTTCAACTATGGCCTGCACATGTTCGGCGGCTATCTCGGCGGCCGTTTCCTCAGCAACCGCAACCTGTTCGTGCTCGGTATGGTGCTGCAGGTGTTCGGCTGCGCGCTGATTGCCGTCGCGGGCGTGTGGGGGTTGTACTGGGGGCTGGCGATGTTCCTGACCGGCAGCGGTCTCAACGTGACCTGCATCAATATGATGCTCACCCAGCGTTTCAAACCGGACGATGATCGGCGCGAATCGGCGTTCCTGTGGAATTACGCCGGCATGAACCTCGGGTTCTTCGTTGGCTTTACTGTGGCCGGGTATTTCCAACTGACGGAAAATTATCGCGCGCTGTTCCTGTTCGCCACGCTGGGCAACGCGGCGGCGATCATCGTCGCCGTCTGTCGCTGGCGCATTCTGGCCGATCTCAATACGCCGCTCCACGACGCCAGCCGCAGCCAATACCGCTGGCGCATGCTGGTCGGGTTGGCGGTGCTGGTGGCGCTGGTGCCGATTATCCGCGTGATGCTGACCCATGCCGAGTTCAGCGGCCATTTCGTGATCGTGCTCGGCGCGCTGATCTTCCTGATGCTGTGCGTCGTGACGCTGCGCCACCATCCGCGCGATGAGCGCCGCAGAATGGCGGCCTATCTGATCCTGGCGCTGGGGTCGCTGGTGTTCTGGGCGCTGTATCAGCTGGCGCCGATGGGGCTGATGCTGTTCTCCGAGCACAACATCAATCTGAACGTTTACGGCATTCAGGTGGCGCCGCAGTGGATCCAGAACATCAACACGCTGGTGATCGTGGTGGGCGGCCCGCTGCTGGCCTGGTGGTTCAACCGCCTGCGCGCTCGCGGCTGCAACATCGACATTCCGCTGCAGTTCTCCGGATCGCTGTTTTGCATCGGGCTCGGCATGCTGGTATTGCCGCTGGGCATCAGCATGGCCGGCGGCGACGGGCTGGTGGCGTTTAAATGGATCGTCATCAGCTATGTGCTGCAAAGCGTCGGTGAATTGATGATCTCGCCGATCGGTTACGCGATGATCGGCAAGCTGGCGCCGCCGCGCTATCAGGGCGTGATGATGGGCTGCTGGATGATGGTGACCGGCGTCGCTTCGGTGTTGGCGGGCTACGTATCCGGCCTGATGCCGGAAAACAGCGGCAGCACGCCGCTGCAAACCAATCCTGGCTACAGCGAAATCTTCAGCGCGCTGGGTTGGGGGGCGACGGGCGTCGGCGTGGCGATGCTGATTTTAATTCCGCTGTTGCGGCGTCTTATCCGGCGCGACGGCGCGTCTGCCGCCTGATTTTGCGAACATGCACAACAGCCCCACTGGTCGGGGCTGTTTTTATTTTGGGCTTTAACGCTTGCATCCGGCGATGAATCGCGGAAGGCTGAAGGAAAACCAATAAAAACAAACGGGAGCCCGCAGTATGAACATCATCTATTACCATCCCTTATTTAACGCCCAGGAATGGCTGACCGGCATCAAGCAACGCCTGCCGCAGGCCGAGATCCGCGAATGGCAGCGCGGCGACGAGCGGCCGGCGGATTACGCGCTGGTATGGCGCCCGCCGCACGAGATGTTAGCCAACCGCCACGATCTGAAAGCGGTGTTCGCCCTCGGCGCCGGCGTCGACGCCATTCTCGATCAGGAGCGCAAACACCCCGGCACGCTGCCCGCCGGCGTGCCGCTGCTGCGGCTGGAGGATACCGGCATGGCGCAGCAGATGCAGGAATATGCGCTGAGCTATGTGCTGCGCTATTTCCGCCGTTTCGACGAGTATCAGGCGCTGCAGCAGCGGCAGGAGTGGCAGCCGCTCGATCCGCACTCGCTGGATGATTTCACCATCGGCATCCTCGGCGCCGGCGTGCTGGGGCAGAGCGTGGCGCGTAAGCTGACCGAGTTTGGCTTTAGCGTGCGCTGCTGGAGCCGCAGCGCCAAACAGATTGACGGCGTGCAAAGCTTCGCCGGGGAGGATCAGCGCGCGGCCTTCCTCGACGGCGTCAAACTGCTGATCAACCTGCTGCCCAATACGCCGGAGACCGTTGGCATCCTCAACCGCGAGCTGTTCGCACAGTTGAGCGCGGGCGCCTACCTCATCAACATCGCGCGCGGTGCGCACCTGGTGGAAGCCGATCTGCTGGCGGCGTTGGAACAGGGGCAACTGGCCGCCGCCACGCTGGACGTGTTCGCCCGCGAGCCGCTGCCGCAGGATCACCCGTTCTGGCGTCATCCGCGTGTCACCATTACCCCGCATATTGCTGCCATCACGTTGCCGCAGCAGGCGATGGATCAGATCGCCGCCAACATTCGCGCGCTGGAGGCGGGGCATACCCCTGCCGGCGTGGTCGACAGGCAACGGGGGTACTGATCCTTCAGCCGCCGTTCGGTAACTGATAAGCTGACACCGTCATCGCGCCCGCCCGCACCGCTGCGGGCAGGCCCTCTGGAAGGAGAAACAATGTATCCCGTTGATTTGCATATGCACACCGTCGCCAGCACGCACGCTTACAGCACGCTGCACGATTACATCGCCGAAGCCCGGCAGAAGGGCATCCAGCTGTTCGCCATCACCGATCACGGCCCGGACATGGCCGATGCGCCGCACTACTGGCACTTTATGAACATGCACGTTTGGCCGCGCCGGGTGAACGGCGTGGGCATTTTGCGCGGTATCGAAGCCAACATCAAAAACCTGCAGGGCGATATCGACTGCACCGGCCCGATGCTGACGGCCACCGACGTGATCATCGCCGGTTTCCATGAGCCGGTGTTTGCGCCGCAGGATAAAGCGTCCAATACTGAAGCGATGATCGCCGCGATGGCGCAGGGGGACGTGCATATCATCAGCCACCCCGGCAACCCGCGTTATCCGATCGACATTCCCGCCGTCGCGGCGGCGGCGGCCAAATACGAGGTGGCGCTGGAGCTGAATAACTCGTCGTTCACCCACTCCCGCAAGGGCAGCGAGGCCAACTGTCGGGCGATCGCCGCCGCGGTACGCGACGCCGGCGGCTGGCTGGCGCTGGGCTCGGATTCGCACGTCGCCTTTTCGCTGGGTAACTTTGAGCACTGCGAGCGCATTATCGAAGAGGTGGGCTTCCCGCAGGAGCGCATTCTCAACGTCAACCCTCGCCGGCTGCTGGATTTTCTCGAGCGGCGCGGCAAGCCGGCGATTGCGGAATTGGCCGATTTGTGACATCGTCCCGGCAAAATTTTCCGTATTGAATAAGGCTTTATCATGAATGAGTTTTCGATTGTCTGCCGCGTGCTGGGTACGCTGTTCTACCGCCAGCCGCAGGATCCGCTGTTGGTGCCGCTGTTCGCGCTGATTAAAGAGGGCAAGCTGCAGCAGCACTGGCCGCTGGAGCAGGATGACCTGCTGAAGCGCCTGCAGCAGGGCGGCGACGTCAACCAACTGGCGACCGACTTCAATGCGATGTTCGTCGGCAGCGAATGCAGCGTGCCGCCGTTCCGCTCCGACTATGTCGAAGGCGCAAGCGAGGCTGAAGTGCGCGCCTTCCTGCAGCAGCGCGGCATGCCGCTGGCTGAGGCGCCGGCCGACCATTTCGGCCAGCTGCTGCTGGCGGCGTCCTGGCTGGAAGATCAGTCGCAGGAAGATGAAGCGCAGGCGCAGATCGCGCTGTTCGACGAGTTCCTGCTGCCGTGGTGCGGCCGCTTCCTCGGCAAAGTGGAAGCGCACGCCACCACCGGTTTCTACCGCACGCTGGCGCTGATGACCCGCGACGCCCTCCAGGCGATGCGCGACGAGCTGGCCGAGTACGAGCAGGACGACGAAGCGGGCGACGAAGACGCGTAACGCCGCAGCCATCCTGGCGGGCCGCCCGGCCCGCTAAACACAGGTTTGCATCCCCCAGACGTAAATTGACAAAAGATCCCCTAATCTGGCGGTTTACCGTCGGTTCGGGCGCGCCTGCGCGCCGCGTTTTTTCACGCAAGGGGTAGATGATGAAAAGTAACTGGATGCAGCAGATTCAAACGTTGATCGGGCAGAAGGCCGGCGCGATGGGCGGGGCAGAAGGCATCGGCAAACTGCTGGCGCCCACGGCGCTGGGCGGCCTGGTCGGCGTGCTGTTGGCCAACAAATCTTCGCGCAAGCTGGTGGGTAAGTTCGGCAAGAATGCGCTGATTATCGGCGGCAGCGCGGCGGTGGGCGCGGTGCTGTGGAACAAGTACAAGCAGCGGGTGAAAGAGACCCATCAGGACGAACCGCAGTTCGGTTTGCAAACCACGCCGGTGGATCTGCGCGCCAAGCGTTTGGTGCAGGCGCTGGTGTTCGCCGCCAAAAGCGACGGCCATATCGATGCCGACGAGCAGCGCGCCATCGATCACAGCCTGGCGCAACTGCAGGTGGGGGAAGAGGCGCAGGGCTGGGTGCAGGAAGCGCTCGACCAGCCGCTCAACCCGGCGTTAATCGCCCGCAGCGTGCAAAACGAAGACGAGGCGCTGGAGGTTTATTACCTGAGTTGTCTGGTGATCGACGTCGATCACTTTATGGAGCGCGGCTATCTTGATGCGCTGGCGCAGGCGCTGAAGATCCCGGCGGACGTCAAGCAGGGCATCGAGAGCGACGTCAACGAGAAAAAGCGCGAGCTGGCATAGCGCCGCTTGGCAAGCCGGGGGGAATCGTGTCACTCTTGCCGCAATCTATGTAAGCGGATGATTTAGCAATGATGACCCCACCGAAAGCGGAAAAACGGCCTTATCCCATCACTATCCACGGCGATACGCGCGTGGATGACTACTACTGGCTGCGCGACGATGAGCGCGCAGACCGTCAGGTGCTGGACTACCTGCAGGCGGAGAATGCCTACACCGATGCGATGTTGAAGCCGCAGCAGGCGTTGCGCGAAGCCCTGTACGAAGAGATGGTGGCGCGCATCCCGCAGCAGGAACATTCGGTGCCTTACGTGCGCCACGGCTATCGCTATCAGACGCGCTACGAGCCGGGCAACGAATACGCGATTTATGTGCGCCAGCCGCAGGCCGAGAGCGAGCAGTGGGATGTGCTTATCGACGGCAACCAACGCGCCGAGAACCACGAGTTTTACACCCTGGGCGGGCTGGACGTCAGTCCCGACAATCAGCGTCTGGGGGTGGCGGAGGATTTCCTGTCGCGCCGCCAGTATGACATTCGTTTCAAGAACCTGGCCGACGGCAGCTGGGCCGACGAAGTGCTGGAAAACACCTCCGGCAGCTTCGAGTGGGCCAACGATTCCTCGACGGTGTACTACGTGCGCAAGCACGCCAAGACGCTGTTGCCGTATCAGGTTTATCGCCACGTAGTCGGCAGCGATCCGCAGCAGGACGAGCTGATTTACGAAGAGCAGGACGATACCTTCTACGTCGGGCTGGAGAAGACCACCTCCGAGCGCTTTATTCTGATCCACCTGAGCAGCACCACCACCTCGGAGATCCTGTTGCTGGATGCCGATCGTGCGGACGCCAAACCGCAGCTGTTCGTGCCGCGCCGCAAGGATCACGAGTACGCCATCGATCACTATCACCAGCATTTCTATATCCGCTCTAACAAGGACGGCAAGAACTTCGGCCTGTACCAAAGCGAACAGGCGGACGAAGCGCAGTGGCAGACGCTGATCGCCCCTCGCGCCGACGTGATGCTGGAGGGCTTCAGCCTGTTCCGTGATTGGTTGGTGGTCGAAGAGCGCAATGCCGGCCTGACGCTGCTGCGCCAGATCCACTGGCAAAGCGGCGAAGAGAAGCGCATCGCCTTCGACGATCCGACCTACACCACCTGGCTGGCGTATAACCCGGATCCGGAAACCGCGCTGCTGCGCTACGGCTATTCGTCGATGACCACCCCGACCACGCTGTACGAGCTGAACATGGACAGCGGCGAGCGGACGATGCTCAAACAGCAGGAAGTGAAGAATTTCACGCCGGAAAACTACCGCAGCGAGCGGGTGTGGGTGAAGGCGCGCGACGGCGTCGAGGTGCCGGTTTCGCTGGTGTATCGCCAGGACAGCTTCCAGCGCGGCGCCAACCCGCTGATGGTGTATGGCTACGGCTCTTACGGCAGCAGCATGGATCCGGCGTTCAGCGCCAGCCGCCTGAGCCTGCTGGATCGCGGTGTCGTGTTCGCGTTGGCGCACATTCGCGGCGGCGGCGAGCTGGGGCAGCTGTGGTATGAAGACGGCAAGTTGTTCAACAAGCAGAACACCTTCAACGACTTTATCGACGTGACCGAAACGCTGGTCGCCCAGGGGTACGGTGATGGCAAGCGAGTGTTCGCGATGGGCGGCAGCGCGGGCGGCCTGCTGATGGGCGCGGTGATCAACCAGGCGCCGCAGCTGTTCCACGGCGTGGTGGCGCAGGTGCCGTTCGTCGACGTGGTGACCACCATGCTGGATGAGTCCATTCCGCTGACCACCGGCGAATACGACGAGTGGGGCAACCCGAACGAGCAGGCCTATTACGACTACATCAAGCAGTACAGCCCGTACGATCAGGTGAAAGCGCAGGAGTACCCGCATCTGCTGGTGACCACCGGCCTGCACGATTCGCAGGTGCAGTATTGGGAGCCGGCCAAGTGGGTGGCCAAGCTGCGCGAGCTGAAAACCGACGATCGGCAGCTGCTGCTGTATACCGACATGGATGCCGGCCACGGCGGCAAATCCGGCCGCTTCAAGGCCTATGAGGATATTGCGCTGGAGTACGCCTTCATTCTGGCGCTGGCGGAATAACGGCGTGCGGCGGGCGGCCTGAGCCGCCCGCTGTGTTAGCCAATCAGATAGTATTTCAGCGTGTGTTTCATGTCCGGGCTCAGATCGTCGATGGATTTCAGCATCCAGCGCAGATAGCCGGGGTCTTCCTGGGCGATGCGGTCGATCTCCTGCCCGCGATACTTGCCGAACTTGAACTTCTTCAGCAGCACCGGCTGTTCGGTGATCTGCACCATTTGCTCCGGCGTCCAGCCCGAATCCTTGATGATGCGTTGCAGCAGCGCGGCGGTGACGTAGCAGTCATACAGCGCGCGGTGCGGGTACAGCGTGGCGTCTGCCGGCAGCTGCACGTCCAGATTCAGCGCGTAGCGCAGATACTGGTTGCCGTACTTGATGTCCGGATACAGCGTGCGCGCCAGCTTGAGGGTGCAGATCCAGGCGCCGTTCATCTCCGGCAACACCCCGCGATCAAAGGCGGCGTTGTGCGCCACATAGTAGGGGCTGCCCTGATAGCGGCCGATCGCCACCGCAATGCGCGGTTTGCCTTCCACCATCTGTTCGGTGATGTGATGAATCGCCATCGCGTCGAGGCTGATGGGGCGGTCCGGGCTGATCAGGTCGCTCATCGGGTTGGTCAATTGGCCGTCGAGCAGATCGAGGGAGGCCACTTCCACCACGCCGCCGTCCAGCCCGCAGGTCTCGGTATCTATTACGCGTAACGTCATGCTTTCCTCCGCGTTGCCGTCAGGTTTCAGCTTAACCGGCACAGGCGGCCGTGCCAACCGTCGTGGATCCTGTCGGCGATGATAAGACCAGGGGCGTCATCCGGCGCGGCAACCAAAAGCGCTCCCGTTTCATTCCAGATGGCGCTGCGGCCTGCCGGGATCCAGCCTCCGGTCGGCGCCGCATGGTTGGCCATCAGCGTGACCATGCCATAACGACGGGCATAGCCTGCCAGCGCAGCGCTGTCTTTCGCGTAACCGGCTTCAGATACCAGCACGCCGGCGGCATAAATCTGCGCCCCCGCCAGCGCGGCGGCGCTTGCGTGGCCGGGTTGCGAGGTGTCGGCGCAGATAGCCAGCGCGATGCGTTGCCGATGTATTTCCAGCAGCGTGCCGCCATTACCGGGCAAGAACCGTTGTTGTTCCGCGCCGTGCAGATGTTGCTTGGTATAGGCGGCCACCGCGCCGTTGGGGTGAAAGATCAAGGCGGCGATATGCAGCGCCTGGCCGCTGCGCAAGGGCGCGCCGACGATGATCGTCATCTGATGCGATTGCGCCGCCGCAGCGAGCGGTTGCAGACGCGGATCGCCCAGCGTCAGCGCCAGTTCGGCGGCATCGGCCAGCTCATAGCCGCTTAGCGACAGTTCGGGAAAAACCAGCAGTTGCACCTGCTGTTCGGCTGCCTGCGCGACAAATTCAAGGTGACGTTCAAGGTTGCAGGCGATATCGGCCGCAGCGGCGGGGTATTGGGCGGCGGCGAGGGTAAAGCAGGACATTGGCCATCTCTCCAGTGAGGCAATAAAAAACCCGCCTTGGCGGGTTTAATGACGGATGGAAGGACGCTTACTCACCAGACGGATGCGCTTTTTTGGCGCGTTTCTCCGCACGTTTCTCTGCTGGGGTTTTCAACGGCTTCTTCTTCGCATTTTTTTTGCTATCCATTCCCTTACTCATGATGGCCTCTCGTTACCTATGATTGGGTGGCTTGCTCAGCCATTAACCGCCTAAAGCCGACAGGATGCAAGCGACAAAGTGCAAGTAGTATGTAACCGGCTGTTTGCACGTGAAATTTTGTTTTTGGATGACCGGGTGCTTAAAATAATTATTATGTTATAATATTACACTTTTGGGGTTCGGAGAACGCAATGACAGTGATGACATTACCGGATGCGCAGCAACTGCTGGCCATGCCGGATTCTGATTACATGAACTCGGTTCAACGGGCTTTTTTCCGCCAGCTGCTGCAGGATGAGCGGCAAAAACTGCTGCTGCACATCGATGAGCTGAAGAAGGCGATCGACAACGGCGAAGCGACGGGCGATGAAGCCGACAAGGCGGCGCGCGAAGAAGAGCTGCGCCTGTTGTTCCGCCAGTTGGATCGCGAAAGCCGCCTGCTGCCGAAAATCGATGCGGCGCTGGCGCGGTTGCAGAACGGCGAATACGGCTACTGCCGGGAAACCGGCGAACCCATCGGCTTGGCACGCCTGATGTTGCGCCCGACGGCGGAGCTGAGCATCGAGGCGAAAACGGCACAGGAGATGCGCGAGCCGCATATGCGTAAAGGCGTGTAGGCGTAACAAGGCGTGAACTGATCGGGCCTGTGGGCATTTTGCAGGCGGGTCGTTGCGATTTTGAGCAAACGCGCGCCGAGTTCCCGGCGCGCGTTCGAGTTTTCAGGTTTTACCGTTGACCTGCCGGGCGGCTTCCGCTTTGATGAAAGCATGACTCACAGAGAGACGGAAAGCGCCATGGAACAATTACGAGGTTTGTACCCGCCGTTAGCGGCATACGACAGCGGTTGGCTGGACACTGGGGATGGCCACCGGATCTACTGGGAGCTGAGCGGCAACCCGAACGGTAAACCGGCGGTCTTCATTCATGGCGGGCCGGGCGGCGGCATCTCTGCGCATCATCGCCAGCTGTTCGATCCCGAGTGCTACAAGGTGCTGCTGTTCGATCAGCGCGGCTGTGGCCGCTCCCGTCCGCACGCCAGTCTGGACAACAACACCACCTGGCATTTGGTGGCCGATATCGAGCGGCTGCGCGAAATGGCCGGCGTCGAGCAGTGGCTGGTGTTCGGCGGCTCCTGGGGATCTACGTTGGCGCTCGCCTATGCGCAGACCCACCCGGCGCGCGTCAGTGAAATGGTGCTGCGCGGTATCTTTACCCTGCGCAAGCAGGAGCTGCATTGGTATTACCAGGACGGCGCCTCGCGCTTCTTCCCGGACAAGTGGGAGCGCGTGCTGTCCATTCTGTCGGATGACGAGCGCAAAGACGTGATTGCCGCCTATCGGCAGCGGCTGACTTCAGCCGATCCGCAGGTCCAGCTCGAAGCGGCCAAACTGTGGAGCGTGTGGGAAGGGGAAACGGTGACGCTGTTGCCAAGCCGTGAATCCGCTTCGTTCGGCGAGGATGATTTCGCGCTGGCGTTCGCCCGCATTGAAAACCACTACTTCACGCATTTGGGGTTCCTGGAGAGCGATGACCAACTGCTGCGCAACGTGCCGCTGATCCGCCATATCCCGGCGGTGATCGTCCATGGCCGCTATGACATGGCCTGCCAGGTGCAGAACGCCTGGGATCTGGCCAAGGCCTGGCCGGAGGCGGAGCTGCATATCGTGGAAGGGGCGGGGCATTCGTTTGATGAACCGGGCATTTTGCACCAGCTGATGATCGCCACCGACCGATTCGCCGGCAAGTGACACGAAAAACCCGCCGTAACGGCGGGTTTTGTTATTTGGCCTTCGGTTCGTAAGGCAGACGCGAAAACTTGTGGGATTCCGCGCGGTAGTGCGCCACGCGCTCGCGAAAATAGTCGCGCAGCGGCTCCGGCTGCTCGCGCTCCACCACTTCCGGGATCACCGGCATGTTGTAACGCTCTTTGTACGCCACGCCTGAGGCGGCGAGATCCACATTCACCCTGTCCATTTCTTCTTTGGACAACTCGGCCAGATTGTAACCCACCTTATACTCCTTACTTTACCGCATTGAATCTGCGCAGAAGGTAATCCACCCGGCGGCGCTTGGCAAGCCCGTTGCGCCGCGGCGGCGGGCGATATTTATCCAAGAGTAATGCAATCTATTTATTCTTTTAAATAAGAATGATTCGCTTTTTGATTAAAATAAAAGATCTAAATAATTATCATGTTAATTACCAATAATTTTATGATATTTTAACTTATTGATATAATTTGTTTTTGTAATTGATTTGGTTTGAATGTAAATAAGGTGTTTTTATTTTTACGGCGACAGGGCATAATGCGCGGAAATTAAATTCATGACCTGCAAAATAAAAGGAATGATTATGCTGACGCAAGAAATGACTCAAAAGCTGAATGAGCAACTGAATCTGGAGTTCTACTCCGCCAACCTGTATCTGCAGATGAGCGCATGGTGCAGCGACAAAGGCTTTGAAGGCGCCGCCGCATTTCTTAAAGAGCACTCTCAGGAAGAGATGCAGCATATGCAACGTCTGTTCGACTACCTGAGTGACACCGGCTCTCTGCCGCTGCTGGGCACCATCGCGGCCCCGCCGGTGGCGTTTGAGTCGCTGGCGGACGTGTTCGAGCAGACCTACGAACACGAGAAGCTGATCACCCGTCAGATCAACGAGCTGGCGCACGCGGCAATGTCCTCTCACGATTACTCCACCTTCAACTTCCTGCAATGGTACGTGGCGGAGCAGCACGAAGAAGAGAAACTGTTCAAATCCGTGCTGGATAAGCTGGCGCTGGTGGGCACCAGCGGCAAAGGCCTGTTCTTCATCGACAAAGACCTGAAGAAAATGGGCGCGATGGGCCAGGGCGGCAACGGCCAGGCCTGATTCCTGACTGAACATTGAAAAACCGCGCGCGGGGCAAACCCGACGCGCGGTTTTTTTTACCCTGCGTTTATCGCGGTTATGCGGCGATACGTGCTGCCGGATCGCAAAATGCCAGTGATGCGCTCGACTTGCTGAGGCGTGCTCGTTATGATTTACCGCGATACGCTACAGGGATGGTAGAGTCAAAACAGCGGGTTAGCCGATACAACCCGTTTTTCTGTTTACCCGTGGCGCAATCATTTGCGGTGGGTTGGGGCCGCTGATACATCGCCTTGGCTGTGGCCTTAACCCTTATGACCCTCTTTATATTGTTAAGGGATACCACTGTGATCGGTAAAATTCGTTCCTCCTGTCGCCTGCTTTCCACCGTTTTCGTCCTGTTCGTTGGCCTGTCTTCACAGCAAGCCTTGGCGCACGCTCACCTGAAAGTGGAAACGCCGAAGGCCGACGCCAGCGTCAGCCCGGCGCCGAAGGCGCTGACTCTCAGCTTCTCCGAAGGCATCGAGCCGAACTTCAGCGGCGTGAAAATCACCGGCCCGGATAACGCCGTGGTGAAAACCGGCAAGCTGCAGCTCGATCCGAACAACAACACCCAGGTCAACGTGCCGATCGAAGGCGAGCTGAGCGCGGGCAAATACAACGTCAGCTGGCATGTGGTGTCGGTCGACGGGCATAAAACCAAAGGCCAGTACAGCTTCACCGTAAACTGATCGTGAGTTTGGCGACCCTGTTCGTTCTGTGTCGCTTGGTGCACTTTGCGGCGGTGATGCTGATGTTTGGCATCAGTCTGTTCACCGCCTTATTGGCACCGCAGCGCCTTTCCCCGATCCTCTCCCGCGATGTGCGTCCGCTGCTGCTTGCCGGCACCTGGATTGCCGGGCTTTCCGCCGTGGCGCTGCTGGCCATTCAGGCCGGGCAGATGGGCGACGGTTGGCAAGACACCTGGCGGCTGGAGGTTTGGTGGGCGGTGCTCGGCACCACCTTCGGCGAAGTGTGGCGCTGGCATCTGGGCCTGTCGCTGCTGGCGATCCTGAGCCTGCTGCTGCCGAAACGGCCGCGCGCGCAGGCGTTGGCGCTGTGTTCAGCGCTGCTGCTGGTGAGCCTGGCGTTCATCGGCCACGCGGCGATGCACGAAGGCGCGCTGGGCGCGCTGCACCGCGCCAACCATGCGGCGCACCTGCTGGCCGCCGGTTACTGGTTCGGCAGCCTGGCGCCGCTGCTGGTTTGCCTGCGCTACCTGCAGCCGCCGCAATGGCGCAGCGATGCCATCACCACGCTAATCCGTTTCTCGCGCTGGGGGCACCTGGCGGTGGCGGCGGTGATCGTCACCGGCATCGTCAACAGCCTGATCATACTCGGCGGTTGGCCGCTTAATCTCAGCTCGCCTTATCAGCGCCTGCTGCTGATCAAAACCGCGCTGGTGGCGCTGATGGTGATGGTGGCGCTGGCCAATCGCTATGCCATCGTGCCGGCGATGAGCCGCGTACCGGCGCTGGCGCAGCGCGGGGTGGTGCTGGCGTGCTGGCTCGAAGTCGGGCTGGGGATGGCAGTGCTGCTGCTGGTCAGTTTATTTGCAACCTATGCGCCGGTTTGACATTTCAGCTTGCCGCAGGCCGGCAAGCTGCGGGAAAATCGACGCGAATAGCAACCTTAAGGCCATCACATGAAATCGGTATTACTCGGCATTACGCTGCTGGCAACCGCGACCGGCGCGCTGGCGGCAGACAAACTGGTTAACATCACCAAACTGGAGTACGGCAAACAGTGGGCGTTCACCAAGGAAGAGGTGACGCTGCAGTGCCGCAGCGGCGGCGCGCTGTTCGTGCTGAATAACAGCACCCTGATGCAATACCCGCTCAACGACGCAGCGGAGCAGCAGGTGAAGAAGGGCCATCAGCGCGCACAGCCGCTGGACGTGATCCTGCTGGACGATCCCGCTGAACCGGGGAAGAAAATGAGCATGGCGCCGTTTATCGAACGCGCCGAGAAGCTGTGCGCTGACTAACCGCTTGTTTGCCAACGCCTTGCCCAGCGCGCGCAGATTGATGCGCATTTGCCGCATAGTTATTTCGTCACGAAACTATCACGCGGCCGCCGGGCGGCTGGCAAAACTGGCGCGGTAGGCTACTCTTAAAGTGCACGGCTGAACAAGCCCTGCATTAAATGCCAACTTTTAGCGCACGGCTCTCTCCCAAGAGCCATTTCCCTAGACCGAATATAGGAATCGTATTCGGTCTTTTTTTGTGTGATTGATTTATAAGTAAATTTTACCTAAGACGCCAGCAACAATCCCCGTTTCTCTTTTCGCGTCACAGCCATCAGCCCGAGCTCCCGTCTCACCCCCCAACCGCACACATCGCTAATTTGGCCGCACCAAAAGTCATTACGTCATCTATGGCGCTGATAAGCTTCGGCCATTGCTCCCATCAACGGTTTAACGAGAGTGTCATTATGGGAAATATCCCGGCATCAGGCGCTATAAAAGGTAACCCGCAGTGAACGAGCAACTGAGTCAATTAAAGATGATGTTGCCCGGCTATCTCGAGGCGTGGCGTGAGGGGGCCTTACCCTCTGACTGGGAGCAGGTGGCTAATCCTGAAGTGATCGCCTCCCTGTTGGCGGAGTGGGAGGAGCTCAGCGAGTTGGCCTCTCGGTTCGACACCGCCACTGAAACACGCGCCGACGCCACCGCGTTTTGGCATGCGCGCGCCGAGCTGATGGCGCAGCGCAATCGTGATCTTATGGCCCAACTGGCGACGCCAATCCGTTTGCCCAGCGCACGGGTGGCCTTTTTTGGCTATGTGAAAACGGCCGTGATGGACGCCAGGCAGGTTAAGGCGGCGATTCGCGATGCCGGTTTTATCGTTGCGGGCGGCGCTCCCAATAAGAACACGGCTTAACGCGGTTTCTTCTCAAATTTCTCGGCAAAAAAGAACCGCAGCAATTTATGGGTCCACAGCAGGATGGCGCCGACCACCACCAGCGAGACGACGAAATGCGACAGATTTTTAGGCGCGGCGTAGCCGTGGGTAAAGGAGACCCCCGCGCCGCTGAGCAGCAGGGTGGCGATCCAGAAGCCGAGCAGCAGGCATATGGTACGAAACAGTTTAAACATGGTTATCACCCAAAATACGGAAAGCACCGACCGAACGGAGAGAGGCTCAGCCGGGGCTTTGATTAATTAAAACCGCTTAGCGCGAACAGGTATTGCCGCCTTTATTGCTATTGCAGTTGCTGCCGCTGTTTTTGTTGCCGCCTTTCCCCATGCCGACGTTGCCGCCGCCTTTGCTGCCTTCCTTGAAGCAGCCGCCGTTGAGCGCGCCCACCGCCAGGCCGCCAAGGCCGCCCAGAGAACCGGTGATCACGCCGTTAACGCAATCCGGCGAGGTGTGCTTGCCGTAGAATCCCTGATTGGATGACCCGCCCCCGTTCTTGTTGCCGCCGTTGTTGTTGACGCGGCCATTGCTGCCGCGGTTGTCGGCAAAGTTACCGGCGCCGGCGATCAGGTGAAAGTGTTTGGCATCGATCTCTTGCATAAAATTCCCTCTTTATCGATTCAGTTAAATTCAGTAAAGCTTGCGCAAGCCAGCTGTTTTTAACAGAAAAAATAGCGGGGGTAATTACCGGTTCGGATAAGAACAGGGGGTTTATTTTGCGATATTTTCCAGATTGATAGAGCACCGAGGAATGATATTTTGGGCGTGTGGATCCGTATCGTTATCCGTTCTCTTGAGCCGGTTAATTTGTTAGCATGGCGCCCCTGGATGACTATTGGTGCAGTACATTGAAAATTAAAGCGTTGTTATTTGTTGCGTTGGCCGCGCTGGCCGGCTGCAGCCAGGAGGGAACCTCGATGAATCAGCCCGCAAACGAGAAAGGCGGCCAAACGGAAGTGTTGTTGGTCAACAGCGCGCTGGTGGACTGCGTGGGCGTCGGCCCGATGAAGTGCATGCAGGTGCGACGCTCCGCGCAGCAGCCGTGGGAGTTGTTCTATACCGGCATCGAGGGTTTCACCTTCGAACCGGGCTATCAGTATCGGCTGAAAGTGCGCGTCACCCCGGTGGAGAACGTACCGGCCGACGCCTCATCGCTGCGTTACACGCTGATCGAGCAGTTGGAAAAGCACAAGGCATGACCCTCAACAGGCCGGGCAATAGCAACCTGGCCTGCTATCATTATCCTTTGCCTGTGTCGCAGGGCCGTTGACTGGTCTGTTCACTGCGCTTGTTTTCGCACTTTCTTAAGTATATCGAGAAAATCAGGTATATTGTCCTTCGGTTTTTAGCTACCAAGAAAAAATTACTATGATTATCAAACCTAAAATTCGTGGTTTTATCTGCACCACCGCTCACCCGGCAGGCTGTGAAGCCAACGTCCGTGAGCAAATCGCTTACGTTAAGTCGCGCGGCGAACTGAAAAACGGGCCTAAAAAGGTGCTGGTCATTGGTGCATCCACCGGTTACGGTCTGGCCTCGCGCATCAATGCCGCTTTCGGCAGCGGTGCGGCCACCATCGGCGTATTTTTCGAGAAGCCTGGCAGCGAAGGCAAAACCGGTTCCGCCGGTTGGTACAACTCCGCCGGTTTCGATAAGGCAGCTAAAGAAGAAGGCCTGTACGCGAAAAGCATCAACGGCGACGCATTTTCCAACGAGTGCCGTCAGACCGTTATCGATCTGATCAAGAAAGACCTGGGTCAGGTTGACCTGGTGGTTTACTCGCTGGCTTCGCCGGTGCGTAAGATGCCGGAAACCGGCGAAGTGGTGCGTTCCGCACTGAAGCCGATCGGCGAGCCGTACAAATCCGTCGCGCTGGACACCAACAAAGACGTGCTGGTTGAGGCCGTGGTCGAGCCGGCCAACGAGCAAGAAATCGCCGACACCGTGAAGGTGATGGGCGGCCAGGACTGGCAGCTGTGGATGGACGCGCTGGACGAAGCGGGCGTGCTGGCGGATAACGCGCAGTCTGTCGCTTACTCCTACATCGGTACCGATCTGACCTGGCCAATCTATTGGCACGGTACGCTGGGCAAGGCGAAAGAAGATCTGGATCGCGCGGCGCACGCCATCAACCAGAAGCTGCAGGCCAAAGGCGGCGCGGCTTACGTTGCGGTGCTCAAGTCGGTGGTGACGCAGGCTTCTTCCGCCATTCCGGTGATGCCGCTGTATATCTCCATCGTGTTCAAGATCATGAAGGAGCAGGGCATTCACGAAGGCTGCATCGAGCAGATCCAGCGTCTGTTCGCCACCAAGCTGTACAGCGGTGCGGCGCCGGATACCGACGAGAAACACCGTCTGCGCCTGGATGACTGGGAACTGCGTGACGAAGTGCAGGAAACCTGCCGTGAAATCTGGAAGCAGCTTAATGACAGCAACATCAACGAACTGACCGATTACCAGGGCTACAAGGCGGAATTCCTGCGCCTGTTCGGCTTCGGTCTGCAGGGCGTTGATTACGATGCCGATCTGAGCGGCGAAGCCAACTTCGATGTGATCGAACTGGTCTAAGCGCGTCGAGCGGTCAAACAAGGTCGGGTTAGCCCGGCCTTTTTTTTTGTCCGCGCGTTGGCGACCACCGCCTGACTCATCAGTCCACTTGATCATTGACAGCAATAAATTATCGTTTTACGATAATTTATTGCTGTTGATTAAGGGATAGAAAATTATGGGCGCTGCGCCAAGGATCCATCTGCCGCTGTATGTGCGTTGTCTGTGTTTGCTCATTATGGCGATGCTGATCGTCAGCACCGGCGTTGAGATGTTCATCATCGTGCGGGACTGGCTGCAGGGCGTAGCCTATCGCGATATCGTCGCCTCTTACCGGGAATATTACCCGGAGCTGCTCGCCTACGCGATCCCGCAGCAACGCTGGGCGCTGTTCGCCACGCTGGTTATCGACATGCTCGGTTATTTGCCCTATTACAGCGCGCTGCTGTGCGGCGCCGGGCTGTTTTATCAATTCTTCCGCGGCAACGTGTGGCATCGCAACAATATGGTGCTGTTGCAGATCATTGGCATCTTGCTGATCGTCGATGTGTTGTTCCCGTCGTTAGCCGGTCTGCTGCAGGTGATGGTATTGACCGCCGATGAAAAAATGCTGTTTATCCTTTATTATGGCGTCAATAGCGAGTCGGTGCGCTCGCTGATCGTAGGCTGCGCAATCCTGGTATTTAGCCGGGTATTTCTGGAAGCGTTGCGGCTGAATGAAGAACAGCTTTCTTTCGTGTGAGAATAGAGTGGCAATAATCGTAAGTCTTGATGTCATGTTGGCCAAAAGGAAGATGCGTTCAAAGGAGCTGGCGGAGCAGGTGGGGATCACCGAGCAAAACCTGTCTCTGTTGAAAAACGGCAAGGTCAAGGGAGTCAGGCTGGAAACGCTGGACAAGATCTGCCGCATTCTCGACTGCCAGCCTGGCGATCTGCTGGCCTGGCAGCCGGACGGCGAAGAGTAAGATCCCAGCGCACTCGGAAGTGCGCTGAGCCTGCTGGCCCATTTCTGCGATTAGCGTTGTCTTATTGAACGATATTTGTTTGATTCAGGTTAATTAAAATAACGGGTGATTAACACTTGCGTATTCTTTTTGTCGCAGGCGATTGCATGCGGCGAAAGTTATTAAACTAAATAAACTCGTTTTTCATTTACCGTCACTACCAATAGCGTTATTTTAAGGGAAATAGTATGACATGGCGTAATTCTCTTCTGGCATTGTGTCTTGTATTAAACGGATGCAGTGCCATTCACCCCACTGTTTCATCCTCATCCTCCTCCACTCACTGGGGGAATTGGGGAACACCGCAGCCCGCAACGCGAGAACAGAAACAGCGCATTATCGCCGGCGAATCCGCCGCTGCCGTACTGAATGAAGGCCGGGTCGGTATCGGCGGTACGCTGGACTGGTCGAAAATAGGGGGGCGCTAACCGCCGCTCTTTATTCGGCGGGGCGGCAGACGTTATCTCAAAGATATTGTGGAACGGTTTATTATTAATTCGCTACTCTGTTTTTCCGATGCGTTATTTATCTTTAAACGATGAATCTCTGCTTGTTGAATATATATCAACATACCCAGACATCCTTACAGGAGTTTTCAATGGCAAAGCGTATTGTCGCCATGTTGATAATGTCGTTGTTGAGTCTGCAAGCAAATGCGGCCCGTTACGATCGGCAATGCGAGGGAATTTCTCCCGTGCTGTTTCAGAAGAAATTGAAAGAGCTGGCGCATGGCCTGCGACAAGAGATGGCTGAGCCGACCCCGCCCACGGAGAATGAGGCCGAAACCTTGGCGCGTCTGGCGGAATGCGATGCCGAAAACGCGAAAGCGCCGGCGACGGGAGGGCAACATGCGCCCGATCCCGCGGAGCCTCAGGTGTCTTCACTCAACGGCTGTTGAACGGTTCTCTGCGTCGTTTTTCGCGGCGCGCCCCAGTCGGCTTATTCATGGAGCTTGTGTATTGAAACTACCTTCGTTAATCGCTGCGGCGCTGCTGGCCTCATTTTGCAGTCAGGCGTTCATCGATCGCCATTCCTCGCCCGGCGCCTCGACGGAAAGTCCCTCTGCGGCGGGGTGTCCGGCGCGGCTGGATGGCTTGTTGCAGCATATTTGGTTGGCTGAACAGATTCAGGCGGAGCGCATGCAGCTGGCGCTGCTGCGTGCGGAGCGGGAAGCGTTGGAAATCCGGTTGCAAACGCAGGAAGCGGCGAGACCTTCCGCGCAGGGGCATCAGAGCGCCCGAACGGCCTGTGAGCAGGGTGCCGATATCGTCCGTTGCCTGTCGCTGCGTCTGCGGCGGACGTCTCTGACGGGGCCGCATCGGCCGTTTGTCGGCGTTTATTGCCGCGCCTGGCTGAATGGCCGGCCGCTGAATTGCTAAAGATGAGAACAGGGATTTGTCAGGAGTTTATCGATGAAAAGGCTAGTGTTGGCCGGCGTGGCCCTGTGTTGCGCCTGCTTTGCGCAGGCGCGGGTGGATTTGGAATACCACGCGGCGCCGCCGAAGGACAATAAAGTCCCCGAGGAGTACCAGAAAAAACGCAGCGCGCTGCGCCACAAGGTGTGGAATGTCGACAGCCTGACGCAGGCCAATGAGCAGGCGATCGCGCGTGAGCAGCAGCGCGAGGCCGCAGAAGCCGCCAAGCGGCAGCAGCGTCAGCTGGAGCAACAGCAGAAAAAGCAGCGCTGCCTGCGGATACACTCGAAAGATCCTCACCGCGAGGCGAGGTGTTACATGTACAACTTCTAGCTTTCAACGTCCGGGCGCTTGCAGCGCCCGGCGTCGTTTATGCCGGGCGGCAATGCTCTTTCAGCATGGCGATCGCATCCGGCTTCAGCTGATACAGATAGACTGGGCGGCCCGTCGCGCCGTACAGAATGCGGGTACCGAGAATGCCGCTTTCCGCCAGATAGATGAGGTACTTGCGGCAGGACACCCGCGAAATGCCGATGGCGTTGGCCAGGTTGTCGGTGGAGAATTCGCTGTCGTGCTGCTGTTCTATCCACTCGCAGACCGTGCTCAGGGTGATGCTGGTCAGGCCCTTCGGCAGCTTTTTGCTCTCCTGGCCGCCGGGCTGGCGGCGCAGCAGACTGTCGACGTCAGCCTGCGAAAACTCGCGCTGCGCCAGCAGCTGCGACTGTTGTCGATAGTGGCTGAGCGCCTCTTTGAAGCGGCTAAACTGGAACGGCTTGATCAGGTAATCCACCACGCCGTAGTGCAGCGCCTTTTGCACCGTGTTCACATCGCTGGCGGAAGAGATGATGATCACATCGGTCTTCTCGCCGAGCTCGCGCAGGCCGGGCAGCAGATCCAGCCCGTTCTCCTGCTGCATGTAGATATCCAGCAGCACCAGATCGATGCTGACGCTGGCGTCGGCCAGCAGGGCGCGCGCCTGGCCCAGGGTGGCGACCGTCGCCTGGCAGTGAAAACCGCCGATCTGGCTCAGGTAATATTTGTTCAGCTCCGCCACCATCGGGTCGTCGTCGACAATCAGTACGTTAATCATGGGTTTCGCTCTTGGCCTGATAGGGAAGGTGCACGAAAAATTGGGTCAGCTCGCCCGGTTCGGACTCGACATCGATGCCGCCGCCCAGTTTCTCCAGATGGCTGCGGATCAGCGCCAGGCCGATGCCGCGTCCCGTTCCCTTGGTGGAAAATCCGTGTTCAAAGATGTGCGCGGCGATCGCCGGATCGATGCCGGGGCCGTCGTCGCTGACGATACAGTGTAATTGATCGTCGTGGTGATGGAAGCTCAGGCCGATCTCGTGGCCTTCAACGCCGTCGATGGCGTCGATGGCGTTTTCGATCAGGTTGCCGAGCACGCTGATCAGCACGTGCGTGGTTTCCGCGTCGTCGGTTTCCGGCAGCAGGCTGGTTTCCTCGATGGTCAGTTCGATGCCGGCTTCGTGGGCGCGGCTGATCTTGCCGATGAAGAAGCCCGCCACTTCCGGCGAGTGGATCTTGCGCAGCAGCGCGCCGATCTCTTCCTGGTAGTTGCTGGCGGTATTGATGATGTAGTTTTCCAACTGCTGATAAGCCTTCATGTGCAGCATGCCGAGTATCACGTGCAGCTTGTTCATAAATTCGTGCGACTGCACCCGCAGGGCATCGGCGTAGTGCGCCATGCCGCTCAGGCGCTGCAGCAGGCGGCTGACCTCGGTCTTGTCGCGGAAGGTGGCGATGGCGCCGGTCACCTGGCCGTTGACGATCACCGGCACGGTATTGGTCAGCAGTTCGCTGCCGTTGAAGCTGATCTGTCGATCGCGCAGCGGTTTGCCGCTGGCCAGCACTTCCGCCAGATGCAGCTGCGCCGGCCAATGCTTGCTGGCGGCGTCCAGCAGCAGGTTTTCCACCGGGCCGCTCTGGCGCAGCAGGCGCTTGGCCTCGTCGTTGACGATGGTGATGCGGGAATCATTATCGACCGCGATCACGCCTTCTTTAATCGACTGCAGCATGGCGTTGCGCTGCTCGAACAGGGTGGAGATTTCGTAAGGCTCGAAACCCAGCATGATGCGTTTGAGCGCGGAGACCAGGAAAAAAGTGCCCAGGCTGCCGACCAGCGCGGCGAAGGCGATGGTCCAATAGATGATCCAGCGGCTTTCCGCCACCACCCGCTGCACGGTGTCCAGCGCGATGCCGAGCGCCACCACGCCGATTTGCCGCCGCTGCTCGTCATACACCGGCACGAACACCCGTAGCGCCGGGGCCAGCGTGCCGCGGTTGATGGCGCTGTTGACGTTGCCCTGCAGCGCCGGCGCCAGATCTTCGCCGATGAAATGTTTGCCGATCAGCCAGGGTTTGGGATGCGAATAGCGGATGCCCTGCATATCCACCACCACCACGAACAGCAGCTCGTTTTGATGGCGAACCTGCTCGGCGAAGCGCTGCACGGCGCCGCTTTGATCGCGTCGCTGCAGGCCGTCTATCACGGTGCTCGAGAGCGCCAGCGTGTTGGCGATAGCGATGGCTTTTTGCTGCAGCTGATCTTGCCCTTCGCGGCTCATCTGCACGAAAAACAGCGCGAACACCACCAGCAGCACCGAAGCGATGATGGCGGACACCATCAGCGTGATGGAGGTGCTCAGCTTGAGCGGCACCCGTTGTTTTGGCATGGCGGTTCTCCGAATGGCGATATCACGGCGTATTCTAGCGAGGAATGAGGCAAGCTGCAGTTACCGGCAGCAGGTTATAGCATGCTGCCGGGTCGCGAAGGGGTTATTTTAGTTACAAAAGCGGGTCACTGCTGGTGGTAGATCTCCAGCGCCTGTTGGCCGCTGGCGCCTTGATGGATGATCGCCATCAGGGCGCGCACCACCTGCGACGGATTGCTGTGTTGATACACGTTGCGGCCATAGACCATGCCGGACGCGCCCTGGGCCATCAGCGCCGCGGATTTCTCCAGCACCGGGCCCAGCTCCCCCTTGCCGCCGCCGCGCACCAGCGTCGGGCAGCGCGCCGCTTCCACCACGCGGTGGAAATCTTCCACCCGTTCGGTCGGGTCGGCCTTGATGATGTCGGCGCCCAGTTCGCGCGCCAGCCGCACCAGCGGCACGATCTTTTCCACGTCGCCGAGCGACCCGTAGGCGGCGCCCTGGCCGGCCGGGGCCATCACCAGCGGTTCGATCATCAGCGGCATGGCGTAGCGATCGCAGGCGTGGCGCAGGCGGCCGATGTTCTCTACGCACTGGCGGAAAATGCCGGGTTCATCCGGGATCATATACAGATTGACCACCACCGCGGCGGCGTCCATTTGCAGCGCGGCGAGGATCGGCGCTTCCGGGTTGTGCAACACCGCCCACATCTCACGGTGGCGTGCTGCGTTATAGGCGTTGCCGACGTCGGTGCGCATCACCAGCGCCGGCTTTTCGCGCTGCGGCGCGCGCTGCAGCAGCTCCGCCTGGCCGTAGTTGACCTGAATGGCGTCGGGGCGCGCGGCGATCAGGTTGCCCATCACCCGTTCGATATCTTCCAGACCGATTAAGAAATCTGGTTCGTTGGCGATGCCGTGATCGATCGCCACATCCAGGCACTTGCCGTTATTGAACAGGCGGTTCATCCGCACCTTACTGCTGAGCTGCATGTCAGGTCCTCCTGAGATAGGGATATGTCCATTATTGCCGAGTAAGGATGGTCGGGAAATGCGGAAACCGCAAACTGCGCGCCCGCTCGCAGTTTTTGCCGACGCCCGGCGTGGCGCACGCGCGGGGCGCGTTACCCGATGGCTTTCACTTCATTTGTTAGATCCGTGTCATGTTTTTGTTAATAAGCCATTCCAAAACGCATGTTTCGCTTGTTTGGGTTAAAAAGTTTCAATAATCTCAATTATGAAATAAACATTTAAAAAAGCGGCGAAGACGCGGCTTGCTCTGCCAGGGGTTTATTTCAATTGATTGTTTTTAATCTGTTTTGAGATATCGATCACCATTTTGTTCACGGCCTTAATACGGTGATAACGCGGTAATTTCGCCGTATCAAAGGGATAACACCGACCGTAATGTTGTTTGAATGTAAAAAATATCTTTCATTAGCTGTCAATCAACAGACCACTTCATTCTAACGATTAAAGGGTAACGAACATGAAGCTGAAGAAACTGATCGCCGCCTCCGTACTGATGTGCATGCTGCCGGCCAGCGTGTTGGCGAAAGACATCAAGATCGGCGTTTCCATGGCTTACTTCGATGACAACTTCCTCACCATTCTGCGCCAGTCGATGCAAAACAAAATGAAAGCCGACGGCAACGTCAGCGGCCAGTTTGAAGACGCCAAGGGCGACATCGCGCAGCAAATTCAACAAATCGAAAACTTCGTCAGCCAGGGCGTCGACGCCATCATCCTCAACCCGGTGGATACTCAGGGCGTCAAGCCGATGATCAAATTGGCCGAGAACGCCAAAATCCCGCTGGTGTTCGTCAACCGCAAGCCGGAAGTGACGCTCCCGGCCGGCATGGCCTACGTCGGCTCCGATTCCAAGCTGGCCGGCAAACTGCAGATGGAAGCGTTGGCCAAGCTGATGAACGGCAAGGGCAACGTGATGATCCTGATGGGGGAATTGTCGAATGAATCGACCCGCGACCGCACCCGCGGCGTGGAAGAGGTGGCGGCCAACTATCCCGGCATCAAGATTGTCGATAAGCAAACCGCCAAGTGGACGCGTAAAGATGCGGTGGATATCACCACTGACTGGGTGCTGACCGGCCAGCAGATCGACGCCATCGCCTCCAACAACGATGAAATGGCCATCGGCGCCATCCTGGCGCTCAAGCAGGCTAAAAAGTCCGGCGTGCGGGTGGCCGGCGTGGATGGCACGCCCGATGCGCTGGAATTCATCAGAAAAGGCGATCTGGCGCTGAGCGTGTTCCAGGACGCCAAAGGCCAGGGCGAAGGCGCGGTGCAAACCGCCGTTCAGTTGGTGAAAGGCGAGAAGGTGGAGAGCAACGTGCTGATCCCTTATCAGTTGATCACCCAGGCCAATTACCAGCAATTCGCCGATAAAAACAAAAAATAAGCCTTGAAGCCTGCCGCGGGCGCTCCACCTGAGCGCCCGCGGCAGAAAACGTGGGTCAGTGCGGAGGTAAGCGGTATGTACCCTTATGTTCTTGAGGCCGAAGGCATCAGCAAGCAGTTCCCCGGCGTCAAAGCGCTGGATAAGGTCTCGATTAAAATCAAACCCGGCAGCGTGCATGCGCTGATGGGCGAAAACGGCGCGGGCAAGTCGACGCTGATGAAATGCCTGATCGGCATCTATCACCCGGATGAGGGCTCGATCAAAATCAAAGGCCGGCCGGTGACCTTCAGCGACACGTTGCAGGCGCTGCATTCGGGCATTTCCATGATTCACCAGGAGCTGAACCTGGTGCCCTACATGACGGTGGCGGAAAACATCTGGCTGGGGCGTGAGCCGGCGCGGCTGGGGTTCGTCAACCACGAACAGCTGAATGAACAAACCCGCGAGCTGCTGGCGCGGCTGAACATCAAACTGCGGCCGGAAACGCTGGTGGGCGAACTGAGCATCGCCAGCCAGCAGATGGTGGAGATCGCCAAGGCCGTATCCTACAACGCCGACGTGCTGATCATGGATGAGCCGACCTCGGCGCTGACCGAAGGTGAAGTGGTGCACTTGTTCGCCATCATTCGCGAGCTGCGCGAGCAGGGCAAAGGCATCATCTATATCAGCCACAAGATGGACGAGATCTTCGCCATCACCGATGAAGTGAGCATTTTCCGCGACGGCACCTTCATCGCCTGCGACAAAACCGAAAACCTGACCAAACAGTCGCTGATCACCATGATGGTGGGGCGAGAACTGACGCAGATGTTCCCCAAATTCAACAACAATATCGGCGAGGAAGTGCTGCGGGTGGCGGGGCTGCGCCGCAGCGGCTGGTTCCATGACGTATCGTTCAGCGTCAAGCGCGGCGAGATCCTCGGCGTTGCCGGGCTGGTGGGCGCCGGGCGCAGCGAAGTGATGGAGAGCCTGTTCGGCATGCACCCGGCGGACGGCGGCGAGATCTTTATCGAAGGCCAGGCGGTAAAAGTGGATTCCCCGGCGAAGGCGATCGAGAGCGGGCTGGCGTTCCTCACCGAAGATCGCAAGAAGTCCGGCCTGTTTCTGGTGCTGTCGGTGGTCGAAAACATGAGCATCGTCAACCTGTCGGAATACATCGGCAAGAACGGCTTCGTCAGCCATGTGCAGATGGCCAAAGACTGCATGGCGCAGATCAAGAAGCTCAACATCAAAACGCCGACCATGGATCAGATCATCAATAACCTCAGCGGCGGCAACCAGCAGAAGGTGCTGATCGCGCGCTGGCTGCTGGCGCAGCCGAAAATCCTGATACTTGACGAACCGACGCGCGGCATCGACGTGGGAGCCAAAGCGGAAATCTACCGCCTGATCAGCGAGCTGGCCAACCGCGGCGTCGCCATCATTCTGGTGTCTTCCGAGCTGCCGGAGATCCTCGGCATGAGCGATCGGGTGATGGTGATGCACGGTGGCCGCATCACCGGCATTTTGGACAAAGACGACGCGGACCAGGAAAAGATCCTGGCGCTGGCCTCAGAATAACGAAGGGTGAACATCATGAGTAACGTAAAGATTGAGAAGCCGCTCTCCGCCGATTCAACGGGCAAGGGATCGCTGTTCTCCGGGCTGAGCGGCAAAATGCCGAAAGACACCGGTATTTTCATCGTGATGCTCGGCATTGCGCTGATCTTCGAAATCCTTGGCTGGTACATGCGCGATCAGTCGTTCCTGCTTAACCCGAACCGCCTGCTGCTGATCGTGCTGCAGGTGGCGATCATCGGCATCATCGCGGTGGGCGTCACCCAGGTCATCATCACCACCGGCATCGATCTCTCATCCGGTTCGCTGATTGCGTTGACCGCGGTGGTGGCGGCCAGCCTGGCGCAGACCTCGGACAGCATTTCGCCGATGTATCCGGGGCTGCTCGATCTGCCGGCGGCGATCCCGATCGGCGCGGGGATCGGGGTGGGCATCGTCTGCGGCTTTATCAACGGCTTCCTGATCACCCGCACCGGCATTCCGCCGTTCATCGCCACGCTGGGGATGATGGTATCGGCGCGCGGTCTGGCGCAGTACTACACCAAGGGTAACCCGGTCAGCTTCCTGTCGGATGGCTTCACGGCGATCGGCCAGGGGGCGATGCCGGTGATCATCTTCCTGGTGATCGCGGTGATCTTCCACATCGCGCTGAAGCACACCCGTTATGGCAAATACATCTATGCCATCGGCGGCAACATGACCTCGGCGCGGGTTTCCGGCATCAACGTCAATAAGTACCTGGTGACGGTTTACACCATCGCCGGCGGGTTGGCGGGGCTGGCGGGCGTGGTGCTGGCGGCGCGCGTCAGCAGCGGCCAGTCGAGCATGGGCATGTCCTATGAGCTGGACGCCATCGCCGCGGCGGTGATCGGCGGCAGCAGCCTGATGGGTGGCGTCGGGCGCATTACCGGCACGCTGATCGGCGCGGTGATCCTCGGCCTTATCAAAAGCGGCTTCACCTTTATCGGCGTCGATTCTTACATTCAGGACATCATCAAAGGCGTGATTATCGTCGCCGCCGTGTCGATCGACATGCGTCGCAACCGCAAAAAACACTGATTGCCGTGAATTGCCGCCGGCGCCAAGGTTGGCCGGCGGCGTTTTTTTACCCGGGGGGACACATCATGAACTTTCTGAAAGGGCTGTGGCTGGCGGCGGCGCTGTGCGCTTCCGCGCCGGCATGGGCGCAAACCATCGGCGTATCGATGGCCTATTTCGACCAGAACTTCCTCACCATTATCCGCCAGGCGATCGACAAGGAGGCCAAAGCGCGCGGCATTACCGTGCAGCTTGAGGACGCGCGCGGCGACGTCGGCCGCCAGACCGATCAGGTGCAGAGCTTTATCAGCGCCGGGGTGGACGCGATTATCGTCGATCCGGTCAACTCGGCCAGCACGCCGGTGATGACCAAAATGGTGCAGGCCGCCGGCGTGCCGCTGGTGTACGTGAACCGCACGCCGGGCGACGCCAGGCTGCCGCAGGGGGTGGTGTTCGTCGGCTCCGACGAGCGGGAGTCCGGCACGCTGCAGATGGAAGAACTGGCGCGGCTGGCTAACTATCAGGGCAACGTGGCGGTGATGATCGGCAACCTGACCGACGCCGGCGCGCTGCAGCGCACCAAAGACGTGGAGCAGGTGGTGGCCAAATACCCGAAGATGAAGGTGGTGCAGAAACAGAGCGCCAACTATTCACGCAGTGAAGGTATGGACCTGATGATGAACTGGCTGACCAACGGCGAAACGATCGACATCGTCGCCGCCAACAATGACGAGATGGCGATCGGCGCGATCATGGCGCTGCAGCAGGCCGGCAAAGCGGACAAGAACGTGCTGATCGGCGGCATCGACGCCACGCCCGACGGCCTCAAGGCGCTGGCCTCCGGCAAGATGCAGGTCACGGTGTTCCAGGATGCGGTCGGCCAGGGCAAGGCGTCGGTCGATGTGGCGCAGCGCATGATCAACGGCGAAAAGCTTGAGCCGTATTACTGGATCCCGTTCGAGTTGGTGACGCCGGCCAATCAGGAGAAATACGCGGCCAAACCGTGAGTTCGCCGTCGGATCCGCGTTGCCGGGGCGCTGCTTGCAGCGCCTTTTTCATGGCGCCAATTGCATGTCCGCTTGCGGCCAGCGCTGCGCCGGATGTTGCGTCACACTGAGGCTCTTTTACGGTGTGAGGATAAGAGATGAACGCATTGAACGGTAAGGTGGCGGTGATTGGCGGCGCCAGTTCGGGGATCGGGCGGGCGGCGGCGCTGTTGTTCGCCCGGCAGGGGGCGACGCTGGTGTTGGGCGCCCGGCGCGAGCGGCTGCTGGCTGAACTGGTGGAGGACATTCGGCGCGAGGGCGGCCGGGCGTTGGCGGTAGCCGGTGACGTGCGCGACGAAGCCTTCGCCGAACGGTTGACGGCGACGGCCGTCGATGAATTCGGCGGGCTGGATATCGCCTTCAACAACGCCGGCACGTTGGGGCCGCTGGGGCCGTCGCTGGCGCTCAGCGCGTCAGAATGGCGCGACGTGCTGGAAACCAACCTGTCCAGCGCTTACTACAGCGCCAAATATCAAATCCCCGCCATGCAGGCGCGCGGCGCGGGCTCGGTGATCTTCACCTCCACGTTCGTCGGCCACACCGCGGCGTTTCCCGGTACGGCGGCCTATGCGGCCAGCAAATCGGGGCTGATCGGCCTGACGCAGGCGCTGGCGGTGGAATTTGGCGGACACGGCATTCGGGTGAACGCGCTGCTGCCGGGGGGCACCGACACGGCGATGGGGCGGCAGATGAGCAATACCCCGGAAGCATTGGCGCAGGTGGCCCAGCTGCACGCGCTGAAGCGGTTGGCGATGCCGGAGGAGATCGCGCAGGCGGCGCTGTATTTGGCGTCTGACGCTTCCTCGTTCGTCACCGGCACCGCAATGCTGGTGGACGGCGGCGTTTCCATCCAGCGCGGCTGAGGCTGTCATCGCCCGTGGCCAGGCGCCACGGGCTCTACGCGCGGCGTTACCAGCCTTTGACGGCGTCGCCCTTGTAGATTTCGGCGGCGCTGGCCGCCACTTCATCGGTCTGATAGGCCTTGACCAGATCCTTCACTTTCTCGCTGTCTTTGTTGTCGATGCGGCTGGCGAAGATGTTGACGTAAGGCGAGTTTTTGTCCTCGACAAACAGCCCGTCCTTCGCCGGCGACAGACCGATCTGGCTGGAATAGTTGGTGTTGATGATCGCCAGCGTCACCTGCTGGTCGTCCAGCGCGCGCGGCAGCTGCGGCGCTTCAATCTCGACGATTTTCAGCTTTTTCGGGTTGCTGACGATGTCCAGCGCGGTCGGCAGCAGGCCGACGCCGTCTTTCAGCGTAATCAGCCCCTGTTTTTGCAACAGCAGCAGCGAGCGGCCCAGGTTGGTCGGATCGTTCGGCACTGCCACCTGCGCGCCGTCCGGCAGTTGGCTGAGCGCGGTGATTTTCTTCGAATAGCCGGCGATCGGGTAGACGAAGGTGTTGCCTACCGCCGCCAGTTTGTAGCCGCGCTCCTGCATCTGTTTGTCCAGATACGGCTTGTGCTGGAAGGCGTTGACGTCCAGATCGCCGTTGTTCAGCGCTTCGTTCGGCAGCACGTAATCGTTGAAGGTCACCACCTCCACGTCCAGATCGTATTTCTGCTTGGCCACTTTCTGCACCACCGCCCACAGCGACTGATCGATGCCGGCGCTGATGCCGACCTTGATGTGGTGATCGTCCTGTGCGGTCGGGCCGCAGGCGGTCAGCAACAGCGTGCCAGCGGCGGCCAGCGCCAGCGTGAGGTTTTTCAGCGTAAATGTCATTTTCCCAGGGTCCTTGTCAACATTGCCTGCTAATTTAGGCGGGCAGAATAGTGGCAGTGACTGTAGGTAATCGCTGAGCTAAAACAAAATACTGATTCACTATGACTAATAGCGATTGGCTATGAGTAGCCGCCGCCCGGCGCGATGCGGATTGCTTTGACGGCGAATCGGCGGGCTTATTATGATAGCCGCTGGCCCGCGAGGGCAGACTGGGTACTGAAACGAAGGAAAAGACAATGCGATTGAACACTTGGAGCAAGGCGCTGCTGCCGCTGGTGGTGTTGGCCTGCGTCTCGGCGACTCAGGTTCGGGCGGCGGAGAGCGATACCGGGCCGATCCCTAAACAGCTGCTGGGCAACTGGCGCGTCAGCAAAATCGTGCCGACCCAAACCACCGGTTGCTGGGATCAGCAGCAGGCGCAGAGCCTGATCGGCGGCAAGATCAGCTATAAAGCGGATGCGTTCAGCTGGAACGGCACGGCGCTGAAAAGCGAGGGGGCTACCGTCAGCACCGTAGAGGCGCAGGAGTTTGTCGAGGACAACGCCGGCAGCAGTTCCTACATCGATTTCCCGATGCTGGGCATCAGCACGCCGTCGGTCGAGCGCGTGGCCATTCAGCATGCCGATACCGCCATCAAAGGCATCACCGATCAAGGCACCGAAGGGGTGCCCGGCGACAACGTGCTGGTGAAAGACGCCAACACGCTGATCCTGTCGTTGTGCAACGTCTGGTTTGAGGCGCAGCGCGAGAAGTAATTTCTGCCTTCAGCCCCGGCAACGGGGCTTTCCCACCGCATCACCTCCCGCCACGAGCGCCATTCTGAACTAAAATTAACCATAACGATATGACCCCGGCGTGATATCGGAGCCTCGGCTCTACCGAGTCCATGACAGGAGGCGCTATGTGTTACCACCATATTGTCATCGCCACCGATCTGAGCGATGACGGCAAACGGCTGGTCGAAAAGGGGGCGCTGCTGGCGGAAGCGCTGAAGGCCAAACTCTCGCTGATCTATGTGGACGTTCACTACGACACCTACCACGCGGCGATCGGCTTTTCTGAGCGCAGCGACGACGGCGTGCCGTTCGAAGAGAAGATCCGCAAAGAGCTGGAACCCACCACGCAAAACGTCAATTACCCGATCGCGGAAGTGATTATCGGGCGCGGCGGCTTCGTTGACGAACTGCGCACGGCGATCGTGGATAAAGACATCGATCTGCTGGTGTTCGGCCATCACCACGATCTGTGGAGCAATCTGTTTTCTTCCACCCGCAACGCCATCAACCAGTTGAATATCGACGTGCTGGTGATCCCGATCCGTTCATAAGCGCGATCATGCCTCGTCCATTCACTCCGCGCTGCGGCGCGGAGTTTCTTTTGCAGCAAAAAATGCCTTGCTCGGTTGCATAATACATAAGTGAATACTAATGTGTTTGTATGAACGAAAATGACATCTTCAAGGCGTTGGCCGATCCGACCCGCCGCTGCATCTTCGACAAACTCGCCGCCGGCAGCATGAACGCCAGCGCGCTGCGCGAAGGGCTGACCATCAGCCAGTCGGCGATGTCGCAACACCTGGCGGTGCTGCGCAATGCCGGACTGGTGCGCGAGGCGAAACAGGGGCGCTTCGTCAATTATCAGGTCGACCCGGAGGGGCTGGCGCAGATCGCGCAGTGGCTGGCGAAGTACCGTGCTTACTGGCCGGCGCGCATCGACGCGCTGCAAACCTTGCTGAAGGACATGGATCAATGAACAAACAGGCCGAGCCGCCGCCGCATGAACGGCTGGTGTTGGAATATTCGCTTGATGCGCCGCCGGAAAAAGTGTGGCGAGCGCTCAGCGTGCCCGAATTGCGCGAGCAGTGGCTGCCGACGGGAGATCTGGCGCAGGCAGAACCGTTGGCCGCCACGCCGGGCGAAGCGGTGAGCTATCGCCTGCGCGACGACCAACCGCCGTTTCTCGAAAGCGTCGTCACCCTGCAGATCGTGCCGGACGCCGGCGGCGGCAGCCTGCTGCGGATTATCCACCAGCTCGACGCCGCCAACGATGGCCCGACGACGGTAATGCGCGCCGCCTGACGCGTTAAACACCTTTCTCTTTGTTGCCAACCCAGGAGTTCACCGATGCGTGAGAAGATGATGCTCGTCCCGATGGTGGTGGAGCAGACCAGCCGGGGAGAACGTTCCTTTGACATTTACTCGCGCCTGCTGCGCGATCGGATCGTGTTCCTCAACGGCGAAGTCAACGACGACGTGGCCGAAATGCTGTGCGCCCAGCTGCTGTTTCTGGAAGCGGAAAACCCGGAAAAACCGGTCCACCTGTACATCAACTCGCCGGGCGGGGCGATCACCAGCGGGCTGGCGATTTACGACACCATGCAGTATATCCGCGCCCCGGTGCATACGCTGTGCATGGGCACCGCGCGCTCGATGGGGTCGTTCCTGCTGATGGCCGGTGAACCGGGGCACCGCATGGCGCTGCCCAACGCCAGTCTGCATGTGCACCAACCGCTGGGCGGCTTTCAGGGGCAGGCGTCCGACATTCTGATCCAGGCAGAGGAAATGAAACGCACCAAAGACCGGGTGATCCGGCTGTATGCCCAACATTGTGGCCTGAGCGAAGAGGAAGTGGAGCGGGTGTTGGATCGCGATCGCTTTATGACCGCCGACGAAGCGGCGGCCTGGGGATTGATCGATCGGGTATTGCGGGCGCGGTGAGTGTCGGCTCCGATAGCGGAATGAAGGGGGCAATATCACTCGATTATTGGTAGGTGAGCGCCGTTGAGGTGATCCAGCCACGCTGACCGGCACATTCGCCGGTAATGATGGAGATTTCTTTCCATTCCGCATTGCCGATGTCCATTGCAGCGCTTTTACCTGTCAATGCGACCTGTGTGCCGGCGATGAGCTGGCAAATATGTTTGGTGGGTTCCAACAAGTTACCCATATTGGGTTGAGCAATTAAAGGCATCGGCCGCTTCAGCACTAGCTGAGGCGCCTTTTCACCCGGTGTGTTAGTGATGGTGATATTTCCGCTATTACTACCAATCGTCGTATTCGCGCTGCCATTAACGAACTGACTGCGTGTTTCCGTTGAAGATGAAAAGGCAGAATAACCAGCGAAGAGGGTGCCGATAATGGTGGCTATGCCCGCGAGGATGGTGAGTTTATTTTGCAAGATATTTCTCCAGAGATATTTATTATATTGATGTTTGGTAAATATACCTTTCTCAATAAAATGGGTAAAGCGTAAATGAAACTATAATCCATCATATTTAAAAATGCATTTATGTTTAATTATTCACTTGGAATATAACTACAAATGCGTGTCATTCTAATTATTGTATTTGGTTGTTTCCTTATGTTAATAAACCAAGTTGGGAGAAATGTTTCATCTTTCTCACAATCATTCACGCGGGGATGTTTGTTTTTTCTTTATTTAACAGTAAAGTTAGCCATTTTTTGTCTCACTTTTGCACACTTCACGTTGCCTCTTTTTTTGAACCAGTAATGTCTTTTTTTCTTCATGGCTAATTGTTATGAATTTGTTATTGATCACAAATTAAGCAATTTCGTGTTGCCATTGCCTTGTCTATACAACTATATACTTAAGGGGAAAGTAATGTTCAATAATCATCTTAACTTTTCGTGGTTAACTTTTTCAGGTGTTTGATTTTACGACTTAATAATGTCTAAGCATTAATTCATTTTTAATTTGAATGAAATTGATGGGTTGAATGTCAATTTGCCGTATATCACGTGCTAATCGGGATTTTACGCTTCAAGGAGATAATCGAACATGAAACTTGGCGCATTTTTAATGCCGGCACATCCGCGTTATCGCTCGTTGCACGATGGGCATTACCACGATCTTGATACCTTGAGGTTTTTGGACAAAATCGGTTTTGATGAGGCTTGGATTGGCGAGCATTATACGATGCCGGCTGAACCGTGCCCTTCTCCAGATTTGCTCATCGCTCAAGCCATTTTGCAGACTGAGCGCATAAAATTGGCGCCGGGCGCCTTTATGCTGCCGTTTCATCATCCAGCCGAGTTGGCTCATCGCATTTGTTGGCTGGATCATATATCGAAGGGGCGATTAATGGTGGGAATTGGCGCCAGCGGTACCACGTTGGATCTCGACATGTTCGACATAGATCATAAGTCGGGTGTGCATCGGGAGATGACGGCAGAATCGATAGCGATCATGATGCGATTTTGGAATAGCGATGGGCCATTCGAATTTAAAGGTAAGTATTGGACAGCGCGTCGGCCGGCGGATCAGTGGGATAAAACCTCCGGTTATCACCTCAAGCCCTATCAATCACCCCATCCGCCAGTAGGCGTGACCGGCCTTTCACCTTCATCCTCGACGTTAAAGATTGCCGGTCGTAATGGCTGGATCCCTATCAGCTTTTGTTTTACGCCGCAGTATCTCCATACCCATTGGCAAGTTGTTGAAGAGGGCGCCGCATTGAATGGAAGGGTTCCTCCGGCCAGGGATACATGGCGTGTCAGTCGTCCTATTCTGATCGCCGACACAGATGCGCAAGCATGGCGGCTTGCTGTCGAAGGCGAAATGGGACGTTACTTTCGTGAGGATTACTTGCCGATGATCGCCGGCAACAAGGCGCTTGGTTTGTTCAAACATCACCCGGATGTACCCGACAGTGAAGTCACCGTCGAGTATTGCGCCAAGCATTGCTGGCTCCTTGGATCGCCGGAGACGGTACGTGAACGCATAGAAGAAATGCAATCGCTGTCTGGCGGATTCGGTGTGTTGCATGTCATGGGGTTCGATCATTTGGATGAATTGAAACCCGTACGTGAAAGCCATCGCGCATTGCAAGAGATCGTCACGACGTATTTCGCCTGACCCAGACCGAATATCGGCACCGTGCGGTCATTCATGGAGAGAAAGATGCAACGTCAAAAAGCAACTCAGCCCCCCAATCGGACACGTCGATTTGCCGTTTTGGTGATCGACATGCAATACGACTTTCTGGATGAAGATGGTCCTGTTCCTTGCGAAGGAGGGCGGGAGATTATCGCGTCGCTTCAAGTTTTGTTGAGCTTTGCGCGCGGTGCGGGCATCCCGGTGATCTATACCCAGGAAAGTCACCGCGTCAACCGTGTGGACTTCGGCCGGGAGCTTGACTACGGCGAGACACTTCATTGCCTCGAAGGGAGTCGTGGCGTTGAGATCATCGCAGATTTATCTCCACAGGTTGGCGATCAGGTATTAATCAAACGCCGTTACAGTGCGTTCTTCGCCACCGACCTGGATCTTCTGCTGCGTGGGATGGGAGTAGATACCGTCGTTCTGACCGGTGTTGCCACGGATGTTTGTGTTCGTGCGACTGCTCAGGACGCCATGCAATTAGATTATCGCGTCATAGTGCCGCGCGAGTGCGTCGCGGGGACGCGTCAAGTGCGACATGAGGCGGCGCTTGAGAACATCGGTTATGTATTTGGCAGTATTCAGAGTTTGACTGAGGTTATGAATCTCTTGCGGGTGGGATTGGAGGAAACATGAACGCAACGCTGTCGATAAAACCGCTGGAAGAGCGATTCAGAAACGTCTTGCAAATCTTGGTTGAAAAACGGCTTAGCTTGAGCCGGGAACAGACCCGAGATCTGGTCCAGGCCATGCTGGGACAGCAATTGGATGATATGCAGATCGGCGCGTTGCTCGTCGCTATGGCACAAAAGGGCGAGTCCGCTGATGAGATCGCCGGTGCGGTTGACGCAATAGCGGCACGTTGCCGGCCATTGGTAAGCGGTTTGCCGCTTACGTTGAATATCGGTGGTACTGGAGGAGACCGGAGCGGGACCTTCAATATTTCCACCACGGCAGCCTTGGTTGTGGCCGCAACTGGCGTGCCAGTGATCAAGCATGGCAATAGTCGCGTGACCAGCGTCAGCGGCAGCAGCGACATGATGTCGGCGTTGGGCATTGATGTTTCGCGCAAGGGTGATGAAGCGTGGCTGCGGCGATCGTTGGCAACGAGCAACTTCGCGTTTCTCTCTACTTCGTCTTGGTATGCGTTTCCTGAACGGCTGACTGCTGTACGGCGCGCTTTGGGTGTTCGTAGCCTGTTTAATCTGAGTGGGTCGTTGGTTCATCCTGCTAACGTGACGCACCAACTGATAGGCGTTGCGCATGCTTCGCTTTTGTATCCCATGGCTGAGGCGCTGGTGAGGTTGGGCAAGGTGACGGCTTTTATCGTACATGGTGCCGGAGATTTGGATGAAGTCAGTTGCCTGGGAGAAACCCAGGTCCTGTGTGTAAGTGATGGCTGTATAGGTCGGTTTTCCGTGCAGCCGGATGATTTTGAGGTCCCTGCCTGTGAATTACGGGCGCTGCGAGGGGGGTCTGCGGAGCGTAACGCGAAAATCTGCCTGGCAGTGCTTAACGGCGAGCGGGGGACCTATCGCAACGCGACTATAGTGAGCGCCGCGACGGCGCTGGTGTTGGCCGGCAAGACGCGCTCCTTTGGCGAGGCGGCGAAACTCGTGCGGCAAGTATTGGATAACGGGCGGGCGTATCAGGTTCTTAAACGATTCAAGGAGACGATGAATGAGAACGAGAGTGAAAGTCTGCGGCATCACGCACCTTGAGGATGCTCTGGCGGCATTAAACGCGGGGGCCAATGCATTGGGGTTCATTTTTTCACAAAGTCCACGTCAGGTTTCGCCCGACGAAGCCCGTTCGATCATTGAACGATTGCCGCCTTTTACTCAGGTGGTCGGCGTGTTTGTCAATGAACCCAGGGAATGGGTGCAAAACATTATATGTTATTGCGGCCTGGCAGCGATTCAGCTTCAGGGTGACGAAACGAATGAGTATTGCCAGGCATTTGATGTCCCGGTCATTAAAAGTTTCCATCTCGAAAGCACTTTGGCTCTGGACAGGATAAACGACTATCAGGTTAGTGCATACCTATTGGACACACAGGTCGAGGGGCTGAGCGGCGGTTCTGGAAAGCCATTCGATTGGAGTTTGTTGAAAAACAAAACATTTGCGCGGCCGGTAATTGTTGCGGGTGGACTGCATGCCGGCAATGTCAGCCATCTGATTCAGCATTGTTTCCCCACGGCCATTGATGTCTGTTCTGGCGTCTCTCGGTCCGCGCGCCGTAAGGACCCTGTGCGACTCCAAACCTTTTTTGACGCTGTCGCCTATGCCGATCGCCTTCGCGTGCAGGCGCCGGCTGAGAGTGGGCAAGAGGACATCCTCAAGGCGTCTTTTGATCGGCAGCCTTTGGTGGAGATTCAGGGGCGGCGGTTTTTGTTGAATGCTCTGACGGAACAGATCCCGGCAACCCCGGCTGAACTCTTGCGTGAAGCAGCCAGGCGAGTCTGCGATGCGGCGCAATTTCCGCCGGGAACCAAGCTGGTGGGGGAGGAAGACAAAGGAGGCGGTTTATTGGCTGCCGTTTCGCTGCTTTCAGGCCTGTCATACGGCATTGCCCGCTGGTACCCATCCGGTCTTGAAGGACAGGTTAAGGTTGATTTCGATTGCGAATATACCGGCGGCAGCCTCTTTTTGAACGGCGTGGAGCCCGGCGATAACGTTTATATCGTGGACGATCTCATCAGCACTGGCGGAACATTGGTGGGGTTGGTTTGTGCAGTGCGGAAAGCAGGGGCTGATGTATCAGGCATCTTATGTGTGGTGGAAAAACGCAATTATGGTGGAGCCAGGCGCGTGTTCGAGGCGACGGGGATCTCGGTGCAATCGCTTATTGAAGTGGATGTGAGCGGCGAGCATTCGGTCGTTGTCGGCGTTAATTATTAAATAAAAAGGAGGCTGTGATGGTCAAGGAAAGAAAATTCCGCGGTTGGTACATGGTCGGTGCCGTTCATCTTTTACTGGCGGTTATTTTTGGCGCTGCTTACTCATTCGGGGCATTTTTTACTGCATTACAGACGAACTTTGACGCAGGGCGTTTTTCTACCGCCTCAATCTTCTCGCTGACGGCGTTAATTTACTATGCCGTTGGGGTATTTTCCGGTGCCTGGAGCGATCGTACTTCGGTAAGGACGGTAACCGGCATTGGTATTTTACTGCTTTCGCTGGGATTCTTCGGCAGTAGCCTGCTGGCGTCGTCACTGACGGCGTTTTTGCTCACGTTTTGCCTGTTGGTAGGGGTTGGCGTCGGATTGGTTTACGTGCCGGCTGTTTCAACCATTCAACGCTGGTTCGTCGTTCATCGCAGCTCGGCTTCCGGCCTGGCGCTGGCTGGCACCGGCTTGGGAACGCTGGTGGGGCCGATGGTGGCCGGTGGGCTGATGCGACATTTGTCCTGGCAAAGCACTCTGCAAGTGTATGCCGTCGCTATCGCCGTGTTGGGGTTGGCTGCCGCCTTCATTTTACGAGGCCGGCCAGAGGACGTGGGCGAATATCCCGATGGGCTTCGTCCCGTTGAGGTGACCTCAATGCAGCGTCCAGGCTTCAGCGGTAGCGTCACGCTGCGAGAGGCCGCTGGCCGAGCTCAATTTTGGTGGTTTTTTATCGCGATATTTTTCGGCTCTATCGGACTGTTCCTGGCGTTGGTTCATATCAATCCTTATGCGCAGCAACAGGGGCTGCATGTAACACAAGCCAATCTGCTCATCGGTTTGATCGGCGTGGGCAATATCGGCGGCCGTCTGGTTTTGGGACGAATAGGCGACCGTCTGGGCGCGCGGCGTTTTTTGGTTATCGTCACGTTGAGTTTGGCCCTGTTATGCGGTTTTTGGAGTGTGGCGCACAGCTTTACCGCGCTGGCGATTTTCGCGCTGTTGTTCGGCGCGGCCAACGGCGGCTGTATTGCGCTGTACCCGGCAGTGGCCAGTACATGGTTCGGCACCGCCAATCTGGGCGCCATTCTGGGGGCATTGTATATCGCCGTGGGGATCGCCGCCGTTGGCGGGGGCAGCGCCGCCGGTTGGCTGTATGATTTGTATCAAAGTTACACGTTGTCTATTGCGTTGGCCGGCATGGCGGCGCTGCTGTCTGCGTTGGGGATCGTCTTGGCTTCTCGCTGTACTTCCCGGATGGGATGAGGGAGGAGTCAAATGCTATTGCCTAATGACTTGCGCTCTGCCTTGGCGTTGTTGCGGCAAGCAGGGGATGAGATTACCCCGGTGGAGAGATCGATTTCTCCCGAGGTGGAGATGATTGAAGATTTTCTCGATGCCTATCGCCAGCCTGGCGGTTCCTGGTTTGCCGATGAGCAACCGTTACGGCTTTATCGACGACCAACGCGGGGCGAGTTTCCCGTTTTGATGGGGATGTTTGGTAATCGCCGTCGTTGCAGGCTGTTTTTGGATCCCTTCGGACGTTATTCCGCAGACATATCAAATGCTCAGTTGTTGCTGCAGGCGGCGAGTAGGCCGATAGCGCCCAGATTACTGGGCGGGGAGGAACGCAACTTTCACAACGTGCGTAAGCCTGCTGAAATCCTGGCTTTGCTGCCGATCCTACGTTATCTGCAAGATGATCCTGGGCCGACGGTGACGTTGGGGTTGATCTATGCGCACGATAATCGAACCGGAGCCGCGAATTGTTCTTACCACCGAATTACCTTCAAAGAGGATTCGGCGGTGGTGGCGATTGACTCTCGTGGTCACTTGCAACACATGCTTTCGACACATCTGGCGCGCGGAGAGCTACTGCCGATTTCCGTCAATATCGGGCTTGATCCGGCCATTTATCTGGCTTCGACATTGACTCGGCCTTGTCTTTCTTACGGTAGCGACGAGTTAGGCGTTGCGGGGGCCCTGCGCGGCAATGCGATGGAGATTGCGCCATGTCACGCCAATACGGGGCGATATATCGCCCATGCCGAGATCGTTATAGAAGGGATGTTGGGGGCGGAAAAAGAACCGGAGACAGCGGAGGTGGCCGGTTTTTCCTTACCTGAGTATCTCGGTTATCGCTCGCCATGTGGTATGGCCACAACACTGCAGGTTCAGGCGGTAAGCCACCGCGCCGGGGCGATATATCAGACGCTGTCGGGTCCTGGTGTGGAGCAATCCATTCTGCTTGGTTTAGGCCAAGAGTGTTCGCTGCTCGCCCGACTAAAAACAGAGGGGCTTGAGAGGCTGTTTTGTCGCGTCGCGGCTCTGCCTTCCGGCGGCGGTCACTTGCTTACCGTATTGCAAGTCGTTAAACGCGCTTGCAGTGATGACCTGCGCGTTATCGACGCAGCCAAGAGATTGCTCGGTGAGGTGCCGTCACTCAAAAATGTGTTACTGGTGGATGAGGATGTTGACCCTTATTCGGAGCGTGATGTCCTCTGGGCTATGAGTACGCGCGCCCGACTTGAACGCGATATTCATGTCAGCGCTTTGCTGCCCGGCACTTCCCTTGATCCCTCGCAATTGCCGCTCTATGGCGGGAGTGATGCGAATGGGCTCGTCAATAAATGCGTCGTTGATTGTACGGTTCCTTTTAGCTCTCGGCGGCGTTTTCAACGGGCGTTTTAATGTGAGCGGTACGCCTTTCTGTAGCCTGCCTGACCAGGCTGGCGAACCATGATGTCTGTCATGTTGAAGGAGACAAACCATGACGAATACTCTCGATCCTCGTTTCGATTCCACCCGGACTATTTGTGCTCCCAGGGGCAACGAATTGACCTGCAAAAATTGGCTGACCGAGGCGGCCTATCGCATGATTCAAAATAATCTGGATCCCGACGTCGCCGAAAACCCGCAAGGGTTGGTTGTGTATGGCGGTATCGGTCGCGCTGCGCGCAATTGGCAATGTTACGATCAGATTTTGGCCTCACTTAAAGCGCTCAATGAAGACGAAACTCTGTTGGTTCAATCCGGAAAACCGGTTGGTGTATTCCGCACCCATACCGATGCTCCCCGAGTGTTAATCGCCAATTCTAATTTGGTTCCACAGTGGGCCAATTGGGAACACTTCAGCGAGCTTGATCGCAAGGGATTGTTCATGTACGGGCAGATGACTGCCGGTAGTTGGATCTACATCGGCAGTCAGGGCATTGTGCAGGGTACGTTTGAAACATTTGCCGAAGCAGGCCGCCAGCACTATGGCGGGGATCTGACCGGACGCTGGATCCTCACCGCCGGGCTGGGGGGGATGGGCGGGGCGCAGCCGTTAGCGGCGACATTGGCCGGCGCGGTTTCGTTGAATATAGAGTGTCAGCAGAGTAGCCTGGATTTTCGTTTGCGTACGCGCTATCTCGATAAACAGGCAAAAGATCTGGATGAAGCTATCGCCTTGATCAAGGAGCACACGGCGGCCGGACAGGCGGTTTCTATAGGCCTGCTGGGCAATGCCGCAGAGGTGTTGCCTGAACTGGTTAAACGCGCGCATGCAGGCGGTATCCGACCCGATCTGGTTACCGATCAGACGTCTGCGCACGACCTGATCCACGGTTATTTGCCGGTGGGATGGAGCGTGGCGCAGTGGAAAGCAGCGCAACGCGATCCGGGGCAGCATGCCAGGTTGGCTGACGCCGCAGCCGCTAGCTGCGCCATTCATGTGCAGGCAATGCTTGATTTCGTTGACATGGGTGTGCCGGCTGTTGATTACGGTAACAATATTCGCCAGGTCGCACGCGATATGGGCGTGGAAAATGCTTTCGATTTTCCTGGCTTCGTGCCGGCTTATATTCGCCCCCTGTTTTGCGAGGGCAAAGGGCCGTTTCGCTGGGTGGCGTTATCTGGCGATCCGGAAGATATCTACAAAACGGACGCCAAGGTTAAAGCGCTGTTTCCTGAAAACCAGCATATCCATCGTTGGCTGGATATGGCGCGTGAGCGCATTGCTTTCCAGGGATTGCCGGCGCGTATCTGTTGGTTGGGGTTGGGCGAGCGTCATCTGGCAGGCCTGGCTTTCAACGAGATGGTGCGTAGAGGGGAGCTTAGCGCGCCGGTTGTTATCGGCCGAGATCATCTGGATACTGGCTCCGTCGCCAGCCCCAATCGTGAAACCGAAAGCATGAAGGATGGAACCGATGCCGTTTCCGATTGGCCGTTGCTGAATGCATTGCTCAATACTGCGGGCGGCGCTACCTGGGTGAGTTTGCATCATGGTGGCGGTGTGGGGATGGGATATTCGCAGCATTCGGGAATGGTGATCGTGTGCGATGGCAGTGATGAGGCTGACCGGCGGCTTGCTCGGGTGTTGGTCAACGACTGCGGTTCCGGCGTGATGCGCCATGCCGATGCTGGCTATGAGCAAGCCGTTGCTGCCGCGAAAAGGTTTGGATTGAAACTGCCGATGCTTTGAGAATAAGAGCATATTGAGGCTTTATAGCGGTTCTTATCGGGTAGAACCGCTATTTCTCTATAGGATGATTTTTACACCGTATTGCCTGTCTTGTGAGTATTTCACCTCTGGGCATGTGACGATTTAGTCTTGGCGTCAACTTACGGTTTTGCTGTCTGGCCTTCTTGCCAGTTTTGCCAAACGTGTTCAAGCCCGAATTCGACCATCGCGAAATAGAGACTGAAATAACGCTCCGCCATGATGAAAAACGAACTGTTGAGTTCGATCACCACATTATTGGTGGTGGTCAGCAGGCCGGATTTTTCCGCCGCCTGCAGAATGCGGTTCACGTGAGCGCGAGAGACGGAACACGACTTGGCGATTTTCGCCGAGGAGAGCAGCAGAAAGGGGGAGTCCTGTCGGATGCTTTCGATAAACAGCATCAACAACACCATGTGGCCGGCGTCTTTGCTGATAAACAGCCCGGACTGTTGCACCAGATCGATCAGGTAGATCTCCTTGAGCATCAGTTGCCCGTAGGCGGCGAAAAAGGTGGGCAGAAAGTCGGGCGCCGCCAGCAGCGCCGCGATGGGCATCTGTGGCGCCAGCGCCTGATAAGGCCGCGCCATTGAGGCGATCAGCGCCTGGGTTTCCGCCAGCGCGTGCGGCGTAGGCTTATAGCGCAACTGGCGTTTGTCATGCTCGCAGGGTTTGACCTCCAGCCGGCGCCCGACCCGTAAAAAGAACAGAAAGGAATCCAGGGAGTTCTCGCTGATCATATTCTTCCCTTTGAAAAAGGCTTTGATGTCTTTCAGCGCGGCGGCGGGCTGGTGGTAATAAATGGACAGGATGGTGGAGCAGATGATGAACCGGCTGTTCCTGAAAATGATTTTGTAAAACAGCGGATGCTTCTTGTAGGTCTCCCTCAATAATTCCCCGTGTTTGACGATGGCGGTGTGAAACGCCGCTGACTGCCTGATGTTGTTGGCCTGTTTCTCCAGATGAAACTGTAGCTGGAATCTGCTTAGACTCATTTTCCCTATTTCCTGTACTTAAAAAAATGCGCTGCTTTTTATCGTTATGGGTTTGCTGTGTATGGCTTGACGATCTGCTGGCCCTGGTCGTTGATGAGGGTGGCCTGAACGGTGACCCGAGAGGGGAGCGCGGATGCCGAAACGCCGTCGAGGTGATAATCCCGCGAGCTGAATGGCGCGGTCATCATGTCGCTTTCTTGCCGCACCGGGTAATCGCGCCTGTCGGCGTGCACGGCGATGCGCGCGAACGAGAGATAAAACGCCGATCGGTTTTGACAGCGCAGCAGATAACCGTCCGGCGATTTTTGCAGCGTGAATGAGACGGCCTCGGCCGCGTTTTCGGCTTTTCCCTTCAGCGCCCTGGGCCGGTAGAAGATTTTCATCTGGGTGTTCATCGCCAGCGTCACGCGCGACGCCAGCGGCGGCGTGGTCGGCCGGGTGGGCGGGATCTCATACAGGTTAAGCCAGAACACCGACTCTTTGTCGGCGGGCAGGTTCGCGCCGGCAAACAGGATCCGCAGCCCTTTCAGCGCCGAAGGCTGCAGCGCGAATACGCTGGGCAGGGCGACAAACGGCGCGCGAGACAGTTCGGGGGCGGCGTTGACGTCACCGTTATCGACCCAGGTTTGCGCCACGATCGGGTAGCCGTTGGTGTTGAGCAGCATCAGGGTTTTTTCCGTCTCGCCCTCGTGAAAGATCACCCGCGTGGCGGAGGCGATGATGCCCGCCTGCGCGCCGATGGAGGTCAGCGCCAGCAGCAGGGCGCATCCCATAATCAGGTATTTCTTTCTCATCATTGCACCTTAACCCAGACGTAGGCCCTGGCATCCACCTTGCCGGCGGTGACGGTCTGGCCAGGCAGCCGGGCGAGCGTGGCGGTGAGCTGGGTGGTGTAGTGGGTAAACCCCGCTGCGGTGCTGCCGCCGCCGCTGGCGCCGTTGAGCACCGGATACCAGCCGGCGTCGCTACCCTGCGGGCATTGCCCGGCGCTGCAGCGCGCCCAGCCGACAAAGTTCATCGGCGCGCCGTTGCCGGCGTTGGCGAGCGCGATGCCCACGCCGGTGGCGACGCTGCTGTCGGTGCCGTAGCCGCTGGAGAGCAGGTAACTTACGCCGCCGTTGGCGCTGACCAACCCGAGCCGCTGCGCCGCGACATAGCTTTCATACGGCACCTGCAGGCCGAGGGCGGTATTGTTGCTGCTGACGCCGGACACGGCGGCGTTGTCGCATTCGATATTGAGGGTGAACTGCGCCTGCGAGGTTTGCCCGGCGGTCAGTTGGCTGACGGAGAGGGTCGGCAGGATCACCAGCGGCGTGACGTTGCGCGCCACGCAGGTGGCGGTATAGGTCAGCGAAGAGATCGGTGCGGTACCCATGCCCATCGCGTTCCAGCGCCCGGTGCCCCAGGTGGCGTAGTTGGTGGCGGAGTCGCTGCCGATAGGATCCGAGGCGATGCCGGGCCCCTGAAAGGTGACATAGCCGTTCGGCTGCGTGCAGGTATAGTTCGAATTGCCGGTGGTCGACGCCATGCCCACCAGCGGGTTGCCGGCGCTGTAGCCGCAGTAGTTGCTGGCGCCCGCGCCCGGCAGCGAGCTGATGCGGATCAGATCGGCGCGGATGGCGCTGAAGTCTTTCACCCGGATCTGGATTTTGTTGCCGACGGTGGCGTAGCGGGTAATCGGCGCCGACTGCCAGTAACGGGTAAAAACCTTGCCGGAATCCAGATGGGTCAAACGAATGCCGACGTAAGGGAAGTAGGTGGCGTAATAGTTGGGATTGCCGTCCCTGGCGCCCAGATCGTAATAGCCGCCGACGCGATCGTCGCCGTTGGTGGCGAAGACTTCATAAATTTGCCCAACATCGCCGACATCGCATTCATACAGCACCTTGTTTGGGTCGGGATAGCGGGTGCCGGAGGTCAGATCGAACACGCTGGTGCCCAGCGGCGTGCCGACGGGCTGCAGATAGGTGCTGGTCAGGTTGACCCGACCCAGCGCCGTGCCCACCCCGCAAGGATCGCAGCCAGAGTCGATCCAGGGGGCGACGCGCGTGCATTGCGCCAGCGCCGCGGGCGCGCCGAACAGCGACAGGGCGAACAGCGCCGGGGCGGCGACCAGATAAGAAATGCGTTTCATCGTCTCTCCTGAGATAAGTTAAACGGGTTAGCGGCACGGGGCGCTGAGCCGCTGAATCGGGCTGTCTTCCGCGGCGGGCAGGCGATAGTGCAGCGTGCACTGTTGGCCGGGCGCGTCGCCCCAGTTCAGCGTCAGCGTGCCGGCATTCCGGTCGCTGCGCAGATACACCTGATTGGCCTGGCCAACCATGCCTACGCTGTTGCCCGCGTTGTCCAACACGTTGGCGCCCATCGGGATCGGCGCGTTGTCGGGACGCTGTGCGGTAATCAGCAGCGCCTGGCCGCGCACGGTGTTGAAGCGCAGGCGCACCGTGGCGCCGGCGTACGGGGCGACGCGTTGCTGGCCGTCCTCCAGTTCCGCTTTATCATTCATGCCCTCGGGGTTCAGCGCGACGGTGTTGTAGTGATAGGGCACCAGCGCCGGCGCCAGCGCATAGCCGAAGCGATCGACGCGCGCGCCTTGGCCGCCCATCACCTGCGCGCCGTTGGCGCCGGGCGCCTCTATCAGGGCGAAGGTATCACCGACATACGGCCCTAATGTCACGCCGCCGCGGTGCGCCACCACCGCGCCCTGCAGCGACAGTGAGCCTTGTCGATACTGGCGCGCGGTGGAGAACGAGCCGGTGACGTTGGCGTAAGGCAGGCGGGTTTGCAGGTTGCCGCCCCAGATGCTTTGTTGGCGATCGTCGTCGGTGGTGAAGTTCAGGCCGTAGCTGACCGGCTGTTCGTCGCCGACGCTGCCCGACAGCGCAGCCTGATAGTTGCCGCCCTGACCCTGGCTGTGGTTGGCCAGCAGCGAGACGCTGGGGGCGGATGACGAACGCCCGAGCGGGAAGCTGAGCGACAGGGCGGTGACGGTTTGCGTGTTCTGCGCCAGCGGCGCGCTGTAGACGTTATCCAACGGCCCGTAGCCGCGATAGTCGCCGTTGCTGTAGCCCAGGCTGCGGGTGCGGGTGACGGAGAGGTTAAGCGCCACGCCGTTGCCGAAGGTTTTCCCCCAGCCCAGCTGGAGCTGATTGTCGCGGCCGCGCTGATCGCGGTAGTCCTGGGTCGAGCCGGACATCGTCAAGCTGCCGAACGCGCCCATGCCCTGATTGACGGCCACCTCGAAACGCGAACGCTGGCGGTAGGAGTCGGATTGCCAGCGTTGGCCGGTGACGGCGGCGCGCCGCACGCCGAGCACGTCGCTGAGATCGCGGAAGCCTTCGGTGGAGTAACGGTAGCCGGCGATGGATAAGGTGGTGTCCGTCGGGCTGAAGGTTCGGCTGTAAGAGAGATGCAGCATCCAGCCTGAGGCGCCGCCGTCCGGCAGGCTGGCGTGGGAATAGGTGGTGTCCATGCCGAAGGCGCCCAGTTCGCTGCTGTACACGCCGCCCAGCATCATCGCCTGATAGCCGTCCGCCAGCTGGTTGCCGACGTTGAAGGTCAGGGCGTTGGTCAGGCCGTGTTGCCAGGTCAGTTCGCTGAACAGGTCGTTATCGCCGACGTAGCGGGAACGGCCGACGATGGCGGAGTAGCGCGACTGGCCGGGGCGGATGGATTCCGGCACCGCGGCGAACGGCACGGTGAAGGTGCTGACGCTGCCGTCGGCCTCGGTCACCACCACGGTCAGATCGCCGGCGTAGTTGGTGGCGTACAGATCGTTGATGGCGAACGGCCCCGGCGCCACGGTGGTTTCGTACAGCGTGCTTTTACCCTGCAGCACCGTCACGCGCGCGTTGCTTTTCGCCACGCCGCGCACCACCGGCGCATAGCCGCGCTGTGAATCCGGCAGCATGCGATCGTCCGAGCTGAGCTGAATGCCGCGAAAGCCCAGGCCGGAAAAGAAGTGCCCGTCGGTAAAGCCTTCGCCCAGCAGCATTTCACTGCGCCAGGGCAAGATCGCGCGCTGCACGTAGCGGCGGCTGGTGTCCAGGTGGCCGCCGAACTCCCGATCGTAGCGGTAGCTGGATTGCTGGCGGTAGCGCCAGAGCCCGAGGTTGAACCCGCCGTTCAGGTTGGCGTAGGTCGAGTCGAGGTCGCGGGTTTGCCCCTGTCGATAGCTGACGTGGTACTGGTTGAGGTTGTAATTGACGAAGACCATCGATTCGCCGCCGTCCAGGCTGGCGGGATTGACGCTGCCGCGCGGCTGGCCGTTCAACAGCGCCTGCGGAATGCTCAGATCCAGGCGCAGCCGCGAGATATCGGCGTTCACCGTGATGTCCTTCAGATCCCGGCCGGGCAGCAGGCATGCCGTTTCGGCCGCCGGCGGATTTTTCAGCCCGAAGCGCGTCAGCTGCGCGCGATCGAAACAGGGCAGTACCTGCTTGCCATCGCGCACGAAACGAATTTGATCGCGCTCGAGAAACTGGCCGTTGAGGTACAGATCGATCTGATAGCTGCCGGGGGCGACGGCGTCCTGTTGGTTGAATTGACTCAGGGCGCTGTTGCTCAGCACGCTGCCGCGCAGCAGCGTGGGATCGAAGGTGTAGCCATCGGCGGCGGCGCAGCCCAGCGGCAGCGCCAGCAGCGCGCAACACCAGCGTGCGGGAAGCGGCGTCGCCTTGCGAGCATCGAACATGAAAACCTCCCTGTCTGGTTTCAGCGCGCGACGTTCAGGGTGCGTGTGATTTCCACCCCATAGTCATTGATGACGCGCAGCGCGATCTGCCGCACCTCACCGTTCACCGGCCAGCTGGCCTGCGAAAACGGCGGGATCAGGTCCGCCTGCGGGATCGCGGTGCGTTTTGCGCCGCTGAGTATCGCGGCCTGGCTGACGTTGGCGTAGTAGCCGGTCGGGTTGTCGACGCGCAGCGCGTTGCCGACCTGGCGCAGGCTGAGCTTATCGATGACGTGATTGGCGTCGCCGGCCAGCCCGGCCGGGCGATAGAACACTTTCAGGCGATTGGTGACCACCAGCAGCAGTTTGTTCTTGTCGCTGTCCGTCTGACGCACGGCGGGCACCTGCAGGAAGTTGAGGTAGAACAGCGATTCGCGATCGCGCGGCAGCGGCTGGCCGACGAACGACAGCCGCACCATCTGCCCGCTGTGCGGATTCATGCGGAAGATTTGCGGCGAGGCGACAAAAGGCGCTTCGGCGTTTTCCGGCGTGGACTTGGGGTTATTGATATCGAGCCAGATCTGCATCAGCGCCGGGGCGCCGTCGTCATTGGTGAATTGCAGCGTTTTTTCCCGCGCCTCGGCGGGGTAGATCACGCGATTGCCGAGCAGCGTGACGCTGGCCGACGCGTAGCTGGCGGCAAAACTCATCAGGCAAAACGATAGGGCGGCCCAACGGCGGGCGTAACGGGTTATCTGCTGCATAAACGTGAACCGATAAAGGGAGCGAGTCATTCAGCGCCGTCCGCTAAGGAACGGCGCTGTCATCAACAGGTATGGCGCCTGACGCCGGCTTATCTGTAGGTAATGGCGAACTGGGCGGTGGCGATCACCGAACCGGCCGCTACGCCGGTATCTTCCGCGTAGTAGCGAGCCACCAGGTTCTGCGAGGTGGACGTGGCGTCTTTCGCCAGCGTCATCGCCGACGTGGTGACGGTAGAGCCGCTGGCGAATGACAACGGCGTAGTGGCGTCGCTGTCCAGCAGTTGAATGGAAACCTTGGCCGCATCGCCCGCGTTGCCCAGGTTGCCGTTAACTGTCGGGTTGTTGCCCGCCAGCACGGTTTTGATCGCCGTATCGCTGGTTGCCGCCGCACAGCCCGTGACGTTAACGGTAAAGGTGGTGTCGCCGGCGGTGGCGCCTTTGGTGGCGAGCTGGCTGGCGGCGACGGTCGGCAGCAGAACAACCGGGTTGGATTGGTTGCCGTTAATATTCACCGAACAGGTTTGCGTGCTGACTTCGCCTTTAAATTGCACCGTATTGGACGAGGCGGCCGCACAGGCGCCGGAGAGAGCCAGCATGGATAATGCGACTAATTTAACATTCATGTGAAATGCCCTTTAATTTACTTTAGAGAAAAGCTTTCCTGACAGTAATAATTTACTGACGTGCGGTTGTTGATTAATCATGTTGCGCAATTGTTTTTTAAACGCGTCGGCAAACATGGATTTTCATCCTAACAAACTAAGAATTTTCCCTATAGATATTTTGAATAAGGCAATAAGGCGATGGCTCCTGTTGTTACATTTGCTTTCATTTTCGCTTATATCATACAAAATAGAAAATAGATCTATATCATTGCGTTGCATTTTTATTGAATTGTCAGTTTTTGCGAATGAAATAATTTGAAACATTCATGCCTTTTTTGCGTATTAATCAAAGCGCTGGCTGTTGCGTGATTATTTGAAAAACATGTTATCAAGATGTTTTATATCGGTGTGCTTTGCAGGCGAATTACCCCAAAAAAGAGCAGCGACAAGCCGCCTGAGGTGTGGAAGCATACTTTTACGCTGATAAGGAGAATTAAAGTGAGAGTGATTTATATCGACGGTTCACCGCTGTGCCGTTTGGGGATGAAAACATTATTGGGAGAAGGAGTGATAACCTTATCCTCGCCTAATATTAATATTATTAAAAATATAAGCCCTGCGCCTGATTTAATTATCATGGATTTTCCCCATGAAATTTATCGGTTCGAAGCGTATTTGCGATTTATTCACGCCTCACGTGCTGAATATGAAGGCGTCCGGATACTGTTCTTCGTCGATAAGACTTCGCCGCTGATCCTGGCGTTTATCGCGGCGGCGCAGCCGGATGCGATTTTGCACAAACGGGAAGCGTTGCAGGTGGTGCGGGAGACCTGCGCGGCGCTGAGCCGCCGGGAAAAGGCGGGCGAACGGCGCGCGCTGAACAGGCATCAGGCGGCGGCGATCACGCCCGGTGAGGCGGCGGTGCTGTGTGAAACGGCCCGTACGGAAGATATCCGCCTGACCGCGCGGCGGCTGAATTTGCACCCGAAAACCGTTTATTCGCACCTCAACAATGCCGGCAAGAAGTTCGGCATCCGCAATCGGGTTGAATTGCTGAAGATGATTGCGCTGCTGTAGATCACAACGAACGGGCTTGGCCGACGGCCAGCCGCCATTGCGTCATTTCGTCGGCGCCCGGCCCGGCCGCCAGCGCCAGGTTTTGCGCCGGCAGCGATTCGCCGGTCACGGCATCCACCGCGCGCAGGGTGGCAGGGTGGCCGGTTACGCGGTCAACCACGCGCAGCGGCGGCCCGGCCAGCTCGGACAGATTCCATTTGTCGCCAATCTGAATCATCGCCATCACCAGCAGCCCGAGATCTTTTCCTTTCTCCGTCGGCAGATACTCATAACGAGCGGGGCGCGTTTGGTATTGCCGCTTTTCGATAAGGCCGTGGCTTTCCAGGGCCTTGAGCCGGTCGGCCAGCGTATTGTTGGTGATGCCGGTCGAGTGGCGCAGATCGTCATAGCGCGAGAGCCCCAGCAGCAGATCGCGCATGAGAATAGCGCCCCAGCGATCGCCCAATGCCGACAGCACGTGCGCCACCGAGCACGTCATGCCTTCAAACCCTTTTGCTTTCACGTTGCTTTACCTCCGCTTGCCGCCTGATTGCCGAGAATGTTATCGCCTCGGCTTGATAACTTCAATAATTGGAGTTATTACTCTTATTATTGGAGTTTATCATTAACAGCGGCTGATGGCCTGAGCGCCGGCCGGAAACCCTAGGAGACAACGCGATGCCACTGTGGCAGATTTACCACCCTGAGCCGGCCTTCAGCGCCGCCGATAAACGCGCGATTGCGCAGAAGGTCACCGCCCTGTACCAGGACTTTTTGCCGCGCTTTTACGTCAACGTGTTCTTCCACGCGCTGCCGCCAGGTTCGGCCTATCTCGGCGGCGAACCGGCCGATGATTTCGTGCGGGTGACCATCGACCATATCGCGCGCGCCATGGACAACGACGCAGAGCAGCAGCAATTCCTGGCGGCCTGCACCCGCATCCTGCACCCCTACATCGCCGCCCGCGGGCTGCGCTGGGAATTGCACGTCGACGAAACGCCGTTCTCGCTGTGGACGATAGACGGATTGAAACCGCCGGCGCCGGGGACGGCGGCGGGGGAGAGGTGGCGCAAGGAGAACCGGCCTTCGGCGTGGGAGGGAAGTTGATGGGGGAGCGGCGGCGGCAAAACGCTATTCGCCACCGCGAACCGTTATCAGCGCTTAGCCTTTTCGCTTAAAGACCTTCTGCCGCAGCCAGTGTTTGATCTGGCCCCAATACTCTTTGCCCAGCAGGGCGACGGCAATGACAAACAAGGTTTCACCGACCACAACAAGCGTAGAGACAACGACAATCTTGTAGGGGATGTCGAGGAACGGAATGACAGGGAAGGCAAGCCAATACAGCAGAACCACGAAAAGCATGGCAAACCCGGCTTTTTTCCTCCCGCTCAGATTCTTGCTGCGTGCCAGCAGGCTAGGCAACTTGCGCAGCCAGTTTTCAAGATCGTCAATCAGGGTATAAACGACAGGGATAACCAGCAGGCTCAGCACGGTGGAGGTGATCAATCCTCCGATGACGGCCACCGCCATCGGGCTGCGGAAGCTGGGGTCGGCACTGCCGAAACCCAGAGCCACGGGCAACATGCCCGCCCCCATCGCTAACGTCGTCATGATGACGGGGCGGGAACGTTTGTGGCAGGCATCAATCAGCGCCTCTGTCCGGCTCATGGGTTTATTCAGCACTTCGCCATTCGGGCCGTAATGGCCGCGCCGTGACTCGATCGCATAATCGACCAGCAGTATCGAGTTTTTGGTCGCAATCCCCATCAATATGATTAACCCGATCAGGGATGACATCGTGAACGACTGGCCCGCCAGCAGTAACCCAACGAATGCGCCGCCCAATGACAGCGGGAGCGCGGCCAGGATGGTGATCGGTTGGAAGAAGTCTTTGAACAGCAGAACCAGCACGACATAGATGGCCAGGATGCCGGCGACCATAGCCGTGCCGAAACCGGCAAACAGTTCCTTCATCATTTCGTCATCACCCTGTACAACCTGGTGCACGCCGACCGGCAGATTCTGGATTGACGGCAGCTTCGCCACCTGAGCGGCCAGATCCCCGAGTTGGGTGCCCGACAGTTCCACGTCAAGGGTCACGCTGCGTGTGCGATTGATGCGATTAATCTGCGCCGGCCCACTGCCTTGCTCGATATTGACGATCTGATTGAGCAGCACCGGGCCTCTGGCGCCGGGTACGGTCAAACGTTCAAGTAGCCCCAAATCTTCACGGATGTCCTTTGACAGCTTGACGACGATCGGGATCTGGCGCTGCTCCACGTTGAATTTAGACAGAAACTGATCGTAGTCACCTACGGTTGCAATACGCAAAGTATCGGCAATCGCGACGCCCGATACCCCCAGATCGGCCGCTTTGGCGAAATTGGGTTGCAGGAGGATTTCGCTGCGCGCCAGCCCGGCACTGGAGGTAATGTTACCGAGGCCGGGGAGCTGCCGCAGGTCACTTAATACGGCATCGGCCGCCTTAGCCAGCAGCTGAGGATCATCACCGGCCAACACCAATTGGTATTTTTCACCTGAGCCGCCAAACCCCACTTTGCTGCGAACCCCCGGAAGTGCTGCCATTGCCGTGCGTATCTCGCCTTCGATGACCTGCTTCTTCGGGCGCGCTTTACGCGCATCCAACAACACCGTCAGCGTTGCCATGCGAACGTCGGTTTTCCCATCGGAAGCCATGACATCGCCGCCCGTTGCACCGCCACCGATGGTGGTATAGATGTTACGGATATGCGGTATGGGCGCCAGGCGATGCCGAGCGAGTTCTGCCATGGCCTGGGTTTGTTCCAGCGTGCTCCCTGGCGGCAGCTCCAACGTCACCTGCGTCTGGGAGTTGTCATCTGCAGGGAAAAAGCCCTGGGGCAGCAGAGGGATAAGCATCAGAGAGCCAATAAAGAACCCGCCGGCCAGCGCCAGGGTGAGCCCGCGGTGCCGCAGCGTCCACCGGCAGGCGCGCAGGTAGATCGCCATCCAGAAAGGATCGCGCTGAGGGCGCACATGCGGTTTCATCAGGTAGGCGGCCATCATCGGCGTCAGCAAACGCGCCACAACCAGCGAGGCAAACACCGCCAGCGCCGCCGTCCATCCAAACTGCGTGAAGAATCTTCCGGCAACGCCGGACATGAAGGCCGTCGGCAGGAAAACGGCGATCAAGGCAAATGTCGTGGCGACGACGGCCAGGCCGATTTCCGATGCGGCATCCATCGCGGCCTGGTACGGCGTTTTACCCATGCCGATGTGGCGTTCGATGTTCTCCACTTCGACGATGGCGTCATCCACCAACAGGCCAATCACCAGCGACAGCGCCAGCAGCGTGACGATACTGAGCGAAAAGCCCATCATGTCCATACCGATGAAGGCCGGTAAAATCGACAGAGGCAACGCCGCCGCCGAGATCAACGTCGCCCGGATATCGCGCAGAAACATGAAGACCACCAGGATGGCGAGAATGGCGCCTTCATAGATCATGTGCATGGAGGCGTCGAACTCCTCTTGCACAGGCCGTACAAAGTCGAAGACCTGCGTGATGTGCAAATCAGGCCGCTCCGTGCGCAATTGCGCCAGAACTTTTTCAACCTTGTTGCCGACCTCGACTTCACCGGCGCCTTTGGCGCGCGTGATCTCAAAGCCAACCACCTTCTTGCCGTTGAGGAGCGCAAGTGCACTGCGTTCCGCAATGGTGTCTTTCAGCGTCGCCACGTCGTCCAGGCGAAAACGTTGCCCGCCGGGCAACGACAGTTCCACCGCGGCTAGTTCATCCACGTTCTTGACGCGGGCGACCAAACGCAGCGGTTGTTTTCCCCGCCCCAGATCGACTCGCCCGCCCGTCGCGTCCATCTGTATATCGCGCAACTGACGGGAAACTTCGGCGGCGGTGGCGCCAATCGCCTCCAGTTTGACCGGATCGAGTTCGACTTGAACCTCACGGTTCACGCCGCCCACACGGGTGACCGACCCTACGCCGGCGACGCCTCTCAGACGCCGCGACAGGGTATTGTCCACGAACCAGGACAGTTCATTCTCATCCATCTTGCTGGCGCTGATGGAAAAGGCCAGGATAGGTTTGCCCGTGATGTTGAGCTTGCGAACGATAGGATCACGTAAATCCGTCGGCAACTCGGTGCGAATGCTTTGCACGGCTGACCGGACTTCATCCACCGCTTCCTGAACGGGTTTTTCCAGACGAAACTCTGCTGAGATATCGACCAGCCCATCCTGGATCGTGGTGCGCAGGTTCTTCAACCCCTGTACCGAAGAGACGGTGTCCTCCAGCTTGCGCGCCACCTCCGTTTCGAGCTGGGGCGGCGCAGCGCCCGGAAGCGAAGCGGACACGGTAACCGTAGGCACATCCATGTCCGGGAAGCTCTGGATCTTCATCAACTTGAAAGAATAAAAGCCGGCAACGCTCAAGATGACAAAGAGCAAGATAGACGGAATGGGGTTGCGAATGGACCAGGTAGAGATATTCATGATGGGCCTCTTAGCGCGGTTCCGATGAATGGGAAGCATCGGTGGTGTTGGCCAACTGGACTTTATCGCCCTCATTGAGGAATACGCCGCCGCTGGCGACGATGCGTTCCGCGCCTTGAAGACCGGACAGGATCTCCTGCTGGTCATTCACCAGACGGCCTATCGCGACTTTAAGCGGATGTGCACGCAGCTCGTCATCTACGGTGAACACCAGGTGAAAACCGTCGCGCGCCACGACGGCGGATTGCGGCACGGTCAGCCCTTGCCGATCGCCGACCGTAATCAGGCCGCTGGCATACGTGCCGGGCCGAATGGGAGAGGCGTTCTTCGCTGTCGATGGGAGGATGTCCACATAGGCAATCCCGCGGCGCGAGGTCGAATTGACCGTCGGTGCGGCCAGGCGCACGACGCCTTCCCAGGTGTTACCGCCAGGTGAGGCGATCTGCGCTTTTTGCCCCGGTTGGATTTGTTCCAGCTGCTGCGCTGACAATTCCGCTCGCCATTCAAATTTTCCCTGGCGGATCAGACGGAACATCTCGGTGCTTTGCATAGGAACTGAACCGATCGTGGCCGATCGCGCGGAGATGATGCCGTCATCGGGGGCGCGCAATATCGTCTGGTCCAGTCGCAACTGCTGGGCCGACATGCGTGCTTTCGCCGATTCCAGACGCGCCTGCGCCGTCTTTTCCTGGGTTAACAGTTTTTGGATATCCTGTTCACTCAGGCTGCCGACACCGCGCAGCAATCGCGCGCGTTTTCCATCCGCTTGCGCATTCAGAGTGACCGCTTTCGCTTCGTTGAGATCGGCTTTCGCCAGCAGCCAGTCATTCATCACGGAGTCGCGTGTAAATTCCGCCAGCGGTTGGCCCTGGCGCACCACATCCCCTTCCTGCACCAACAGTTTTTGCACGCGCAGCCCATTGGCTTCCGGGCTGATGATCGCCTCTTGCCAGGCCGCAACAGCGCCATTGGCCGTGACGGTGCGGGAAAGGGACTGTCTTGCTGGCGTTGTCAGGGTCACTGTCAGCGTCGGTTTATCTGCCGGTGGGGCAACCTTGTCCGCCGGCGTATCGCAGGCCGATAAGGCGGCGGCAATCGGCATCGCCAGCACGGCTGCATGCAGGCTCCGCAAAGACCAAAAGCGGGGACGCGTGTTTTTAGCTATCAGTTGTGTCATCGGGAGAACCCATAAGGTGAATGATTTGTCGAACCTGTCGCCAGCGGTGCGGCGATGTATTGCTCTGTATTGAATTTCAAACGAATACGGCGCTGTCCTGCAGCGGTTCAGCCTGGCGTTGAATCCTTGTTCGCTCTGACGCAGTGAACAGACGCCGTATCCACTTCCGCACTGTCGATCGCACGCGGCTATGATGCTCAGGCGGTTCAGCCTGCCAATCCGCCGCGCTTTCGCCGGGGTCGGTATCCACGCTCGATAGATCCAACGTCCAGGGAACAGAATGCTTGGTTGTGTGGCGGTTGCTCCCGCTTCCATCGGCAGCGGTCTTGCCACGCTCGGCGACTTCCTTCTGAGCAGATTGAGACGCCCGGCGAGGGGGCGTTTGTATCGCCCGTTCGAAGGATTCAGGCAATGGCGCGCTTTGGGTAGAGAACGCGTGTTGTCGCCGGCAGGTACGCGATGCGTAATAGAGGGCCGCAGCCTCTGTCGCAACCAGTTTGCGGGCGTCATTCCATAACGCTTGAACGCACTCCAAATTTGCGCGCGCAACCGACGTTTGTGCTCCGCGCTCATTCTCCAAGTGACTGGGCTTGCCGGCCGGAGCGCGCAAGCGCCGGGCGCCGGATTCATTTCGGGCGGGGGGCCATGCATTCCACACAGACACATGCGCCGAGCCAGGCAGGGAGGCCCGCCATTTTGTTGGAACATGCTGGGTTCCTGACAAACGGTCTGATGCAGGTGCGGTTGCGCAAGCGCAGAGGATCAAAGACACGCTGAGAATAAGAGAAACGAATATGAGTCGGCGGAGCCTTGGATAGGGCCGTGTTCGCAGCATTTTTAGTTTTGAAACGGGTGGCATGATTGTCGTGTCTTTTTAATGCGTGAGTACGCACTCATTATATAATTAAAAAAAGAAGCTAGATGGCTGTATGAGCGTCAGGAAGCTCAATGGCTCGCATCATGGCTTCATAACCTGCGCGTTTGTAAATATCCAGCAGGTGAGGTTTTTGAACGGCCATATCGATAACGCCATTGGCCATTACCGTGCAAATCATGCCCTGAAACTCGCTCGACTGCGGTAAATCCAGCCCCTGGACCAACGGAATACCCAGTTGGGAAATATCACCGAACCGTACGCTTCTTTCCCTCTGTGCGCTGGATAACTTGCCGGAGACCATCAATTTGTTTCCTGTCGCATACGCGGCGGGATTGGCGAGCGCCCAGTCAATGTAGGCATCCCAGGCGGCCTGCATGTTATCTTTACCAGGCGAAACGTCCTGCAAGCTTTGCGTCAGCAGGCACTCCATTTCATCAAGCAGGTAATCGCAGACTGCGCTCAGCAGTACGTCCTTATTTTCAAAGTAGCGGAACAGCGTACCCTCCGAGACGCCAGCCTTCCTGGCGATGGCCGATGTGGGCGCCGCTAATCCTTGTTCGGCAAAAATGTCGGTGGCGGCCTGCAAGAGCGCCTGCTGCTTTTCTTCACTGCGGGGACGGGCCACTTTGCGGCTCCTTTAATAAGTGAGTAAACACTCATTATAAGACTGCAACGGAAGATGACAAGCTTTTTCCTGTAGGACAAAGTATCAACACGAGAGCCATTTTTCGTGCAGCGATGCGGATAATGCCGTCATGAAGGGCGTAATAAAACGTACGGCGAAGATCGTTCAGTGGGAAAGAACCGGGAGGGTGAGACGGCGTCCTGGTTGCCAAAACGCAGGCCCTGGAGACAAAAAAATCCACGCCGAAGCGTGGATTTTTCCGTTTCCGGCAGCGCAGAAAAGCGCTGCGGAGAGAGGCTTAGACGTTGAACAAGAAGTTCATTATGTCGCCGTCTTTGACGATGTAGTCTTTACCTTCGGAGCGCATTTTGCCGGCTTCTTTGGCGCCTTGCTCACCTTTGTAGGTGATGAAGTCGTCATAGGAGATGGTTTGGGCGCGGATAAAGCCTTTCTCGAAGTCGGTGTGGATCTTGCCGGCCGCCTGCGGGGCGGTGGCACCTACCGGGATGGTCCAGGCGCGCACTTCTTTCACGCCGGCGGTGAAGTAGGTTTGCAGGTTCAGCAGTTCATAACCGGCGCGGATCACGCGGTTCAGGCCCGGCTCTTCCAGGCCCAGTTCGGCCATGAACTCGTCGCGCTCTTCATCTTCCAGCTCGGCGATGTCGGATTCCACGGCGGCGCACACGGCAACCACCACGGAGCCTTCGGCGTCGGCGATTTTACGCACGGTGTCCAGGTACGGGTTGTTCTCGAAGCCGTCTTCGTTGACGTTGGCGATGTACATGGTCGGCTTCAGCGTCAGGAAGCTCAGGTATTTGATCGCCGCCTTGTCTTCATCGGTCAGATCCAGTGCGCGCAGCATGCCGGCGTTTTCCAGGTGCGGCAGGCATTTCTCCAGCGCCGCCAGCTCGGCTTTAGCGTCTTTGTCGCCGCCTTTGGCTTTCTTCTGCACGCGGTGGATGGCGCGCTCGCAGGTGTCCAGGTCGGACAGCGCCAGCTCGGTGTTGATCACGTCGATGTCTTCGGCCGGATCGACCTTGTTGTTGACGTGGATGATGTTGTCGTTTTCGAAGCAGCGCACTACGTGGCCGATGGCTTCGGTTTCGCGAATGTTGGTCAGGAACTGGTTGCCCAGGCCTTCACCTTTGGACGCGCCTTTCACCAGGCCGGCGATGTCGACGAATTCCATGGTGGTCGGCAGAATGCGCTGCGGCTTGACGATCTCGGCCAGCTTATCCAGACGCGGATCGGGCATCGGCACCACACCGGTGTTCGGTTCAATGGTGCAGAACGGGAAGTTGGCTGCTTCAATGCCCGCTTTGGTCAACGCGTTGAACAGGGTGGATTTGCCTACGTTAGGCAGGCCGACGATACCGCATTTGAATCCCATGTTGTAATCACCTTAAATATCTTAACTATCAGCTGGTTAGGTTTAACCGACTGCATAAATGGCAAAATAATGCCGCCATTATACACGTAATGGGCGTTTATCTCGATCAGACTTGCTTGGCCGGGGCGAGCGCAACGCGGGCGACCGGTTTTTGATTGAGATTTGGATCACATTTACCCATACTGGCCGTTCCGATTAACCGACAGGAAACGCGCCGGATGTATTTCTTGCCTACGCCACCCTGAGCTGTGCCCGCCTGCAGTCTGCCGCCCCTTGCGGTACCCCATACCCGCTACGCGGGGAGATGATGTCATCTGTCATAAGTGAATAATGCATGTTTAACCTGAGTAACGTCAGGATCGCGGACGTTAAAAATGAAGTCCTGGCGGGCTTTGTGGTGGCGGTTTCGATGATCCCCGAAGCGGTCGGCTTTTCGCTGGTCGCCGGTCTTTCGCCGATCGTCGGTTTGCATACCGCGTTTATTATCGGCCTGGTCACGGCGCTGTTCGGCGGCAAACCGGGCATGGTTTCCGGCGCCGCCGGCTCCATTGTGGTGGTGCTGATGAGCCTGGCGGCGCAGTACGGTATGGGTTACGTGCTGTGGGCCACGCTGTTTGCCGGGGGGATCCAAATCCTGATCGGCGCCTTCCGGCTGGGCAAGTTCATTCGTCTGGTGCCGCTGCCGGCGATCCACGGCTTCGTCAACGGCCTGGCGATCGTCATCATGCTGGCGCAGCTGAAGATGATCGCCGGGCAGGGGCCGCTGATGTACGGCCTGGTGGCGCTGGCGATTGCGGTGGTGGTGGTGTTCCCGCGCCTGACCAAAGCCATTCCGTCTTCGCTGGCGGCGCTGCTGGTGGTCTCGGCGTTGGCGATCGGCCTCAATCTGCATACGCTGCGGGTGGGCGATCTGGCGGACATTTCCGGCGCGCTGCCGCACTTCAGCCTGCCGACGGCGCCGTTTACCCTGGAGATGGTGCGGGTGGTGCTGCCCTATGCGGTGGTGATCGCCTTGGTCGGTTTGATCGAATCGCTGCTGACCATGACGGTGCTGGATGAAATGGGCGGCAAGAAGGGGAACGGTAACCGTGAAAGCATCGCGCAGGGCGCCGGTAACGCGGTATGCGGCCTGTTCGGCTGCTTCGCCGGCTGCGCGATGATCGGCCAGTCGATCATCAACTTCACCTCGGGCGGGCGCGGGCGCCTCTCCGGCACGGTGGGCGCCATCCTGCTGATTTTGTTCGTGGTCAGCCTGTCGCGCTATATCGGTCTGCTGCCGGTGGCGGCGTTGGCCGGGGTGATGCTGGTGGTGTGTTACAACACCTTCGAATGGAGCTCGCTGCGCCGTTTGCGCCGTATGCCGAAGGCAGACGCGCTGGTGATGGTCGCCGTCACGTTGATCACCATCTTTACCGATCTGGCGGTGGCGGTGATCAGCGGGGTGATTATCTCGGCGCTGGTGTTCGCCTGGCAGCAGGCGCGCATCCGCGTGCGCCAGCGGCAGGTGACGGGCGACGTGGCGGTGTATCAGCTCGATGGCCCGCTGTTCTTCGGCTCTGCCGCGGCTTTCGCCGAGCTGTTCGAGCCGCAAAGCGATCCGCAGAACGTGGTGCTGGATTTTGCCGGCACCCGGGTGATGGATTCCAGCGGCGTAGAGGCGATCGATAAGCTGACGGCGCGTTACCTGGCGGCGGGGAAAAGCATTCGGCTGCGCCACCTGAGCGGTGACTGCGTGCGCCTGCTCAAGCGCGCCGGGCCGTTTTGCAGCCATGAGCTGGACGATCCGCAGTATTACGTGGCGGAAGAGGGATTCGCCGCCGATGACCGCCGCGTGGGCGAGGAGACCTTCCACCCGCGTGGCTAAAAGCCGGCAGCGGGCAGGGCGCCCGCTGCGGCAAGGTTCAGGCTTGCGCCTTGAAGCTGTGCAGGCGCTGAACGGTTTTTTCCAGCCCGTCCTTCATCAGCATCTCGGTGCAGCGCAGCGATTCGTCGATCGCTTCGTCGATCATCTTCTGCTCGCCGGCCGGCGGCTTGCCGAGCACGAAGCCCACCACCTTGTTCTTGTCGCCCGGATGGCCGATGCCGATGCGCAGACGATAGAAGTTCGGGTTGTTGCCGAACTTGTTTTGGATGTCTTTCAGGCCGTTGTGGCCGCCGTTGCCGCCGCCGAGCTTGATTTTGGCTACGCCGGGCGGCAGATCCAGCTCGTCGTGCGCCACCAGGATCTCGCTTGGTTCGATGCGGTAGAAGTTGGCCATCGCCAGCACCGCTTTACCGCTCAGGTTCATGAAGGTGGTCGGCACCAGCAGGCGCACGTCGTTGCCCGCCAGGTTCAAACGGGCGGTATAACCGAAGAACTTGCTCTCTTCTTTCAGCTGCTGATTGTGGCGCTGGGCCAGCAGATCGACGTACCAGGCGCCGGCGTTGTGGCGCGTCTGGGCGTATTCCGCGCCCGGGTTAGCCAGGCCGACTATCAATTTAATACTGCTCACTGAGTGATTCGCTATGATCAGGGTAATGGAAAGGGAGTTAGTCTACCTGTCGGGGCGGCGAATGACAAAATCCGATCTCCGCCGCCGTCGCAGGTAACAAAGACGAATGATTCATTAGCTGAATAATTCAATTTGTCCGCTAATTTTCAGCCGTGTGTTAAGAAGTGTCAATAATTCTTTACCATTTGTGATCGCCTCCGCAATCCCCTTGCCGCAGCAAGGGCTATACTTAACTTATCAAAGTGGGTTAACAAGTTGCAGCGTTATCCCGGTTGGCACATGGCAATCATGGAGGTGGCATATGAAACGTAGAAACGCGGACAGAATGGGCAACTTTTTTATGGGGCTGGGCCTGGTCGTGATGATCGGCGGCGTCGGATACTCCATTCTTGCTGAAGTATCGCAGTTCAATTTACCGCAATTTTTCGCCCACGGCGCCATCATGAGCATCTTCGTCGGCGCGCTGTTGTGGCTGGTGGGCGCGCGTATCGGCGGCCGCGAGCAGGTAGCGGATCGCTACTGGTGGGTAAAACACTTTGATAAACGGTGCCGCAACGATCAACATCGTTCGTCGCATTGATTAAAAAAGCAGAAGGGAAGCAAGAGCGGGGCAAGGGAACATCTGCCGTGCATTAAGGTTTGAGGTCATGTCGGACTACAAGTAGAAAACCCGTTGTTGCTCGAGCACCAACGGGTTTTTCTTTTTCTGCTGTCGGGCTCGCTATCTTTCCGGCACGGTGGGCGCCACACCGGGAAGACGACGAATCAATGCTCGAACATCGCAGAGATCGACTCTTCGTTGCTGATGCGGCGGATGGCTTCAGCCAGCATGCCGGACAGGGTCAGAGTGCGAACGTTTTTCAGTGCCTTGATTTCCGGCGACAGCGGAATGGTGTCGCAGACGATCACTTCATCAATCACCGAGTTCTTGATGTTGTCCACGGCGTTGCCGGAGAAGATCGGGTGCGTCGCATAGGCGAATACGCGCTTGGCACCGCGTTCTTTCAACGCTTCAGCCGCTTTACACAAGGTGCCGCCGGTGTCGATCATGTCGTCGACCAGCACGCAATCGCGGCCTGCCACGTCACCGATGATGTGCATCACCTGAGAAACGTTCGCGCGCGGGCGACGTTTGTCGATGATGGCCATGTCGGTGTCGTTCAGCAGTTTGGCGATAGCGCGGGCACGCACCACGCCGCCGATATCCGGAGAAACCACGATCGGGTTTTCCAGATTTTGCTGCAGCATGTCTTCCAGCAGGATCGGGCTGCCGAACACGTTGTCTACCGGTACGTCGAAGAAGCCTTGAATCTGCTCAGCATGCAGATCCACCGTCAGAACGCGGTCAACCCCTACGCTGGAGAGGAAATCGGCGACAACCTTGGCGGTGATTGGCACACGCGCGGAACGCACGCGGCGATCCTGGCGGGCATAGCCGAAGTAAGGGATAACGGCGGTAATACGACCTGCGGAGGCGCGACGCAGGGCGTCGACCATCACAACCAGTTCCATCAGGTTGTCGTTGGTCGGGGCACAGGTGGACTGGATGATGAAAATATCACCGCCGCGTACATTTTCGTTGATTTGCACGCTCACTTCGCCGTCGCTAAAACGACCTACAGCGGCGTCACCAAGGCTGGTGTACAAACGGTTGGCAATACGTTGTGCTAGTTCCGGGGTGGCGTTACCAGCAAAAAGCTTCATATCAGGCACGAGAAGAACCTCAGGCTTGCGTCCAGAGAAGATATTGTCATGCGACATCGCCAAGGGGCAGTCGGCGACGCCGGCGCAATATACATACGGGTATGTAAAACTAAAATTGAGACCGCAGGCAGCGCAGGGATAACAGGGCCAGGTGTGCATGACCCTGCGCAGCGAAACGTTGAGCTACGACTCAAACCGCCCGGAACGGATGCGATGTAGTGGGGAGACGTTAACGCCGCGCGCTACAAAACCACACAACCACTCCGGGGCTTGATTTAACACCTGACGGGCGGCGATTTCTGTGTCGAATTCAGCAAACACACAAGCACCTGTGCCAGTCAGGCGTGACGGGGCGTATTCTAACAGCCATGAAAGAAGCTGTTCAACCTCGCGAAAACGTTTTCTTGCGATCGGTTCGCAATCATTTGCGTACGGCGCCTGCAACAGCTCACTTAAGGAGCGAACCGGGGTGTTTCTTTTCAATTCGGCGTCGCCGAAGATAACCGGCGTCGGGATGCCGACGCCGGGATGCGCCACCAGATACCATTTTTCCTGCGGCTCGGCCGGCTGCAGGCGCTCGCCGATGCCTTCGGCGAAGGCGGCGTGGCCGCGCACGAACACCGGCACGTCAGCGCCGAGGCTGAGCCCCAGCTCTGCCAGTTGGTCGTCGCCAAGACCGCAGCGCCACAATTCGTTCAGCGCCACCAGCACGGTGGCGGCGTTGGAGGAGCCGCCGCCCAAACCGCCGCCCATCGGCAGGCGTTTGTCGATGCTGATATCGGCGCCGCGCGGCGCGGTTTGCAGGCCGCGTTCATCGCAATAGCGTTGCAGCAGGCGGGCGGCGCGCACGATCAGGTTCTGCTCGTCCGGCACGCCCTCAACCGGCGTCAGCAGGTGAATGCGGTCGTCCTGGCGTGGGTCGATGGTCAGGGTGTCGCCGTAGTCCAAAAACTGGAACAGCGTCTGCAGCAGGTGATAGCCGTCTTCACGACGGCCGGTGATGTACAGAAACAGGTTGAGTTTCGCGGGGGAGGGCCACTGGCGGATCATTTGAGTGTCCAGTTATCCATCTTCAGCTTGATGCGCTGGTCGCCCTGCTGCAGCTCCAGACGGTTCGGCAGCGTCGGCTGCACCTCGTTGCTGTAGCCCTGGTAATCCACTTTCCAGGTCTGGCCGCCTTGCTGGTAGGTCAGTTTGCTCAGACGATATTGGTCATCCAGCGCAAAATCGCTGGCTTCGCCCGGCAGGCCGAGCATCCACTGGCGCAGGTTGTTCAGCGGGATCGCCATGCCGGTCAGCTTGCGGATCATCTCTTCCGGGTTGTCGCTGACGTAACGTTTGCCCTGGTTGTCGGTCAGCTGCACCACGTTTTTCTGCACGTTGAGATCCATTTCCGTGCTGCCCAGTGGGTTGGTCAGCAGCAGGCGGTAGCGCTCCGGCGAGAACTGCTGCCAGAAGAAGCGGGCGTAGACTTTTTTCTGATCAGACAAGTAGGCGAAGGAGCCGCGGGTCTGATAGGTGCTGAGCTGTTGCACCGCCTGCTCATGGGCGCGCCACTGCGGTGAGGTTGGGCTGGTGGCCGGGCCGGTCGGCTTGGTGGTGGTACAGGCGGCCAGCACCAGGCTGGCCAGCGGGATCAGACGGAGCAAACTAACTTTGCGTATTGGCATAACTTTCTCTTGTCCTTTTGTCCTTGCGGGCATGCGCGACGAAACCCGGATTCAGCGCTCACGCTAACGGGGCGGCGGCGACGCGTCAATTTTTTGCTGCATCGCGTTGAATCTTGCCGCTTTTGCCGGCGCAATGCCAACCCGGCGCGCGCGTCGGGGTCGCCATTAAGATTAACACAATCGGCCGAAGGCGGGGGAGGCGCGCCCGATAAGCGGTGCCGGAGTTGCGCAAACGCCGCCGCTGCGTACGCCGAATAGCGTGCGCGTTATCGCAAACTGCGCTAAAATTTAAGCAATTAACCTACCCTATGACTATTTATCCTGCTGTATTTATTGCTTATTCATTAATTGATGTCATCTATGACAGCGATTGAACGGAAGATGCGGTTGTTACTTTTATTGATCCCGCGCATCAAGTAGAATGCCGTTCAACGAGAACCCGTACCAAGATAAGTATTACTCGAAGCAATGACCCTGCTGGCGTTAGGTATAAATCACAAAACCGCTCCGGTTTCTCTGCGTGAAAGGGTGACCTTCTCGCCAGAGTCCATCGATGAGGCGCTAACCAGCTTGCTCCAACAACCGTTGGTGCAGGGCGGCGTCGTGTTGTCCACCTGCAACCGCACCGAGCTGTACCTCAGCGTAGAGCAACAGGAACACATGCACGAGCAGCTGGTCGCCTGGCTGTGCGCGTACCACAACCTGCGCCCGGAAGAGGTGAAGAAAAGCCTGTACTGGCATCAGGGCAACGACGCGGTCAGCCATCTGATGCGGGTGGCCAGCGGGTTGGACTCACTGGTGCTGGGCGAACCGCAGATCCTCGGCCAGGTGAAAAAGGCCTTCGCCGAGTCGCAACGCGGCCAGTCGCTGTCCGGCGAGCTGGAGCGGCTGTTCCAGAAATCCTTCTCCGTCGCCAAGCGCGTGCGCACCGAAACCGAAATCGGCGCCAGCGCGGTCTCCGTGGCTTTCGCCGCCTGTACACTGGCGCGGCAGATCTTCGAATCGCTGGCCGATCTCAACGTATTGCTGGTGGGCGCCGGTGAAACCATCGAGCTGGTGGCGCGCCACCTGCGCGAACACAAAGTGCGGCACATGATCATCGCCAACCGCACCCGCGAGCGCGCGCAGCTGCTGGCGGACGAGGTCGGCGCTGAGGTGATCACCCTGCCGGAGATCGACGAACGCCTGGCGGACGCCGACATCATCATCAGTTCCACCGCCAGCCCGCTGCCGATCATCGGCAAGGGGATGGTGGAGCGCGCGCTGAAGGCGCGCCGCAACCAGCCGATGCTGCTTGTGGATATCGCCGTACCGCGCGATATCGAGCCGGAGGTCGGCAAACTGGCCAACGCCTATCTGTACAGCGTGGACGATCTGCACGCCATCATCCAAAGCAACCTGGCGCAGCGCAAAGCGGCGGCGGTGCAGGCGGAGTCGATCGTGCAGCAGGAAAGCACCAACTTCATGGCCTGGCTGCGTTCGCAGGGCGCGGTGGAAACCATCCGCGACTACCGTTCGCAGGCCGACCAGATCCGCGCAGAAATGGAGGCCAAAGCGCTGGCCGCCATCGCGCAGGGCGCCAACGTGGAGCAGGTTATTCACGAGCTGGCCCATAAACTGACCAATCGTCTTATTCATGCCCCCACCAAATCCCTCCAGCAGGCCGCCGGCGACGGCGACGTGGAGCGGTTGCAGTTATTACGCGACAGCCTCGGGCTGGATCAGCATTAGTTTTCTCTATTAACAGGGTTTATTACCACGCATGAAGCCTTCTATTGTTGCCAAACTGGAAGCGTTACAAGAGCGCCATGAAGAAGTGCAGGCGCTGCTCGGCGATGCCGGCGTCATCGCCGACCAAGACCGGTTCCGCGCGCTGTCGCGAGAATACGCGCAGCTGACCGATGTCAGCCGCTGCTTCCTGGAATGGCGTCAGGTGCAGGAGGATCTGGAGACGGCGGAAATGATGCTGGACGATCCGGAGATGCGCGAGATGGCGCAGGAAGAGCTGAAACAGGCGCGGGCGAGCAGCGAAGAGCTGGAACAGCAGCTGCAGGTGTTGCTGCTGCCGAAAGATCCGGATGATGAGCGCAGCTGCTTCCTCGAAGTGCGCGCTGGCACCGGCGGCGATGAGGCGGCGATCTTCGCCGGCGATCTGTTCCGCATGTACAGCCGTTACGCCGAAGGCCGCCGCTGGCGCGTCGAGGTGATGAGCGCCAACGAAGGCGAGCACGGCGGCTTCAAAGAAGTGATCGCCAAAGTTTCCGGCGACGGCGTGTACGGCCAGCTGAAGTTTGAATCCGGCGGCCATCGCGTGCAGCGCGTGCCGGAAACCGAATCCCAGGGGCGCATCCACACCTCCGCCTGCACCGTGGCGGTGATGCCGGAAGTGCCGGAAGCCGAGCTGCCGGACATCAACCCGGGCGATCTGAAAATCGACACCTTCCGCTCCTCCGGCGCCGGCGGCCAGCACGTTAACACCACCGACTCGGCGATCCGCATTACCCACCTGCCGACCGGCATCGTGGTGGAGTGCCAGGACGAACGTTCACAGCACAAAAACAAAGCCAAGGCGATGTCGGTGCTGGGCGCGCGCATTCGCGCCGCCGAGATGGCCAAGCGCCAGCAGGCCGAGGCGTCCACTCGCCGCAACCTGCTGGGCAGCGGCGATCGTTCCGATCGCAACCGCACCTACAACTTCCCGCAGGGGCGGGTGACCGACCACCGCATCAACCTGACGCTTTACCGCCTGGACGAAGTGATGGAAGGCAAACTGGACATGCTGATCCAGCCGATCGTGCAGGAGTATCAGGCCGATCAGCTGGCTGCGCTGTCCGCCGAGCAAGAGTGATGGATTATCAACACTGGCTGAAAGCCGCCGCCGCGCGTTTGCCCCACAGCGACAGCGCCCGGCGCGACGCGGAAATCCTGTTGGGTTTCGTGACCGGCAAGGCCAGAACCTTCCTGATGGCGTTCGGGGAAACCCTGCTGACGCCGCCGCAGCAACAGCAGCTGGAGACGCTGCTGGCGCGCCGCGAACGCGGTGAGCCGGTGGCCTATCTGGTGGGCGAGCGCGAGTTTTGGTCGCTGCCGCTGTCGGTCTCGCCCGCGACGCTGATCCCGCGCCCGGATACCGAATGCCTGGTGGAACTGGCGCTGGCGCGCCTGCCGCCGCAACCCTGCCACTCCCTCGATCTCGGCACCGGCACCGGCGCCATCGCGCTGGCGCTGGCCAGCGAGCGCCCGGATTGTTCGGCAATCGGCGTCGATGTGCAGCCGGACGCGGTCGCGCTGGCGCAGCACAATGCGCGCAAGCTGAAGATCGACAACGTTCGATTTTTACAGGGCAGCTGGTTTGCGCCCGTGGCCGGGCAACGCTTTGCGCTGATCGCCAGCAATCCGCCCTATATCGACGCCGCCGATCCGCATTTGTCGCAGGGCGACGTGCGCTTCGAGCCGGGCAGCGCGCTGGTGGCCGCCGAGCACGGGCTGGCCGATCTGGCCGCCATCGTGCGCCAGGCGCCGCATTATCTGCAGCCACAGGGCTGGCTGCTGTTGGAACATGGCTGGCAGCAGGGTGAGAGCGTGCGCGCGCTGCTGCAGGCCGCCGGATTTTCCGCTGTCGCCACCCACCGTGATTACGGCGACAACGATCGTGTGACGCTCGGCCAATGGCCGGGATAAGCGCCCCTCATAATAACGACGCCCGGGCCATCTAAGGGAGCATCATGACTGCATACACCGCGTTGAAACATTTCCATTTGCTGACGGTCGCCATCAGTATTACCTTGTTTGTGCTGCGTTTTTACTGGCAGTGGCGCCGCTCGCCGATCGTGGGGCGCCGCTGGGTCAAGATAGCGCCCCACCTGAACGACACGCTGCTGTTCGTCAGCGGCATCGCGCTGGTGGTGACGTTCGGGTTTTATCCGCTGCTGGGTATGGACTCATGGCTGACCGAGAAGCTGTTTGGCGTTATTATCTATATCCTGCTTGGCTACGTCGCATTGGGCAAGAAGACCAAAAGTCAGCGGCTGCGAACCGTGGCGTTCGTGCTGGCGTTGGGCTGTCTGTATCTGATAATTAAACTTGCCACGACGAAAATACCGTTTCTGATGGGATACCTATGAGTAGCATTGCTGATTTTGAATTTAACACCTCGCCGCTGAGCGAAGGGGTGATCCTGGTATCGCAGTCGGTAAGGCGTGATTTCCCCGCCGCCGACGTGGAGCGCAAGCTGCAACAGCTGGTGGACGAAGCGCGCGCGGCGGTGCCGGCCGACATCACACAGGAGCAGCAACTGGATGCGCTCATCGAACTGTTCTACAAGACCTGGGGATTCGGCGGCGCCAGCGGCGTCTATCGCCTGTCGGACGCCATCTGGCTGGATAAGGTGCTGGAGGGGCGGCAGGGCACGCCGGTTTCGCTCGGCACCATCTTCCTGCATATCGCCAACGCGCTGGATTTGCCGCTGCTGCCGGTGATTTTCCCCACTCAGCTGATCCTGCGCGCCGATTGGCTGGATGAAGAGCTGTGGCTGATCAACCCGCTGAACGGCGAAACCCTGAGCGAACACCAGCTGGAAGTGTGGATCAAGGGCAACCTGGGGCTGGGCGCCGAGCTGGAAGACGACGATCTCGACGAATCCGAGAACATCATGGTGGTGCGCAAGATGCTGGATACGCTGAAGGCCGCCCTGATGGAAGAAAAGCAGCTGGAAATGGCGCTGCGCACCAGCGAAACGGTGCTGTGCTTCGATCCGGAAGATCCGTACGAGATCCGCGATCGCGGGCTGATTTACGCCCAGCTGGAGTGCAACCATATCGCGATTTCCGATCTCAACTATTTTGTCGAGCAGTGTCCTGAAGACCCGGTCAGCGAAGTGATCAAAGTGCAGATCCATTCGATTGAGCCGAAACAGGTGACGCTGCATTAATTCAATGACTCCGTGCAGTTTGCAAGGCGACGGTTACAACCTTAACAAAGGCGAAAGCATGAAACAGAAAGTGGTTAGCATTGGCGACATCGACGTAGCAAACGACCTGCCGTTTGTGCTGTTTGGCGGTATGAACGTGCTGGAATCGCGCGATCTGGCGATGAGCATCTGCGAGCACTACGTCACCGTGACGCAAAAACTGGGCATTCCTTACGTTTTCAAAGCCTCTTTCGACAAAGCCAACCGTTCTTCCATCCACTCGTACCGCGGTCCGGGCCTGGAAGAAGGGATGAAGATCTTCGAAGAGCTGAAGAAAACCTTCGGCGTGAAAATCATCACCGACGTTCACGAAGCGGCGCAGGCGCAGCCGGTTTCCGAAGTGGTTGACGTGATCCAACTGCCGGCCTTCCTGGCGCGTCAGACCGATCTGGTGGAAGCGATGGCGAAAACCGGCGCGGTAATCAACGTCAAGAAGCCACAGTTCGTCAGCCCGGGGCAGATGGGCAACATCGTCGACAAATTCAAAGAAGGCGGCAACGACCAGGTGATCCTGTGCGATCGCGGCAGCAACTTTGGTTATGACAACCTGGTGGTCGACATGCTGGGCATCAACGTGATGAAGAACGTGACCGGCGGCCATCCGGTAATCTTCGACGTGACCCACGCGCTGCAGACCCGCGATCCGTTCGGCGCCGCGTCCGGCGGCCGTCGCGCTCAGGTGGCCGAGCTGGCGCGTGCCGGCATGGCGGTTGGCTTGGCAGGGCTGTTCCTCGAAGCGCACCCGGATCCGAACAACGCCAAGTGCGACGGCCCGTCCGCGCTGCCGCTGGACAAGCTGGAGCCGTTCCTGGCGCAGATGAAAGCCATCGACGACCTGGTGAAGAGCTTCCCGGAGCTGGATACCAGCAACTAAGCGCTCATCGCCAAAAAAAAGCCCGACTTGTCGGGCTTTTTTACGTTTAGGCGCCGGTGTCCGCCAGCGCTTCCGGCAGCGTCGGGTAGAACTGCAGCCGGCCCTCGATCGGCTGCACCCGCGCGCGCGCCAGGGTTTTCAGCGGCTGGAACGGCACGTCGGTGATCACCAGCTTTTTATCCGCCGGCAGCGCGTCGATAAAGCGACGCAGGGCGCTCAGGCCGCCGGCGTCGAGCACCGGCACCGCATCCCATTGCAGCACGATCGTCCGATAGCCCTCGCTGCGCGCCAGCAGTTCGGTAAAGATGCGCTCGGCGGCGGCGAAGAACAGCGGGCCGTTCACTCGCAGCACCAGGCGGCCATCGTCGGCGCTCAGTTCGCTTAGCCGCGTCATGCGGGCGATACGGCGCATAAACAGCAGCGACGCCAGCACGATGCCTACGGTAATGGCGATCACCATGTCGAACAGCACCGTCAGCGACATGCACAGCAGCAGCACCAAAATATCGTCCTTTGGCGCCCGGCGCAGCAGGTAAACCACCTTGTGGGCCTCACTCATGTTCCAGGCGACCATCAACAGCAGCGCCGCCATCGCCGCCAGCGGCAGATAAGAGAGCCACGGCGCCAGGACCAGCAGCGCCAGCAGCACCAGCAGCGCGTGGATGATGGCGGATACCGGCGAGGTGGCGCCAGCGCGCACGTTGGCGGCCGAACGGGCAATCGCGGCGGTCGCGGTGATGCCGCCGAAGAACGGCGCGATGATGTTGCCCGCGCCCTGGCCGATCAGTTCGCTGTTCGAGTTATGCTTCTTGCCGGTCATGCCGTCGAGCACCACCGCGCACAGCAGCGATTCAATCGCCCCGAGCATCGCCATCGAAAACGCCGCCGGCAGCAGGGCGGAGACGGTTTGCCAACTGAGGCTGAACGGTTGCCCGCCGCCGCCCGGCAGATCCCAGGGCAGCAGCAGCTGCGGCAAGATAGGCGGGATGCCCTGGCCGCTGCTGCCGTCGGCCAGCAGGTAGCTGAAACGGGAGCCGATGGTCGCCACCGGGTGGTCAAACAGCGTCAGCAGCCCCATCAGCGCAGTGCCTGCCAGCAGCGCCGGCAGGTGGCCGGGCACGCGCAGGCCGAGTTTGGGCCAGAAGATCAGGATCAAGAGCGTCACCGCGCCGATCAGGGTATCGCCGAGATCCAACGTCGGCAGCGCCTGCAGCAGGGCGTACAGCTTGCCGACGTAGTTTTCCGGCGTGTGCGTCAGCTGCAGACCGAAAAAGTCCTTAATCTGCATGGTGGCGATGGTGATGGCGATACCGGAGGTAAAACCGAGCGTCACCGGCAGCGGAATGTACTCGATCAGCCGGCCAAAGCGCGCCAGCCCCATCAGCAGCAGAAATACCCCGGAGATCAACGTGGCGACCAGCAGGCCGGCCAGGCCGAACTGCTGCGAGACCGGATAGAGGATCACCACGAAGGCGGCGGTGGGGCCGGAGACGCTGTAGCGCGAACCGCCGCTGACGGCGATGACGATGCCGGCGATGGCGGCGGTATACAGGCCATACTGCGGCGGCACGCCGCTGGCGATCGCCAGCGCCATCGCCAGCGGAATGGCGATAATGCCGACCGTCACCCCGGCGATGGCGTCTTTCAGCAACCGCGCCAGGCTATAAGGTTCCCGCCAGCAGGCGTCTATCAGCGCGCTGAAGGGGCGAATTTTGTTTATTTCATGGGTTTTCATCTACGGTGCGTACCAAATCTTCAAAAGTGAAAGGAATGGCGGGCCCGATGAGGTCCGTCTTGTCACGTGACAGATACCATACGCCTTTTGCTCAGCGGATTACCAGACCTGTATCAATTTGGCGCAGGAAATCAGAGAGTCGCCGTTTTATCCGGCGCTAAATGCCGCTGATGAGTAAGTCAGCCGCAGAATCTGCGGCTGAAAAGGAAGTGAACAATCAAGATTTTGACGGTTAACGCGGGGTGGGCAGGGATAAGCCGAGAAAATGGGCTAAAGTGCTCACCAGCAGCTGATGATCTTCTTTCTGCGGCGCGCCGGAAATGCTGATGCTGCCGACGCAGCCGAGGCCGGTCAGGGTGAGCGGGAAGGCGCCGCCGTGCACCGAATAATCGCGCACGCTCAGCCCGTAACGCTCCTCCAGCGACGTTTGGCGCTGCTGCAGGCGCAGGCCGATAGCGTAAGAGCTTTTGTGAAAATGGTTCACCAGGTTGCGCTTGCGCCGCACCCAGTCGGCGATATCCGGCGTGGCGCCCGGCATGGCGTAATAAAACAGCGTTTGCCCGGCCAGCTGGATCTCGATGGCGATGCTCAGGCCGCGCCGCTCGGCGGCGGTTTTTAGCGCCGCACCCAGTTCCCAGGCGGTCGCGGCGTCAAAATGCGCAAACGCCAGCGTCGCTTCCTGTTCGCTGAGTGCGTGCAGTTCATCGTCGATATTCATGCGGTTCTCCCCAGATAACCCAAAGCACAGAGTAGCCTGAAGCGTTCGCGATGAGATAGACGGCTTAGCGATAAGATAGAACTGCTACTCTATTAATAGACCGTGTAAAATGGCCGCCGCCGAAGCGGAGACGACAGGGATGCGTTATTCAACGTCTGCATATTACCCCCCTGGCGACACCGAGGAGCGCGCTGACTATTTATGACTTACATTGCGTCCATTTCTACCCTTTACAGCGACGCCTGCATCACTTACGCCACGCTGTCGATAAGCTATTTCCTGCTCAGCAAGAATGCCCCTTTTTCTTATCAATCCGCACGGTGGAAGCGCGTCGTCTTCGGCCTGCTGGCCGGCGTGGCGGTGCTGTACTTAAGCCAGGACCGCCTGGAGCTGACCGATAAGGTTCACTACAGCTTTGCGATGATCCCGATGATTTTGGTGACGTTCTTCGGCGGCGGCGTCAGCGGGCTGGTAAGCTTTCTGTTCGCTATGGCACTGACCGGCGGCTTCACTGTCGATAACCTGTTCATCGCCTCGATTGTCGCGCCGCTGCTGCTGTCGCGGGTGTGGCTGAAGAAATCCCATCGGGTGTTTTACCTGACGATCGGCGTCATCGCGCTGTATCGCATCGTTGTGGTGTGGCTGTTGGTGGACCTGAGCGGGCTGTGGCCGGATGTGTTGCTGTACCAGGCGGCTTCGGCGCTCTGTCTGGCGATTTGCTATCATGCGCTGAATTTCAAAGAGCGCCACATCTACGCCTATTTCGCGATGCGCGCGCGCGCCACGACCGACAGCGTGACCCACATCAACAACCGCGCCAGCGTCGATTATCACCTGATGCTGCAGCGCGCCGAACGTCGCCCGTGCGGGCTGATGATCCTCGATTTGGATAACTTCAAAAACATCAACGACACTTACGGTCACCCGGCCGGTGACGTGCTGCTGGCGAGCGTGGGGCGGCTGTTGCAAAACAGCGTGCGCAATGAGGACTTCGTCGGGCGCTACGGCGGCGAGGAGTTTATGGTGATCACCGCCAGCTACGATCCGCAGGTGATCGGCGGGGTGGCTGAGCGCATTCGCAGCGCGGTGGAAAGCTCGACGTTCTTGCTGAATGCGCACGACGAAGCGCACATCACAATGTCCATCGGCGTGTCGCTGTATCTGCCTGGCATGATGCTGGACAAGGCGATCGCCATGACCGACGAGGCCTTGTATGAGGCGAAGCGCAGCGGCAAAAACCGGGTGGTGACCAGCCGCGTGATGCAGCTGGCGCCGTTGGGCGCCGGATTCCCGCGCGAGTAAGCCGCCCCCGCCGCCACGGCGGGGGCGTTGGCTCAGGCCGCCAGCGTGTGTTCGCGGAACGCGTTCAGCAGCTCTTCGGTGAACGTCAGGCGTTTCTGGCGATCGGCCAGATCGAGCGTGAACTTCAGCTTGCTCGGGCCATCCAGGCGGTAAACCTGCGGATTGCCCTGCAACAGGCCGATCAGATAACCCGGGTCGACGCGGTTATTGTCGCCGAACTCGATAAAGCCGCCGCGCTCGTTGCTCTCGATGCGTTTGATCCCCAGCTTCTGCGCATGCAGCCGCAGCGCTGCGCACTGCAACAGGTTACGCGCCGCGTCCGGCAGTTGACCGAAGCGGTCGATCAGCTCGACCTTCAGCTCATCCAACTCACCGTCGTTCTTCGCGCTGGCGATGCGCTTATACAGCGACAGGCGGGTATTGACGTCGGGAATGAAATCTTCCGGCAGCAGCGCCGGCATGCGCAGCTCCACCTCGGTCTGGCTGTTGGTGAGATCTTCCAGCGACGGTTCGCGGCCGTTTTTCAACGCGTCGACGGCGCTTTCCAGCAGCTCCATGTAGAGCGAGAAGCCGACGGTGGTCATCTGGCCGCTCTGGTCTTCGCCCAGCAGCTCACCGGCGCCGCGGATCTCCAGATCGTGGGTCGCCAGCGCAAAACCGGCGCCGAGGTCTTCCAGCGAGGCGATGGCCTCGAGCCGTTTATGGGCGTCGGTGCCCATGGCTTTCGGGTTTGGCGTCAGCAGATAGGCGTAAGCCTGGTGGTGCGAACGCCCGACGCGGCCGCGCAATTGATGCAGCTGCGCCAGGCCGAAGCGATCGGCCCGCTCGATGATGATGGTGTTGGCGCTGGGAATATCGATGCCGGTTTCAATGATGGTGGTGCACACCAGCACGTTGAAGCGCTGGTGGTGGAAATCGTTCATCACCCGCTCCAGATCGCGTTCACGCATCTGGCCGTGGCCGATGGCGATGCGCGCTTCCGGCACCAGCTCAGCCAGGCGCTGCGCCGCTTTCTCGATGTTTTCCACGTCGTTGTAGAGGTAGTAAACCTGGCCGCCACGCAGCACTTCGCGCAGGATCGCCTCGCGCACCACCAGGCTGTCATATTCGCGCACGAAGGTCTTCACCGCCAGGCGTCGCGCTGGTGGGGTGGCAATGATCGACAGATCGCGCATGCCGCTCATCGCCATGTTCAACGTCCGCGGGATCGGCGTGGCGGTCAGCGTCAGGATATCGACATCGGCGCGCATCGCCTTGATGCGCTCCTTGTGGCGCACGCCAAAGCGGTGCTCTTCATCGACGATCAGCAGCCCCAAATCCTTCCAGCGCAGATCGCTCTGCAGCAGTTTGTGGGTGCCGATGATGATGTCCACTTTGCCTTCGGCCGCGTCGTCCAGCACCTGTTGCTGCTCTTTGGCGCTGCGGAAGCGCGACATCATCTCGATGCGGATCGGCCAGGTGGCGAAGCGATCGCGGAAGTTGTCGAAGTGCTGCTGCGCCAGCAGCGTCGTCGGCACCAGCACCGCCACCTGCTTGCCGTTTTCCACCGCCAGGAAGGCGGCGCGCATCGCCACTTCGGTTTTGCCGAAGCCGACGTCGCCGCACACCAGGCGGTCCATCGCCAGCGGCTGGCACATGTCGCTCAGCACCGCGTTGATCGCCTGTTCCTGATCCGGCGTGGTTTCGAACGGGAAGCTCTGGCAGAACAGCTGGTACTGCTCGCGGTTGTGTTTGAAGGCGAAACCGGCCTTGGCGGCGCGCTGGGCGTAAATATCCAGCAGCTCGGCCGCCACGTCGCGCACCCGCTCGGCGGCTTTCTGCCGCGCGCGCGTCCAGGCGTCGCCGCCCAGTTTGTGCAGCGGGGCGTTTTCGTCCGCGCCGCCGGCGTAGCGGCTGATCAGATGCAGCGATGACACCGGCACGTACAGCTTGTCCTCACCGGCGTAGGAGAGGATCAGGTACTCGGCCTTGATGCCGCCGGCCTCCAGCGTGGTCAGGCCGACATAGCGGCCAACGCCGTGCTCCAGGTGCACCACCGGCTGGCCGGGATGCAGCTCCGCCAGGTTGCGGATCAGGGTATCGGTGTTGATGGTGCGCCGGTTGTCCTGCCGGCGACGGCTGACGCGCTCGCCGAGCAGATCGCTTTCGCAGATCAGCGCCCGCCGGCGCAGGCCGTCGAGGAAGCCGTGTTCGGCGGCGCCGACCATCATGTAACGGCCCGCGGTTTCCGCCTGATCGAGTCGTTGGATCAAGGCAGGCGCCAGCTTGATGCGGCCGAGCAGATCCTGCAGCGTTTCACGCCGCCCCTCGCTCTCGACGGAGAAGATCACGCTGCCGTCAAAACTTTCAATAAAGCGGCGCAGATTATCCAGCGGGGATTTATGCTGCGCCTGCACCGCCAGATCGGGCAGGGCATGGTAATCCAGATTGGTATTGCCCGCTTTGGCCGGCAGCTCATCGGTTTTCAGCGCGATGCGCGGCCAGGCTTTCAGCTCGCCGAACAGCGCATCAACGCGCAGCCACAGCGTATCCGGCGCCAGCAGCGGGCGCATCGGATCGACGCGGCGGCTTTCGAAACGCTGGTTGACGTCCTGCCAGAAGCGCTCGGCGGCGCTCTCCAGATCGCCGGTGTTGACGATCAGCGTATTGGCCGGCAGGTAGCTGAACAGCGACGGCAGCGGCTGGCTGAAGAACAGCGGCTGCCAGTATTCGATGCCGGCGGGCCAGGCGCTTTTGCTGACCTGCTGATAGATGTGCTCGGCGTCGCGACGCACCTCAAACTGCTCGCGCCACTGGCTGCGGAACAGCTCGATGGCGTTTTTGTCGGTAGGGAACTCGTGGGCCGGCAATAGATTGATGGCCTCGACTTCGCTCAGCGTGCGCTGGGTGTCGACGTCGAAGATGCGCAGGCTGTCTATCTCGTCATCGAAGAAGTCGATGCGGTAAGGCTCATCGCTGCCCATTGGATACAGGTCGAGCAGCGCGCCGCGGGTGGCGAATTCGCCGTGCTCCATTACCTGATCGACGCTGCGGTAGCCGGCCTGTTCCAGCTGCGCGCGCAGCTTGTCGCGCGACAGGCGCTGGCCTTTTTTCATCACCAGCGCATGGCCGTGCAGGAATTCGTGCGGGCAGACGCGTTGCATCAGGGTATTGACCGGCAGAATGATCACGCCGCGCGCCATGGTCGGCAGGTGATACAGGCTCGACAAACGGTCGGAGATGATTTCCTGGTGCGGCGAGAAGCTGTCGTACGGCAGGGTTTCCCAGTCGGACAGGGTGGTCACCATCTGATCGGTGAACTGTTGGATCTCGTCGCGCAGCCGCAGGGCGTTTTGCATGTCCGGCGCGATCAGCATCACCGGGCCAGGGTGACGCTCGACGATCTCTGCGCACTCCACGGCGCAGGCCGCGCCGGTCAGTTGCCCCAGCTGGCGCAGATCGCCCGCGCGATCGGGCAGAGAGTAACGGGGGGATGAGGAACGGTTACGGCTATCGGAAGTGCTCATTCAGGTATCTTTAATCAATGTGTTGGATGGCGTCCCGGCACGGATAACCCAGCGCCTTTATGCTGTTTATAGTAGCCCAGCGGCCGGCAAACTGACACCGATAAAAGTGCCCTGTCTCGCAAGTTATTGGGTTGGCATTGCATGCAAGCGCGACGCCAAACAGGCGTCGCGAGGGGCGGAAACAGCGCAAGATTAGCGCTTCTGATATTCGTCAAACGACAGGTAATCCGTATTCAGGACAATCGACGCTTTGCGCGAAATGATTTTAGCCGGTATGCCTGCCACGATGCAGTTGGGCTCGATATCGCTGGTGACTACGGAGTTGGCGCCAATCGTCACATTGTCACCGATGGTGACCGGGCCAACGATTTTTGCTCCGGCGGCAATGGTGACGTTATCGCCGATAGTGGCGACGTCGTCCCGGCTTTTGAAGAGGTTGTTGCCGATGGTCACCCCTTGCAGGATGGTACAATTTTTACCAATTTTGACGTTGGGATGGATGACGATGCCACCGAAATGCGGGATAACCAGACCTTCACCGATGCTGGCCTGATGGGGAATTTCGATGCCATATTTTATTTGCAGGCGCTTCAGATTCTTTACCAGCAGGCGGAAGCAAATTCTCTCAACGATATTGCGTTTCCTGGAATGAAAATCACTGTGCAGCCTCAGCGTGAAAATATAGTTAAAGCCGATGTAGTTCTGTTGGAAAAGGGACTTGATTAGTCTTGCGACGCCGGACTTTCTGCTGGCGCGAAAGAAGTCGGCATAAATTTTATATTTTGTTTCCGTTCTCATTGATTGCCCTTGGGTTTAACCGATAACTATCATCAACTTCGTCAATATTGGCAGATAGTAACATAGGCCGAAATCGCTGGCGATCCTGTGCGGGAGTCCCAGACTGAAACCCGTCGGATAACGGCATGTGCCAATAATGATGGAAAACGATGGCGCGGCGGGTGCCCTGCGAGCGACAGGGGCAAATGCGATTTCGCAGGCGACACTGTCATTTTCAGAAGAAACTGAGGCGGGCCGGCAAAAACATTTTCGGCGACTCACCAAAACAGTCAAGGGTAAACAAGGGGTTATCCGCGATGGAAATGCCACATGCACATCGATGCAAGAATCGTAAAAATCTTTATTTTTCATTTAATTGTTTTCACGGCGACGATATAATCCGTGATCACTTTGCTTAAGCCACGGCTATCAAACGGATTTCATGTATCAACCTGTCGCGTTATTCATTGGCCTGCGCTACATGCGCGGGCGAGCCTCAGACCGCTTCGGGCGGTTTGTTTCCTGGCTTTCCACCATCGGCATTACGCTGGGGGTGATGGCGTTGGTCACCGTGCTGTCGGTGATGAACGGTTTCGAAAAGGATCTGGAGAACAACATTCTCGGCCTGATGCCGCAGGCGTTGGTCACCAGTCCGCAAGGATCGGTCAACCCGCAGCAGCTGCCGGCCTCCGAGGTGCAGAAGCTGCAGGGTGTCACGCGCGTTGCGCCGCTGACCACCGGTGACGTGGTGCTGCAAAGCGCTCGCAGCGTGGCGGTCGGGGTGATGCTCGGCGTGAATCCCGACGAGGCCGATCCGCTGACCCCGTATCTGGTCAACGTCAAGCAGCAACAGCTGCAGCCGGGCCAATACAACATCATCATCGGCGAACAGCTGGCGGGGCAACTCGGCGTCAAGCGCGGCGATTCGCTGCGCGTGATGGTGCCGAGCGCCAGCCAGTTCACGCCGATGGGCCGCATTCCCAGCCAGCGTTTGTTCACTCTCATCGGCACCTTCCACGCCAACAGCGAGGTGGACGGCTATCAGCTGCTGGTCAACCAACAGGATGCTTCGCGCCTGATGCGCTACCCGGCCGGCAACATCACCGGCTGGCGTCTGTTCCTGCAACAGCCGCTGACGGTCGATACCCTCAGCCAGCAGGCGTTGCCGGCGGGCACCGTCTGGAAAGACTGGCGCGATCGCAAGGGCGAGCTGTTCCAGGCGGTGCGCATGGAGAAGAACATGATGGGGCTGCTGCTCAGCCTGATCGTGGCGGTGGCGGCGTTTAACATCATTACCTCGCTCGGTCTGCTGGTGATGGAGAAGCAGGGCGAGGTCGCCATTCTGCAGACTCAAGGGCTGACCCGCCGCCAGATCATGTCGGTATTTATGGTGCAGGGCGCCAGTGCCGGCATCATCGGTTCGCTGCTCGGCACGCTGCTCGGCGTGCTGCTGGCCACCAATCTGAACAACCTGATGCCGATCCTCGGCGCATTGATCGACGGCGCTTCGCTGCCGGTGGCGGTCGATCCGCTGCAGGTGACGATCATCGCCGTGGTGGCGATGGCGGTTTCCCTGTTGTCCACGCTCTATCCTTCATGGCGCGCTGCCGCCGTACAACCCGCTGAGGCTTTACGTTATGAGTAACCATCTTTTGCTGCAGTGTGACAACCTGTGCAAGACCTATCAGGAAGGCAACCTGCACACCGACGTGCTGCGCAACGTCAGCTTTGCCATGCAGCAGGGCGAGATGATGGCGATCGTCGGCAGCTCGGGTTCCGGCAAGAGCACCCTGTTGCACCTGCTGGGCGGGCTGGACTCGCCGACCTCCGGCGAAGTGATCTTCAAGGGCGAATCGCTCAACGCCATGTCTTCGGCGGCCAAGGCCGAGCTGCGCAACCGCCAGTTGGGCTTCATCTATCAGTTCCACCATCTGTTGCCGGACTTCACCGCGCTGGAAAACGCCGCCATGCCGCTCTTGATCGGTGGCGCCAAACCGGCGCAGGCGCAGGAGAAAGCGCGGGAGATGCTGGCGGCGGTCGGGCTGGAAAAGCGCAGCAAACACCGTCCGTCCGAGCTTTCCGGCGGCGAGCGTCAGCGCGTGGCGATCGCGCGCGCGCTGGTCAATAACCCGGCGCTGGTGCTGGCGGACGAACCGACCGGCAACCTCGACAAGCGCACCGCGGACAGCATCTTCGATCTGCTCGGTGAGCTGAACGTGCGTCAGGGCACCGCTTTCCTGGTGGTAACGCACGATCTGCAGCTGGCCAAGCGCTTGAGCCGCCAGTTGGAAATGGCCGACGGTCACCTGCAGGCGCAGCTGACCCTGATGGGGGCCGAGTAATGGCGGGAGCCTCACTGTCCTTCCTGACGGCCCTGCGTTTCAGCCGCGGCCGTAAACGCGGCGGCATGGTGTCGCTGATCTCGGTCATCTCCACCATTGGCATCGCGCTGGGGGTGGCGGTGCTGATCGTCGGTCTGAGCGCGATGAACGGCTTTGAGCGCGAGCTGAAGAACCGCATTCTGGCGGTGGTGCCGCACGGCGAGCTCGAGCCGGTCAATCAGCCGTTCAGCGGCTGGCCGTCGATTCTGCAGCGGGTGGAAAAGGTGCCGGGCATTGTGGCCGCCGCGCCGTACATCAACTTTACCGGCCTGATGGAAAACGGTGCTCAGCTGCGCGCGGTGGAAGTCAAAGGTGTAGATCCGCAGCAGGAGAGCCGACTGAGCGCGTTGCCGCAGTATGTGCAGGGCGACGCCTGGGCCAACTTCAAGCCCGGCGAGCAGCAGGTGATCCTCGGCAAGGGCGTGGCCGACGCGCTGGGCGTCAAGCAGGGCGCCTATGTCACGGTGATGATCCCCAACAGCGACCCTGAGATGAAGCTGCTGCAGCCGAAGCGTATTCGCCTGCACGTGACCGGCATTTTGCAGCTCAGCGGCCAGCTCGATCACAGCCTGGCGCTGGTGCCGTTGGCCGATGCGCAGCAGTATCTCGACATGGGTGACAGCGTCACGGGCATTGCTCTCAAGATGAACGACGTGTTCGCCGCCAACAAGCTGGTGCGCGACGCCGGCGAAGTGACCAACGCTTACATCTATATCAAGAGCTGGATCGGCAAGTACGGCTACATGTACCGCGACATCCAGATGATCCGCGCCATCATGTACCTGGCGATGGTGCTGGTGATCGGCGTGGCCTGCTTCAACATCGTTTCCACGTTGGTGATGGCGGTGAAAGACAAAAGCGCCGACATCGCGGTGCTGCGCACCCTGGGCGCCAAAGACGGCTTTATCCGCGCCATTTTCATCTGGTATGGGCTGCTGGCCGGGCTGCTGGGCAGCCTGAGCGGCGTGGTGATCGGGGTGATCGCCTCGCTGCAGCTGACCAACATCATCCGGGGCATCGAGAAACTGGTCGGCCACTCCTTCCTGTCGGGCGATATCTACTTCATCGACTTCCTGCCTTCCGAGCTGCACTGGCTGGACGTGCTGATCGTGCTGGCGACCGCCATCGTGCTGAGCCTGTTGGCCAGTTGGTATCCGGCGAGGCGCGCCAGCCGCATCGATCCGGCGCGGGTGCTGAGCGGACAATAAAACCCACGGGGAGGCAGCGATGCCGCCCCGTTTTTTTAGCCTGGGGATGGGTTATGTACTACGGTTTCGATATGGGCGGCACCAAGATTGAGCTGGGGGTGTTCGACGACAGCCTGCAGCGCATTTGGCAAAAGCGGGTGCCGACGCCGCGCGACGATTATCGGCAACTGCTGGCTACGCTGTGCGAGCTGACCCTTGAGGCGGATGCGTTTTGCGGCCGGCGCGGCAGCGTCGGCATCGGCATTCCGGGCCTGCCCAACGACGATGATGGCACGCTGTTTACCGCCAATGTGCCGGCGGCGATGGGGCGGCCGCTGCCGCGCGATCTGGCGGCGCTGATCGGGCGCGAGGTGCGGGTCGATAACGACGCCAACTGCTTTGCGCTGTCGGAGGCCTGGGACGACGAGTTCCGCCGCTACCCGACGGTGCTGGGCATCATCCTCGGCACCGGCGTAGGCGGCGGCCTGATCGTCGAGGGCAAGACGGTGCCCGGGCGCAACTATATCGCCGGCGAGTTCGGCCATTTGCGCCTGCCGGTGGACGCGCTCGAGGTGCTGGGGCGTGATGTGCCTCGCGTCGCCTGCGGGTGCGGCCATCAGGGTTGCATTGAAAATTACATATCGGGCCGCGGTTTCGAATGGATGTACGCCCATTTTTATGACCGGCGCTTGCCCGCCACCGAGATCATTGCGCATTATCAGGCGGGTGAGCCGCAGGCCGTGGCGCATGTCGATCGCTTTATGGACGTGCTGGCGATCTGCCTGGGTAACCTGCTGACGGTGCTGGATCCGCACCTGGTGGTGATCGGCGGCGGGCTGTCGAACTTCGACGCCATTTACCAGGCGTTGCCGCAGCGGCTGCCGGCGCACCTGCTGCGGGTGGCTCGGCTGCCGCGCATCGAGAAGGCGCGCTATGGCGACGCCGGCGGCGTGCGCGGCGCAGCGTTCCTCAATTTGGCTCGCCCAACGTAATGGGCGTTGCGGCCAGGCGTGAATGTATACAGCCAACAACGCTGCAACGTCCAGTAAGAAGGGTAAACAGGGAAAAGTAAGGAGAGAGTTAATGCACACTCGCCATCGGCTGTGTCAGTTTCGCAAGAGTAAGCATGTGCTGCATCAGCGCTTTCGTTCACGCATTTTTCACCGTGACACCATGGCGGCGGCCGAGCTGAAAAAGCCGTTTGTGGTGGTGTTGACCGGGGCCGGCATTTCGGCCGAGTCGGGCATTCGCACCTTCCGCGCTGCGGATGGGCTGTGGGAAGAGCACCGGGTGGAAGACGTCGCCACGCCGGAAGGTTTTCAGCGCGATCCGGCGCTGGTGCAGGCGTTTTACAATGAACGTCGCCACCAGCTGCAGACCGAGGACATCGCCCCGAACGCCGCGCACCGCGCGCTGGCGGATCTGGAAGAGTGGCTGGGGGACAACTTCCTGCTGGTCACGCAAAACATCGATAACCTGCATGAGCGCGCCGGCAGCAAGCGGGTGCTGCACATGCACGGCGAATTGCTGAAGGTGCGCTGCACCCAGTCGGGGCAGGTGTTCGAGTGGCCCGGCGATCTCAGCGTCGACGAGCGTTGCCACTGCTGCCAGTTCCCGGCGCCGCTGCGGCCGCACGTGGTATGGTTCGGCGAGATGCCGCTGGGCATGGACGACATCTACCAGGCGCTGAGCAAGGCCGATTTCTTCGTCGCCATTGGCACCTCCGGCCACGTCTATCCGGCGGCCGGGTTCGTGCATGAGGCGCGGCTGGGCGGCGCCTACGCGATGGAGCTGAACCTGGAGCCGAGTCAGGTGGAAAGCCAGTTCGACGAGAAACACTACGGCCTGGCCAGCGAAGTGGTGCCGCGTTTTGTGCACAAATTCCTGGTGGGCAAGGTGGCGCGGGCCGATAAGCCCTAAAGACATCAGGGCGCAATGCGCGCCCTGATGGGATGGCGGGCGTGTTAGCGCCCGGCTTTCAGCTTTTGGAAGTAGCTTTCGTACAGCGTGCTGGCGTCGCCGACGTCGTTTTGCCACTCGCCGTGCTCAATCACCGTCTTATCCGGGTAGAGAGACGGATCGTTGGCGATCTCCGGCGACAGTAGCTTCTTCGCCGCCAGGTTCGGCGTCGGGTAACCGATGGTTTCCGCCACCTGCACCGCGATTTCCGGCCGCAGCAGGAAGTCGATCAGCTTCAGCGCCCCCTCGACGTTGCGCGCGTTGGCCGGAATGGCCAGGCTGTCCATCCAGAAGATCCCGCCTTCCTTCGGCCAGACGATCTCCAGCGGCGTGCCGGCCTGGCGCGCCACGAAGGCCGAACCGTTCCACACCATGCCGACGTTGACTTCCCCTTCCATAAACGGGTTGCCCGGGTTGTCGGAGTTGAAGGCCAGCACGTTCGGCATCAATTTCTGTAGTTCGCGGTAGGCGGCTTCAATCTCTTTCGGATCGGTGGTGTTGCCCGAATAACCCAGCTTGAGCAGCGCCATCTGGAACACTTCACGCGCATCGTCGGTCAGCAGCAGGCGGCCTTTGTACTGCGGCTGCCACAGATCGGCCCAGGAGGTGACGGTGGACGGATCCTGCGCGTCGCTGTTAACGCCGATGGCGGTGGCGCCCCAGATGTAAGGGATGGAGTAGTCGTTGTTGGGATCGAACGGCTTGTTCAGCAGGGTAGGATCGAGATCCTTGAAGTGGCTGAGCTTGCTCTTGTCGATTTTTTGCAGCATGCCTTCCTTGCTCATCTTGGCGATGAAGTAAGTGGAAGGCACCACCAGATCGTACGCGCCGTCCTTGTAGGTCTTCAGCTTGGCGTACATGCTTTCGTTGGATTCATAGGTGGAATAAATCACCTTGATGCCGGTTTCCTTGGTGAACTGCTCCAGCAGCCCCGGCGGGACGTATTCAGTCCAGTTATAGAAATACAGCGTTTTGCCGTCAGAGGCGTTTGCAGAGCAGAAACTCAGCGCCATCATCCCGGCTGCGAGCAGATGTGACCACTTTTTCATGCAGCGTATCCTTCAGCAGTAGTGAGCCGAACCCGTATGAGCCGCCGTTTTCGGCCGCGCCATACCCCAGAAAGGGGCCATTATAGGGGCCGGGGCGGGGTGGGTAAAGGCGGTTATCCCAGCGGCAAATCAGCGGGTTAACCGAGTCAGGGCCATCACCAAAGGCCGCTTTCATATCATTGTGGTCAATGAAAGAGACGGGCGCCGCAGCGCCCGGCGGGAAGGATTACTCGGCCTTGGGCGAGCGATCGCGCATCACCCACTGGCTGGCGATCACCAGCGTCAGCGACAGCAGCAGCAAAATGGTGGCCAGCGCGTTAACCTCAGGCGAGACGCCGACTTTCACCATCGAATAGATCTTCAGCGGCAAAATCTCGTAGCTCGGCCCGGTGACGAAGGAGGAGACGACCACGTCGTCCATCGACAGGGTGAAGCTCAGCAGCCAACCGGCCGCCACCGCCGGCATCGCCAGCGGCAGAATGATTTTGCGCAGGATGGTGAACTCGCTTGCGCCGAGATCGCGCGCGGCTTCCAGCATCTTCACGTCGAAGCCTTTCAGGCGCGCGTAGACGGTCACGACCACGAACGGCAGGCAGAAAGTGATGTGCGAGAACAGCAGCGACCAGAAGCCGAGCGAAATGCCCAGCAACATGAACAGCACCAGCAGCGAGATGGCCATCACGATGTCCGGCGACATCATCACCACAAACAGCATGCCGCCGACGAACGGTTTGCCGCGGAAGCGGTAGCGGTACAGCGCCACCGCGGTCAGCGAGCCGATCAGCGTGGCGAAGGTGGCGGAGAGCACCGCCATGGTCAGCGAGTGGCCCGCCGCCTGCAACAGGCTGTCGTTGTTGAGCAGCGTGCTGTACCACTTGGTGGTGAACCCTTGCCAGTTGATGCCAAAGCGCGAGGCATTGAAGGAGTTGACGATCAGGATGACGATCGGGATATACAGATAGGCGTATACCAGCGTCATAAAGCCGCCGCGCAGCAGACGTCCGATCATGCCAGATCCTCCTTCTTGTTCAGCAGGCGGGCGGCCCGGTAATAGACCAGCAGCAACAGCCCCATCACCAGCGTCAGGCAGATGCTGGTGGCCGCGCCGAACGGCCAGTCGCGGATATTGAGGAACTGGCTTTTAATCACGTTGCCGATCAGCAGGTTTTTGGCGCCGCCCATCAGATCGGCGACGAAGAACAGCCCCATCGCCGGCAGCACCACCAGCAGGCAGCCGGCGATAATGCCCGGCATGGTCAGCGGCACAATGATGCGGATAAAGGTTTGGAGCTTGCTGGCGCCGAGATCGCGCGCCGCCTCCAGGCAGGATTTATCGAGCTTTTCGATGCTGGAATAGAGCGGCATCACCATAAACGGCAGCAGGATATACACCAGGCCGAGGATCACCGCTTCCGAGGTGTACATGATGCGCAGCGGCTTGTCGATGACGCCGATCCACAGCAGCGCGTCGTTGAGGTAGCCGCGGGTGCTGAGAAACAACTTCAGGCCGTAGATGCGGATCAGCGAGTTGGTCCAGAAGGGCACGATCAGCAGAAACAGCAGCAGCGGCCGCACCTTCTGCGGCAAGCGCGCCAGAATAAAGGCGAACGGATAGCCGATCACCAGGCAGCACAGGGTGGCGATCAGCGCCATGTTCAGCGAGTGCAGCAGCACCTGGGCATACAGCGGATCGAACAAGCGCCGGTAGTTATCCAGCGTGAACACCATCTGTACCAGGTTGGCGTCATCACGGGTCAGGAAGCTGGCGCCGATGATCATCAGGTTCGGCATGAACACGAACAGCAACAGCCAGGCGACGACGCCGACGATCACCACATTCTGGAAGACTTTACGCGATTTCTTCATCGGCCAGCACCACCTCCCAGCTTTCGACCCAGGTCACCGCCATCTTCTGATTGAGCGAGTGATCGACGTCCGGATCGTCTTCGTTGAAGAACTCGCTGACCATCACCGTTTTGCCGTTCTCCAGCTCGACCACCGATTCCAGCGTCATGCCTTTGTAGTTGCGCTCACGCACGTAACCGATCAGCCCGTCGTGCTGCGCGCTGTCGTTCACTTCTTCCACCCGCAGATCCTCCGGGCGCAGCAGCACCTTCAGCTTTTGGCCCGGTTCTACCGGCAGATCGGCATAGATGTCGCACTCGCGGCCTTCCACGTTGGCGCGCACCCGCTGCGGATCGAGGCGTTGCAGGACCACCGCGTCGAAAATGTTGATCTCGCCGATGAAGCTGGCGACGAACAGGTTTTTCGGCTCTTCATAGATCTCACGCGGCGTGCCGTCTTGCTCGATGCGGCCTTCGCGCATCACCACGATGCGATCCGACATGGTCAACGCTTCTTCCTGATCGTGGGTGACGAACACGAAGGTGATGCCCAGCTTGCGCTGCAGCGCTTTCAGTTCGTTCTGCATCTGCTTGCGCAGCTTGTAGTCCAGCGCCGACAGCGATTCGTCCAGCAGCAGCACTTTCGGCTTGTTGACCACCGCGCGGGCGATGGCCACACGCTGCTGTTGGCCACCGGAGAGCTGGCCCGGCCGCCGCTTGGCGAAGTCGTCCAACTGCACCATGCGCAGCGCCTCTTCGACGCGCGGCGTCAGTTCGGCCGCCGGCACCTTTTGCATGCGCAGGCCGAAGGCGACGTTGTCGAACACCGACATGTGCGGAAACAGGGCATAACTCTGAAACACGGTGTTGACGTGGCGATGCTCGGCCGCAATGGCGGTGATGTCCTGGCCGTCGAGCGCGATGCGGCCCCGATCGGCGTCTTCCAGACCGGCAATCAGGCGCAGCACCGTGGTTTTGCCACAGCCGGAGGGGCCAAGAATGGTGAGGAATTCGCCGTGATTAATCGTCAGGTCCAGATCGGCAATGATGGTTTTGCCATCGAACGCTTTGCTCAGGGCATGCAGTTCAACAAGGGGGGCTCGAGAGGATGTCTCAGTCATTTATCGTCTTACTCTATCCCGTGGGCTAATGCAGATAGAACCGCAACTGGAAAAGACTGCCGGAGCTTGCGGGCATGCCCGCGATTCAAAAGAAGCTCAAACCAGTTGCGCCAATGGAAATTTTTCGAGCGCGCATGATAGACGCTGAATGCCGGAATTGAAAGCCGATCCGGCCCAGATGCCGCGTTTTTCATCATGATAGCGACAAATGACCCTGTGATGACAGCGTTATTTCCCTCTGAAATCATCACAAAGATTAATGATATTGGCGAATTCTGGTTAAAAATGACCTGACGCAATATTTGATCCTGATCGGTTCAGCATAATGAAACGCGATATTCTGAGGGGCCGCTACCATGGATAAATTACTTGACCGCTTTTTCAACTACGTCTCTTTCGACACCCAGTCCAAAGCGAACGTAAAGCATGTGCCGAGCACCGACGGGCAGTTGAAGCTGGCGCGTGCGTTGCAGCAGGAAATGATCGCGCTCGGCTTCGAGCGGGTGTCGCTCAGCGAGCACGGCTGCGTGATGGGCACCTGGCCGGGCAACGTCGCCTGGCCGGTGCCGGCGGTCGGTTTTATCGCCCATCTGGATACTTCGCCGGATTTCAGCGGCAAACACGTCAATCCGCAGATCGTCGAGAACTATCGCGGCGGCGACATTGCGCTTGGCATTGGCGATGAAGTGCTGTCGCCGGTGATGTTCCCGATCCTGCACCAGATGTTGGGGCAGACCCTGATCACCACCGACGGCAAAACGCTGCTGGGCGCCGACGACAAGGCCGGCATTGCCGAGATCCTCACCGCCATGGCGCGCCTGCGCGCGCGCAAAATCCCGCACGGCGACATCCGCGTGGCCTTCACCCCGGATGAAGAGGTGGGCAAGGGGGCACAGCTGTTCGACGTGGCGGCCTTCAATGCCGAATGGGCTTACACGGTGGACGGCGGCGGCGTCGGTGAGCTGGAGTGCGAAAACTTCAATGCCGCCTCGGTGACGATCAAAATCCTCGGCAACAGCGTGCACCCCGGCAGCGCCAAGGGCGTGATGGTCAACGCGCTGTCGCTGGCTACCCGCATTCATCAGGCGCTGCCGGCGGACGAAACGCCGGAGACCACCGAGGGTTACCAGGGCTTTTACCACCTCAGCAGCATCAAGGGCAGCGTGGAACGCGCCGAAATGCACTACATCCTGCGCGACTTCGAGCGCGAGGGATTCGAGGCGCGCAAACGCAAGATGGTGGAGATCGCCCGCGAGGTCGGCAAAGGCCTGCCGCGCGATTGTTATATTGAAGTCAGCATCGAAGACAGTTATTACAACATGCGCGAACAGGTGGCGGAGCATCCGCACGCGATCGCGCTGGCGCAGCAGGCGATGCGCGACTGCGACATCGAACCGGTGATGAAACCGATCCGCGGCGGCACCGACGGCGCGCAGCTGTCGTTCCGCGGCCTGCCGTGCCCGAACCTGTTCACCGGCGGCTACAACTACCACGGCAAGCACGAATTCGTGACGCTGGAAGGCATGGAGCAAGCGGTGGCGGTAATTATGCGCATCGCGGCGCTGGCCGCCGAGCGGGCGCGGTAAAACAGGACGCTTGCGATTATCATAATCGCTTGCCGCAACAAGGCGTTGCTCATAGTGTGGAAGCCCATTCCCCACGCATAAGGACCGCATGATGAGCACCGAATACCGCATTGCTGGCTCGCATTTGACGCAGTTCGTTCAGGCGATTTGGCGACAGGCCGGCAGCACGGCGCGCGAAGCCGAGCTGGTGGCCGATCACCTGGTGCAGGCTAATCTGGCCGGGCACGATTCGCATGGCGTCGGCATGATCCCCAGTTACATGGCATCGTTGGCGCAGGGGCAATTGCAGCTTAATCAACATGCCGAGGTGGTGCGCGACGCCGGCGCGGTGCTGACGCTCGACGGTGCGCGCGGCTTCGGCCAGGTGGTGGCCAGCGAAGCGATGGCGCTGGGCATTGAGCGCGCCGGCAAACTGGGCCTGGCGGCGGTGGCGCTGCACAACGCGCACCATATCGGCCGCATCGGCCATTGGGCGGAACAGTGCGCCCGCGCCGGTTTTATCTCGATTCACTTCGTCAACGTGGTGGGCGATCCGATGGTGGCGCCGTTCGGCGGCAGCGATCGCCGCTTCGGCACCAACCCGTTCTGCGCCATTTTCCCGCGGCCGGGCCGCACGCCGCTGCTGTTGGATTTCGCCACCAGCGGCATCGCCTTCGGCAAGACTCGGGTGGCCTATAACAAAGGCTTGTCGGTGGCGCCGGGCTATCTGATCGACGAACACGGGCAACCCACCACCGAACCGAAGGTGATGCACGAAGCGCCGTTTGGGTCACTGTTGCCGTTCGGCTTGCACAAAGGCTATGCGCTGGCGGCGATGTGCGAGATCCTCGGCGGCGCGCTCTCCGGCGGCCGCACCACCCACGACGCCACGCTGAAAGCCGACAGCGACGCCATCTTCAACTGCATGACGACCCTGATCCTCGATCCTCAGGCCTTCGACGCCCCGCAAATGCAGGCCGAGGCCGAAGCGTTTATCGGCTGGGTGAAGGCGTCGCCGCCGAGCGGCGAACAGCCGATCGCCGTTCCAGGAGAATGGGAAGAGGCCAACCGCGCGGCGCGGCTGCAGCAGGGCATACCGATAGACGCCAATACCTGGCGGCAGATTTGCGCGGCGGCGGAGCAGGCGGGCATGGCGAATGAAGCGCTGGCCGGTTTTCGCGCGCAGGCGCGGCAGGCATAAAAAAAGCCACCCGATAGGGTGGCTTGTTCGCGTACTCGCAATCAGTCGTTAAAGTACCAATAGCCGCTGTTGACCAGCGCGGTCAGCAGCGCCAGGAATGACGGATCGTCCACCGCGTCGCCGAGCAGGGCAGCGTCGACGCTGAAGTGCTGGCACAGGGCGTCTGCGGCCTGCAGCTGGTCGGTGTCGATCAGTTCGCCGTTGACGAAGCAGCGATCGCCGACGCGCAGCACGCGCAACCCGCCCAGGCGCTGCAGCGCTTCACCCTGTTGCAGCAGTTCGTAGATTTCCCCAGCCTGATACGGCGGCTCCGGCGGCGCCAGATCCAGCTCGTGGCGCGATTGGGAGATAAACTCGCCGAACCAGTGCTGGAAGTGTTCCGGCTGTTGCACCAGATCCAGCATCATCTGCCGTAAGGCGTCCACTTCCTGCGGCAGGATCTCCGCCGGGTGTTCGCGCAGTTTAACGTCCGGATCGCCGTAGCGTTTGCTGCCCAGCTCGCGCGCCAGCACGTAATCGGCGAAGCCGCTCACCAGCTCGCGGCCGTTCGGCGCGCGGAAGCCCACCGAATAATTGAGCGCGTTTTCCAGCGCGTAGCCTTCATGCGGGAAGCCCGGCGGAATGTAGAGAATGTCGCCCGGCTCCATCTCTTCGTCGATGATGGCGTCGAACGGCTCTACCTGCAGCAGATCCGGATGCGGGCAGTGCTGTTTCAGCGGCGTTTTTTCCCCGACTCGCCAGCGGCGGCGGCCAGTGCCCTGAATGATGAACACGTCGTACTGATCGAGGTGCGGGCCGACGCCGCCGCCCGGCACCGAGAAGGAGATCATCAGGTCATCCATCCGCCAGTCCGGCAGTTGGCGGAACGGGCGCATCAGCGCTGCGGAAGGCTCATGCCAGTGGTCCACCGCCTGCACCAGCAGCGACCAGTTGTTTTCGCTCAGGTGATCGAAGCTCTCGAAGGGGCCGTGCGCGACCTGCCAACGGCCGTCCTGGTGGCTGACCAGGCGGCTGTCCACTTCGTTTTCCATCGCCAGCCCGGCCAGCTCATCCGGGGAGATCGGATCGATAAAGTTTTTGAAGCCGCGCTTCAGAATCACCGGACGTTTTTGCCAATAACGTTGCAAAAAATCGTTCCAGTCCAGGTCTAATTGATAATCCATGTTCTATTCCAGGAGAGAGGAGTGAGCCTGAGTGCGATTATAACGGAAGTTTGGCCCCGTGGATCGGGGCCGCAGAGGCATAATTTACTCGTTGTGGTGGGTATCGTGCTGGCGGGCGAAGGTGACCTGCATGCGCGCGCCGCCGAGCGGGCTGTCGCTGATGACGATTTCGCCGTCGTATTGCTCGATGATCTCCGCCGCCACCGACAGGCCAAGGCCCTGACCGGGACGCAGGGTATCCACCCGCTGGCCGCGCTGGAAGATCAGCTGGCGCTTGCTTTCCGGGATGCCCGGGCCGTCGTCGTCGATGACGAGGATGAGGTTTTTATCGGAGTGCAGCGAGGTGATTTCCACGAACTCGAGGCAGTATTTGCAGGCGTTTTCCAACACGTTGCCCATCACTTCCATAAAGTCGTTCTTCTCGCCCATAAAGGTCACTTCCGGCGAGATGTCCAGCGTGATCACCACCCCTTTGCGCTGATAAACCTTGTTCAGCGCCACCACCAGGCTGTCGAGCAGCGCCGGCACCGAGTGGATCTCGCGCGTCAGCACCGTCTGGCCGGAGTTGATGCTGGCCCGATGCAGGTAGTAACCGATCTGCTGAGAGATGCGCCCGATCTGATCCAGCATGATCGGCTCGGCTTCTTCGATGGTGGTCTGCTTGCCGCTGCGCAGCGAGCGTAGGGTGCTTTGCAGCACCGCCAGCGGCGTTTTCAGGCTGTGGGTCAGATCCGACAGGGTGGTGCGGTATTTGGTGTAGCGCTGGCGTTCGTTGCGCACCAGAATGTTCAAATTGCGCACCAGGCCGCGCAGTTCGCTGGGCGGGTTCTCATCCAACTGATCGCGTTCGCCGTTCTCCAGCTCGCCCACCTGATTGACCAGCGCCTTGATCGGCCGCAGGCTCCAGTAGGCCGCCAGCCACAGCAGCGGCACCACCAGCAGCAGGTTGGCCAGCAGCACGTAGCTGAACCACTCCCACACCACGTCGGAGCGCTGCAGCTCCTGCGGAATGCTGTCGACCACCACGATGGTCAACGCCGGCAGCCGCGCCGTGGCGGCATAGGTATTGACCGCCACCGAGTGCGTCAGCGCGTTCTGATCGGTATCGTCATAATTCTTCAGCTGATCCTGCGCTTTGGGGTTGTCCCCCAGCACTTCGCTACTGATGCGGGTATCGGTGTCAATTTCGTAGAAGCCGGACTCCTCCAGCCATTCCTTATTGATCAGCTTCTCCAGCTCCGGCACCTTGCGCTGGCTCCACAGCAGGTTGCCTTTATCGTCGTAGATAAACACCAGCGTGGGAAAATTGAGATCGATATCGGGAGGAATGGCGATGGTGAGCTTGTTGTCTTTCCACTGCGCCAGGCTGAAGAACAGGTTGCTTTCGCCGCGCAGCAGGCGGAAGGCGGTCTTGTCGAAGCTGACGATGTAGCCGACGACCGCCACCAAACCGTAAGAAAGCGACAGCGCCAGGATCACCCCGGCGGTCGCCATCAGGAAGCGGGCGCGCAGCGAAAACGGTTTTTTATTCTTGTTGAACATCATGTTCACTTCGCGTCAAAACGATAGCCCTGGCCACGTACCGTGGTGATCACTTCATGCGGGTATTCCGCCTGCACCTTCTTGCGCAAGCGGCCCATCAGCACGTCGATGGTGTGGCTTTCGCGCAGTTCGGCGTCCGGGTAAAGCTGCAGCATCAACGAATCCTTGCTCACCACCTTGCCGGCGTTGCGGATCAGGGTCTCGATGATGGTGTATTCAAAGGCGGTCAACTTGATCTGTTGATCGTTGACGCTCAGTTCGCGGCGCGACAGATCGATCTGGAACGGCGGCAGCACGATCACCTGCGATGCCAGGCCGCTGTTGCGGCGCATCAGCGCCTGCATGCGGGCGATCACTTCTTCCAGGTGGAACGGCTTGGTGACATAGTCGTCGGCGCCGGCTTCCAGCACCGCCACTTTGTCCTGCCAGCTTTCGCGGGCGGTCAGCACCAGGATCGGCAGCTTGGTCTGGTGCGCGCGCCAACGGCGGATCAGGCTCAGGCCGTCTTCGCCCGGCAGGCCGAGATCGACGATGGCGATATCCGGCGCATGCTCCTGCAGGAAATAATCGGCTTCCTTGGCGTCTTCAGCCGCATCGACCTGATGGCCCATCTCGCGCATCTGAACGGAAAGGTGGTGGCGCAGCAAACCATTATCTTCAACAACCAGTACTCGCATGGCGAACTCCTGTGACTGTGCGGGTGAATGTCCTGTCACCCACGCGATAAAAGGGAACACGCTCTGCGGCGTGTCAGGGGATAACGCGGCCACCTGAACCATTTTGGCAAAAAATGCTGAGGTTATGGTAGGTATAACCCGCCCGGCCCGCAAGAGAGCCGAAGCAATGTATTAAAATAAGCGTTATCAATTTGTTCGCCGACATTATCGACAAGCTCTGATAAACGTCGGATAAACAGCGGCGGGGCAACGTTAAACGCAACTTAAACGCGTCGGGCATTGCCGCGAAAGGAAAGTGTGAACCGGAGCGCTTGATAAGCTTTAAAGGTACTAATAAGGTATTATTGAGGTATCGGCATATTTTCTCAGGAGCGATGGATGAAGCAATTAACCCAGGCAGAACGCATAGCGGGCGCATTTTACGGACAGATGTTGGGCGACGCGCTCGGCATGCCTTCCGAGCTGTGGCCGCGCGAGCGGGTTAAGCGCCACTTCGGCTGGATAAACGGCTTCCTCGATGGGCCGGCGGAGAACTCGGCCGCCTGTTACTTCAAGGCCGGGCAATATACCGACGATACCTCGATGGCGTTGGCGCTGGCCGATGCGCTGCTGGAAGCGGAAGGCGAGGTGGTGCCAGAACTGATCGCCCGCAACGTGATCCGCTGGGTGGACAGTTTTGACGCCTTCAACAAGAACATTCTCGGCCCCAGTTCCAAACTGGCGTTGAGCGAGCAGAAAGCGGGCACGCCGATCGCCGCGTTGGAAAACAACGGCATCACCAACGGCGCGGCGATGCGCATTTCGCCTTTGGGTTGCGTGCTGCCGTCTGCGCCGCTGGAGGGGTTCTGTCAGCAGGTGTGGCTGGCCTCCAGCCCGACGCACAAATCCGACATCGCCGTCGCCGGTGCCGTGGCGATCGCCTGGGCGGTTTCGCGTGCGGTGGAGGGGGCGGACTGGGCCTCGATTCGTCTGGCGTTGCCGGGCGTGGCGGAGTATGCCCAGCGCCGTCAGGTGACGACGTTCAGCCCTTCGCTGGCGGCGCGCATCGAGTTGGCGTTTCAGGTGGTGGATGAGGCGGCCGATCCCGAACAGGCATCCGAGCGGATATATCAACTGATTGGCGCCGGGGTGAGCACCATCGAGTCGGTGCCGGCGGCGTTGGCGATGGTGCAGTTGGCGCAAACCGATCCTACCCGTTGCGCCGTGCTGTGCGCCAACCTGGGGGGCGATACCGACACCATCGGCGCGATGGCCACCGCTGTCTGCGGCGCGCTGCACGGCGCCGAAGCGATGGATCCTGCGCTGCTGGCGCAGTTGCAGCGGGTGAATCCACTGGACGTCGAGGCGTATGCCCAGGCGTTCGTGCGTTTTCGCCGCCGTCGGCAGGGCGAGGCGTAACGGATCAGCTTTCGCTGGTAAATTCGTACATGTCGCTGCGGCAGAAGCTTTCGCTGTATTCGATAGGCTTCTTGCGGTGGTCGAACAGCGTCTGGCGCACGATCAGCAGCGGCATCGGTTCTGATAATTGCAGCGCCCGGCGGATGTCGTCATCGGCCATGGCCGCGCTGACCTGGCTGCGCAGCGATCCCATCTCCACGTTACTTCGGCGGAAGTAGTCATAGAGCGAGATGCCAATCTCGTCGACGTTGGCAATCGCCGCCGCCACCACGTAGGACACCGCCACCGACATCGGCTGCCGATCGAGAAAGTGGATACGTTTGAGTTGATAGATCGGCGTTCCGGTCGCCAGCTGGAGCTTTTCCGCCAGTTCGGCGCTGGCCGGTACCCGTTCACGGCTGAGCCATTGCGTGTCCGGCCGGCGCCCTTGTTGCATCACCTCGCGCGAGAACCCTTTGACGTCCGCTAATGAATAGCGCAGCTTCGGCGAGGGCCGTTGCGCCTGGATGAAAGTGCCGTAACCGCGTGAACGGCCGATGATGCCGTCTTGCTCGAGACAGGCCAGCGCTTTGCGCACCGTGATGCGCGAGATGCCGAGCCGTTCGGTAAACAGACGCTCGCTGGGCAGGAAATCCCCCGCGTTCAGCAATCCTTGCTCGATGGCCTGGCGCACCGAGGCGTTAAAGCGCAGATACAGCGGCATCGCGCCCGCGCTGGCCAGATCCTGCAGCAGTTTTTCCAGCAGACGCTGGTTGGTCTCCTTGCTCATAGCCGACGGAAATCCTGTAGCCTCAATGCAATGGCTTATTTAAGGGGATTTCGCCGGGCAGCGCAACTGCCGCCGCCGAGAGGATGAAATAAGGTAGAGTAGTGTGCAATCGCCCCGAGTTTGGAGAAACAGACAGCCCATGAGTGACCACCCATCCTGCGCGGACGACGCGGCAATCCTGGCGGCCTTCACCCAGCAGCGTCAGCAGGGGCTGACCCGACGTTCGGCGCTGCATCAGGCCCTGTTGCGGCTCATCACCGCCGGGGAACTGCCGTGGCGGGCGAAGCTGCCGCCAAGCCGCGCATTGGCGCCCCGGCAGGGAGTGGCGCGCGATACGGTGGAGCAGACCTACGCGCGGCTGGAGGCGGAGGGATACATCAGCCGGGCGGTGGGGCGCGGCAGCTATGTTCGCTATCGCTGCGATACGCTGCTCGGCCGTGAACTGCTGGCGACGCAGGCAGGCCAGGAGGCGCGGCTGGCGGAACGTGAGCTAAGCGATCGCGGCCGAGCGTTGCTGGCGGTCAGCCATACGCCGCACACCAGCCGTCAGGCGTCGCTGACGCCCTCGCTGGCGGATCTGCGGGCGTTTCCCATCGATTCGTGGCTGCAGTGGGAAAAGCAGGCGCTGCGGCGGCACGGCGAGCGGCTGTTGGGGTATGCCGATCCGCAGGGCTTGCCGGAGCTGCGTGCGGAGATCGCGCACTATTTGCAGCGGGAGCGGGGCGTCAAGGCGACGGCGGAGCAGGTGATCGTGGTCACCAGCTCTCAGCAGGCGCTGGCGCTGTGCACGCAGGTGCTGTTCGATCCCGGCGATGCGGTATTCGTCGAAGAGCCGGGTTACCAGGGGGCGAAAAAACTGGTGCAGTCGGCGGGGCTGCAGGCACGGCCGATCGGCATCGATGAGCAGGGGCTGGACGTCGGGCAACTGATGCAGGCTTCGGGCGGCGGGCGGGGCGTGTACATCACGCCGTCCCATCATTACCCGCTGGGATACTCGCTGAGCCTCGAGCGGCGCCTGGCGCTGTTGCAGTGGGCCCAGCGCCGGCGGGCCTGGATCATCGAAGACGATTACGACGCCGAGTTCAACTACGATCGACAAACCAAGGCGGCGCTGCAGGGGCTGGACAGCGGCGGGCGCACGCTGTACATCGGCACCTTCAGCAAGACGCTGTTTCCGGGGCTGCGCATCGGTTTCATGATCGCGCCGCCGCAGCTGGTGCGGCCATTAGTCGCCGCCAGGCAGTTTCAGGACGGCTACACGTCGGCACTGGCGCAGATGACGCTGTTCCACTGCCTGCACGAGGGCGGCTACGCCGAGCATCTGCGCAATATGCGCACGCTGTACAAGGCGAGGCTGGACGTCCTGTATGACGCGGTACATCGCCATCTCGCGCCCTGGACGCGCCCGGCCTTGCCGCAGGGTGGCCTGCAGCTGGTTTGCCCGCTGGCGGATGCGGCGACGGAGCGGCGGCTGGTGACGGCGGCGGCCGAGCGGGGAATACGATTGTACGGCCTGGCGGATTTCTACACCGGCGCGCCGCAGCGCGGGGCGCTGGTGCTCGGTTTCTCGGCCTATGCGCCGGACGAGATCGTGCGCTTTATCGCCACGCTGGCGCAGGTGTTCAACGCGCTGCCGCGGGAAAACGGCGGTTAAAATTGGTCTGCTCGGCGTTTTGAATTGGTCCGTATTACACCGTCGCTGCGCGGTGTATCCTGCCGCTATTCGGTTATTTCCCTAATGGAAATAATATCTTAACCCCGTGAGGCGCTATGAACCCATCAAATCGTGAAGTGACTATCCGCAGAATCAATGGCGACGACAGAGCGCAATGGCTGGCGTTGTGGCAGGGCTATCTCGACTTCTACCGCGCCGACGTGGCGCCGCAGGTGACCGATCGCACCTTCGAACGGTTGGGGCAGGATGAACAGGTGTACGGGCTGGTGGCGGAGGATGCCGACGGCCGGCTGCTGGGGCTGATGAACCTGGTATTCCATCCGTCCACCTGGAGCGCGGTGGGCTATTGTTATATCGAAGATCTTTATGTGTCGCCGCAGGCGCGCGGCCATAAAGTGTCGGAAAAACTGTTCGAACAGGCGTATCGGCTGGCGGAGGCGCGCGGCAGCGATCGGGTCTATTGGATGACTCAGGAGTACAACGCGCCAGCGCGTTCGCTGTACGACAAAATCGGCAGAAGAAGCTCGTTTATCGTTTATACCCGTTAACCGCAGGAGGCGCGTATGGCAATGAATCGTTATGGTCAGCCGATTGGCGAACCGATGCCGGATTGGCAGCCGGCTCGCCGCCCGGGCGGCGCAACGCTCGGCGGGCGTTTCTGTTCACTGGCGCCGCTCGAGCCGCAGCGGGATTACGCCGCGCTGTACGATGCTTTCCAGCTGGCGCCGGACGGCCGCGACTGGACCTATCTGTCTATCGAACGGCCCGATACGCCGGCGGCGATGCTGCAGCATCTGGAGACGCTGCAGGCCAACCCGGGGCTGGTCAATCTGACGGTGTTCGACGCCGCCAGCGACGCGCCGGTGGGGACGGTGGCGCTGATGCGCATCGACGAGGCCAATGGCGTGCTGGAGATTGGCCACGTCAGCTGGTCGCCGTTGATGAAACAGCGCTCCAGCGCCACCGAAGCCATCGCGCTGCTGCTGCGCTACGCCTTTGATACGCTGGGCTACCGCCGCTGCGAATGGAAGTGCGACAGCCACAACGCGCCGTCGCGCCAGGCCGCGCTGCGCTTTGGTTTCCGTTACGAGGGCAACTTCCGCTTTGCGGTGATCGTCAAGGGGCGCAGCCGGGATACCGACTGGTTCGCCATCACCGCCGACCGTTGGCCGATGGTGCGGCAGGCTCTGGAGCGTTGGCTGAGTGCCGAGAACTTCGATGCGCAGGGGCGGCAGATAGCCCGGCTGCAGGTGTTGCGCGGCGAATAATAAGCAACAAGGCGGCCCGCGGGCCGCCTTGTCGTTGTGGGTCTAACGCGCTTACTTCAGCTCGTCGACCAGGGTGGTGGCGCGGCCGATGTAGTTGGCCGGGGTCATCGCCTTCAGACGGGTTTTCTCTTCTTCCGGCAGCGCCAGACCGTCGATGAACGCCTGCATGCCGGCGGCGTCCACGCGCTTGCCGCGGGTCAGCTCTTTCAGCTTCTCGTAAGGCTTCTCGATGCCGTAACGGCGCATCACGGTCTGGATCGGTTCGGCCAGCACTTCCCAGTTGTGATCCAGTTCGTCCAGCAGGTGCGCCTGGTTCACTTCCAGCTTGCTGATGCCCTTCAGGGTGGCCTGATAGGCGATCAGCGCATAGCCCAGGCCCACGCCCAGGTTACGCAGCACGGTGGAATCGGTCAGGTCGCGCTGCCAGCGGGAGACCGGCAGTTTGCCCGCCAGGTGGCCCAGCACGGCGTTGGCCAGGCCCAGGTTGCCTTCGGAGTTTTCGAAGTCGATCGGGTTGACCTTGTGCGGCATGGTGGAGGAGCCGATTTCGCCGGCGATGGTCTTCTGCTTGAAGTGGTTCAGGGCGATGTAGCCCCAGATGTCGCGGTCGAAGTCGATCAGAATGGTGTTGAAACGCGCTACGCAGTCGAACAGCTCGGCGATGTAGTCATGCGGTTCGATCTGGGTGGTGTACGGGTTCCAGGTGATGCCGAGCGAGGTCACGAACGCTTCGCTGAACTGATGCCAGTCCACTTCCGGGTAGGCGACGATGTGGGCGTTGTAGTTGCCGACCGCGCCGTTGATTTTACCCATGATCTCCACGCGCTCCAGCTGGCGGTACTGGCGCTCCATGCGGTAAGCCACGTTGGCGAACTCTTTGCCGACGGTCGACGGCGTAGCCGGCTGGCCGTGGGTGCGCGACAGCAGCGGGATATCGCGGTATTCCAGCGCCAGCCCTTTCAGCGCATCGATGATTTTACGCCAGTAAGGCAGCACCACGTCCTGACGAGCGCTTTGCAGCATCAGCGCGTGCGACAGGTTGTTAATGTCTTCGGAGGTGCAGGCGAAGTGGATGAACTCGGACACCGCGTGCAGCGCAGGCACCGCCGCCACTTTTTCCTTCAGGAAATACTCGACCGCTTTCACGTCGTGGTTGGTGGTGCGCTCGATGGTTTTGATGCGCTGAGCGTCTTCTTCGTTGAATTCAGCGACGATTTTGTCGAGGAAAGCGTTTGCGTCGGCGTCAAAAGCGGGAACTTCCTTGATTTCTGCGCAGGCGGCCAGTTTTTGCAGCCAACGTACTTCAACCTGTACGCGGAATTTCAGCAGACCGTATTCGCTGAAAATGGGGCGCAGTGCGCTGACTTTATCACCGTAGCGTCCATCAACGGGGGAAACGGCGGTCAGTGAGGATAATTCCATCGGTAGCAACTCCTGGGATCGATTAACAATGAGCAACGATATTTTGCGCCTGCTTGAACAGACGATTACGGGAAAACATTAACTGCAGGCGGCTGCCGCCGACCTGTTGCCACAGCACGGCGGCGCGAATGCCGGCCAGCAGCGTGGCGCGAACTTTGGCCTGCACCTGCGGGTTCTGCAAGATCGCCGGTGAGCCGGTCACCTGGATGCGCGGCCCTAGCGGGCTGACCACGTCGACATAAATGCCGGCCAGCGCGCTGATGATGGTGTCCGACTCAAGATCGAAGTGCGCCAGCTGGCGTTCGAGCTGGCCGAGGCGTTCGCCGAGCGTGTTCATCGCCTGTTTGTTGGCGTTGAGCTTGCGCTCCAGCACCATCAGGCTGATGGTGTAGCGGGTCAGTTCCGCGCCCGGCCCTTTGTTGTTGGCGTTAAGCACGCCCATCAGGGTTTCGAGGCCGACCATCAAATTGCGCTCCTCGCCGCCGAACACCGCCAGCGTAGAGGGTGGGTCCATCTGCAGCAGGCTTTTCAGCGAGGTGTGAAACGCTTCGCGGTCGCATTGCCCTTCATGGGCCAATTGCTGAACCAAACGCGCCGACTGGCTGATACCCGCCATGGCCAGCGTGATGTCATAATAATTCTTCGCCACGATGACTCCTGTAAACGCGGTGAACGGTACATGGCTTACTGTATAAGGTTGTGCGTATCGCCAGGGTAACGGCGGCGGCCGCGAACGGTAACGATCGGGCGTGGCTGTAACAACGATGACAACGAATGCCGCGGATCATGCCATAAAATTGAGGGTAAACCCAGCGTCTAATACGCCTGTGGCGAGGCGGATGCGCCGTGCGGCGCAGAACTGCGCAAATAGGCGGCGAAAATCGCCGGCGGCGCGGCACGAACTTATTGTTGCGGCGGCAAATAAAGTGCGGCGGCTGCATCTATACTGCCAACGTGACCCCTCAAATAAAGACCTTTATATGCACGTAAAAAACAAGCAGCCGTTGCCGGCGGTGACGCTGGCGGCCATCGGCGTGGTGTACGGCGATATCGGCACCAGCCCACTGTATACCCTGCGCGAATGCCTGACGGCAGAGGAGGGCATCACCATGACGCCGACGTCGATCTACGGCTTTCTGTCGTTGATTTTCTGGCTGTTGACGCTGGTGGTGTCGATTAAATACATCTGTTTCGTGATGCGCGCCGACAACGACGGTGAAGGGGGAATTCTGACGCTGATGTCGCTGGCGATCCGCAAGCTGGATGCGCGCTGGGTGCCGGCGGCGGTGCTGGTCGGGCTGGTGGGCGGCAGCTTCTTTTACGGCGATGGGGTCATCACCCCGGCCATTTCGGTGCTCTCAGCCATCGAAGGGCTACAGATTATCGCCCCCGAGCTGGACAGCTTCATCGTGCCGCTGTCGCTGCTGGTGCTGACCGCGCTGTTCGCGATCCAGAAACACGGCACCGGCAGCGTCGGCAAACTGTTCGCCCCGGCGATGGTCATCTGGTTCCTGACGCTGGCGCTGCTGGGCATCGGCGGCATTTTGCATCACCCCGGCGTGCTGCGGGCGCTGAACCCTTACTGGGCGGTGAATTTCTTCCTCGAGTACAAGGCCGTGTCGTTCTTCGCGCTGGGCATGGTGGTGCTGTCGGTCACCGGCGCCGAAGCGCTGTACGCCGACATGGGCCACTTCGGCAAAAAACCGATCCGCCTGGCGTGGTTTACGCTGGTGGCGCCGGCGCTGGTGCTGAACTACTTCGGCCAGGGGGCGCTGCTGTTGGCCAACCCGGCGGCGATCAACAACCCGTTCTTCCTGCTGGCGCCGACCTGGGCGCTGATCCCGCTGTTGGTGATCGCCACGCTGGCGACGGTGATCGCCTCGCAGGCGGTGATCTCCGGCGTCTTCTCGCTGACGCGCCAGGCGGTGCGGCTGGGCTATCTACCGCCGATGCGCATCATCTATACCTCCGATCAGGAGTCCGGGCAGATCTACATCCCGGTGGTGAACTGGCTGCTGTTCGCGGCGGTGTTGATCGTGATTATCAGCTTCAAACACTCCAGCAACCTGGCCTCGGCTTACGGCATCGTGGTGACCGGCACCATGCTGCTGTCGTCGATTTTGCTGAGCATCGTGGCGGTGAAAAACTGGGGCTGGCCGCGCTATCTGGGTGGGCTGATGCTGCTTGCCATGCTGTGCATCGACGTGCCGCTGTTCGGCGCCAACCTGATCAAGCTGGCGACCGGCGGCTGGCTGCCGGTGGCGCTGGGGCTGACCATTTTGCTGATCATGCTGACCTGGAAGACCGAGCGTTCGCGCCTGATCCGCCGGCTGCGCGACAATCAGGAAGGGCTGACCGCGCTGATTGAGTCGCTGGAGAAGGCGCCGCCGAAGCGGGTGCCGGGCACCGCGGTGTTTATGGAGCGCACGCCGCATGCGGTGCCGCTGGTGTTGCTGCATAACCTGAAGCACAACAAGGTGTTGCATGAGCGCGTGGTGCTGCTGACCATCGTGACTACCGACATGCCGTATGTGCACAACGTGCAGCGGGTGGCGATCGAACAGCTGTCGACGAGCTTTTGGCGGGTGGTGGCGAGCTACGGCTGGCGCGAAACGCCCAACGTGACGGATATCCTTTATCGCTGCGGCCTGGAGGGGATGAGTTTCACCATGAACGAGACCTCGTTCTTCATGTCGCGCGATACGCTAGTATTGGGCAAGCGCCCCTGGTATCTGCGCGTACGCGGCAAGGTGTTCCAGCTGTTGCAGCGCAACGCGCTGCGGGCGCCGGATCTGTTCGAAATCCCGCCAAACCGGGTGATCGAACTGGGGGCGCAGGTGGAATTTTGAATAAAAAAAACGCTGCGGTAAACGCAGCGTTTTTCTTGGGCGGCAGGCGAACTACGCCAGGCGCTGTTCGATGATGCCGCCGCCGAGGCAGATTTCGCCCTGGTAGAACACCGCCGACTGGCCGGGGGTGACGGCAGAGACCGGCTCGTCGAAACGCACTTCGATGCGTTCGTCGTCGAGCGGGGTCACGGTGCAAGGGATGTCCTGCTGGCGATAGCGGGTCTTCACCGTACAACGGAACGGGCCGGTCAGCGGCTGGCGATCCACCCAGTGCAGCTGCTGCGCGATAAGGCCGACGGACATCAGGCGCGGGTGATCGTGCCCTTGCGCGACCACCAGCACGTTATTGGCCACGTCTTTATCCACCACGTACCACGGATCTTCGCTGCTGTCTTTCAGGCCGCCGATGCCTAACCCTTTGCGCTGGCCCAGGGTGTGATACATCAGGCCCTGGTGTTCGCCGACGGTCTGGCCGTCGACGCTGACGATCGGGCCCGGCTGCGCCGGCAGGTAGCGGCCGAGGAAGTCGCGGAATTTGCGCTCGCCGATAAAGCAGATGCCGGTGGAGTCTTTCTTCTTGGCGGTGACCAGCTCCAGTTGCTCGGCGATGCGGCGCACCTCCGGCTTCTCCAGTTCCCCAACCGGGAACAGGCTTTGCGCCACCTGCTCGTGGCTCAGGGTATAGAGGAAGTAGCTCTGATCTTTGTTGCCGTCGACGCCGCGCAGCAGGCGGCTTTTGCCGTCCACGTCCTGGCGGCGCACGTAATGGCCGGTGGCGATGAAATCGGCCCCCAGGTCTTCGGCGGCGAACTCCAGGAAGGCTTTGAATTTGATTTCTTTATTGCACAGGATGTCCGGGTTCGGCGTGCGGCCGGCCTTGTACTCTTCCAGGAACAGCTCAAACACGTTGTCCCAGTATTCCGCCGCAAAGTTCACCGTGTGCAGTTCGATGCCCAGCTTGTCGCAGACCGCTTGCGCGTCGGCCAGATCGGTCGCGGCGGAGCAGTACTCTTCGTCGTCGTCTTCTTCCCAGTTTTTCATGAACAGCCCAGCGACCTGATAGCCCTGTTGCTGTAACAGATAGGCGGTAACGGAAGAGTCGACGCCGCCGGACATACCGACGATTACTTTTTTCTGGCTGTTGTCTGACATGGGGATCTCACGAACTTGAACACGAACCGTGCTGATAAAAACAAGCGCAGGATTTTACCACGTTGCCCGCGCCGGCGCACTGTTCATCTTGTGCTGCACGGTGCCCTCAATGCGGCCAGGCGAAGCTGCCGACCAGCGACAGCGGGTAACGCTCCGGCTGCTGATAGCTGCGAATGCTCTCGGCCACCAGCGCGGAACGCAGGTTGGGCGCCTGCAAAATCTCGTCGGCGCTCAACCACAGGCAGCGATCGATGTCGCTGTCGTGCGGCTCGGTCGGCAGCGGCTGTTCCAGCTCGATGACGAAGCAAAACCGCAGGAACGGCGTGCGATCCGGCGCAATCCATTGGTGCAGACGTAAAAACACCTGCGGCGTGGCGCGGATGCCGGTCTCTTCCCACAGCTCGCGCTCGGCGGCCTGCACCAGCGTCTCGTCGGCCTCCAGGTGGCCGGCCGGCTGGTTCCACAGCGCTTTGCCGTTGATGGTCTCTTCGACGACCAAAAATTTGCCGGCGGCGTGCACTACGCAGGCCACGGTGACGTGCGGTTTGAACATGCGGTCTCCTTACAGCGGTTTGTCGATGCGCCGATAGATATCGTCCAGCTCGGCGATGCGGGTGCGGTAGCTTTTGAGCAGACAGGCGGTGTCGCCACCGCACCGCTGGCGTTTTGCCAGCCAGGCCTGCTGGCTGTCCTGCATCGCGCCGCGCGCGCCCATGGCGAACAGGCCGCGCAGCAATTGGTATTGGGTGGCCATTTGCACATCCAAATCGTTCAGCGTGCGGTTGGCGCAGATGGCTTGCTCATCGCGGCTTGCCGCCTTGGCGCAGTCGAAGCTGGCGGCCTGGGCGGCGAACGGGGCCGCCAGAGCGGCGAGCAGCAGCGCGATCGGCGTGGATTTCATGGCGCCTCCATCAGTTATCGGTCTACAGAGAATCGATGCTTTTCCATTCACCAGGCTGCAGTGAGCCCAGCGAAAGATTACCCATACTGTAGCGAATCAGGCGCAGGGTAGGGAACCCGATATGCGCCGTCATGCGACGCACCTGGCGGTTTCGCCCTTCGAACAGGGTGATTTTCAGCCAACTGGTGGGGATGGATTTACGCTCGCGGATCGGCGGGTTGCGCGGCCATAGCCACTGAGGCTCGGCCACCAACTCAACACCGGCGGGTAGCGTCGGGCCGTCTTTCAGCGTAACGCCGCAGCGCAATGGCGCCAGATCGCTCTCCTGCGGCGCGCCCTCGACCTGCACATAGTAGATTTTGCCGGTGCGCTTGCCCGGCTGGGTGAGCTGCGCCTGCAGCTGGCCGTCGTTGGTCAGCACCAGCAGCCCTTCGCTGTCGCGATCCAGGCGCCCGGCGGCGTAAACGTCGGGGAAGGGGATGTACTCTTTCAGCGTGGCGCGGCCGGCTTCGTCGGTGAACTGCGGCAACACGTCGAAGGGCTTGTTGAATAACACAATTCGACGCGGCCCCTTCGGCGCGGCGGGTTTGGCGGCATTCGGCTTGCTGAATCGTTTAACGTTGTGATTTCTAACAGAGAATTTTTTCATAACAGTTGAGATTACGGATGATAAGCGCATTATAACCGAATCCGTTTCGGATTGGCGCGGACCGAATATTCAAGTAGTATCTACACGCATCTTACAAAGCATTAACAAAATTGCGCTTGAAGGAGAGGTTGATGGAAAGCAAAGTAGTTGTTCCGGCAGAAGGTAAAAAAATCACGGTTGACGCCCAGGGTAAACTGGTTGTTCCTCATAACCCGATCATCCCGTTCATCGAAGGCGACGGTATCGGCGTTGACGTGACTCCTGCCATGATCCACGTGGTTGATGCGGCCGTTAAAAAGGCTTACCACGGCGAACGTAAAATCTCCTGGATGGAAATCTACACCGGCGAAAAATCTACCCACGTTTACGGTAAAGACGTGTGGCTGCCGGACGAAACTCTGGACCTGATCCGCGACTACCGCGTCGCCATCAAAGGCCCCCTGACCACCCCGGTCGGCGGCGGCATCCGTTCTCTGAACGTGGCCCTGCGCCAGCAGCTGGACCTGTACGTGTGCCTGCGCCCGGTGCGTTACTACCAGGGCACTCCAAGCCCGGTGAAACAGCCTGAGCTGACCGACATGGTGATCTTCCGCGAAAACGCCGAAGACATCTACGCCGGCATCGAGTGGAAAGCCGGCTCCGCCGAAGCGGACAAAGTGATCAAATTCCTGCGTGACGAAATGGGCGTGAAGAAAATCCGCTTCCCGGAGCAGTGCGGTATCGGCGTGAAGCCATGCTCTGAAGAAGGGACCAAGCGTCTGGTGCGCGCGGCGATCGAATACGCCATCACCAACGACCGTGACTCCGTGACCCTGGTTCACAAAGGCAACATCATGAAGTTCACCGAAGGTGCCTTCAAGGATTGGGGCTATGAGCTGGCGCGCGAAGAGTTCGGCGGCGAGCTGATCGACGGCGGCCCATGGCTGAAGATCAAGAACCCGAACACCGGCAAAGAGATCGTGGTTAAAGACGTGATCGCCGACGCCTTCCTGCAGCAAATCCTGCTGCGCCCGGCGGAATACGACGTGATCGCCTGTATGAACCTGAACGGCGACTACATCTCCGACGCCCTGGCGGCCCAGGTAGGCGGCATCGGCATCGCGCCGGGCGCCAACATCGGCTCTGACTGCGCGCTGTTCGAAGCGACTCACGGCACCGCGCCGAAGTACGCCGGCCAGGACAAAGTGAACCCAGGCTCCATCATCCTGTCCGCAGAGATGATGCTGCGTCACATGGGCTGGTTCGAAGCGGCTGACCTGATTGTTAAGGGCATGGAAGGCGCTATCGCCGCCAAGACCGTGACCTATGACTTCGAACGCCTGATGGAAGGCGCTAAACTGCTGAAATGTTCAGAGTTTGGCGATGCTATCGTTAAACACATGTAAGTGTGTTCAGCGCTTGAATGAGAGCGGGAGCCTAAGGGCTCCCGTTTTTTTATTGTTCAAATGAGCAAGCGATTTTAAGCGTTAGCCGATTCACGCACGACCAGCACCGGGCAATTGGCGTGGCGCACCACCGCGGTGGCATTCGAGCCGAGAAGGTAAGTCATTGCAGAAGGGCGGTTGGAACCCATCACAATAATCTCCGCGTTAAGCGCATCGGCGAGTTCCAGGATCTGATCTTTGGGATCGCCGACGGCGACATGCGTGGTCACTCGATCCTCGGGTACGCTGAATTGTTTTGCCGCTTTCGCCAGCCCCTCGGTCGCTATCGCAATGGTTTCATCTTTGGTTTCCACCGCCGCCGTGGCGGCAAAGCCGAAGGCCGCGTAGGTGGCGCGCGACGGGATCACCGCCAGGAAATGGACGTGGGAGTCTTCGAGCCTGGCGAGCGCGTTGACATGCGGGATGACCTGCTGTGTTAATTCCGGCTCGGTAATATCCACGGGAACCAAAATAGTTTTGTACATACTCCCTCCTTATCGTTTTAAAAAACTCCACTTACCGGATTATAGCCGTTCGACGCCGGGAAAGGGGAGATCCGTATGGCAAACCTGGCAACGTTGTCTGCTGAAATGTCAGGCGTTTATCGACGTTATCGTTAAACGCCAATGGGCGCGCTTACTGTTTGAATAGAAAGGGAGCCATCGGCTCCCTTGGTTTTAGCAGGCTCAGATTATCGGAACCTTAATGAGGGATTTCCGACACCTCTTTGACTTCCGTCTTGTTGATTTGCTGTTTGACGCCATTGGCGTCGGTATACCCGATCAACCCGGCAGAAGTCTCTTTCGGTTTGCCGTCACTGATGATCGTTCGGCCATCGTGGGTATGAATAGCGTAGCTGGTGCGTGTGCAGCCTGACAGTGCGGCGATGGCAACCAGGGCGATCGCGGGAAGAACAAGCGCTTTTTTCATTTGAAGCTCCTTTTAGTTATTCAACTCACTCATGTTTGCAATCTGGTCTCGATTGATCTGTTCCGTTTTGCCCGTTTCAGCATTTCGATAGGAGACCAATCCGGTATCTTTATCGATCTGGGGCTTGCCGTCGGTAACAATGGTTTTGCCGTCCGTCGTTTTGATCGCCTGATTGGAAGCGCAGCCCACCAGGGACATCAATGCTGTTGCCGCCAGCAGCGCGGCAAAGGGGCGTTTGCTTTTCATACCTACCATCCTGGTTACTTAAACGAATTTAATATCAGGAAAGTAAGTATAGGCAGATTTTCCAGATTGCCAGGGTTGAAAGTGCTTCTAATGGGATAAAAAATTAAGAATAACTTAATTTATTGATGGAGTGATTGCTCGTTCGGATAACAAGGTTATCGATAGGTCAGGGTGTTCAGCTGTACGCCCCGCCTGGGGCGCTATGGCTTCATGTCATCATCGGCCCACGATTCTCCGCATGCCGATGCTTGATACTCGCAATGTCTCTGGCGGTTTGGCGTTAATTCTGTATAAGTATGCGCCGGGGATCTTGTCGAATACCACGTTGATTTTGGCTGATAGTCATCCATAAGGACAGGGATATGAAAATCACGCATTCAGGCTTTAAAACCGGCGCCGCCACATTATTGGCGGCGATGCTCGCGCTGGCATTAACGGGGTGTGCCAAGAGCACCGCCCCCAGCCAAACCGATCCGGTGAATAAAGAGGTTGACGATCTTTTCGCCAACCTTGGCAACCCAAAGGCGCCGGGAAAAGAGAAAGAACACTATATCGCCCAGTTGCAGGCCGCGATTCAAAGCCATTTGAAAGATGCCGAAGCCTACTCAGGCAAGCGTTGCACATTGAGCATCAAGCTGGCGCCGGACGGTATGCTGATCAGCATTCGGGCTGTTCAAGGGGATCCGGAACTTTGCCAGGCCGCGATAAAGGCAATCGTCAATGCACGTTTGCCTAAACCGCCAACGGCCGCGGTTTACGAAGCGGTCAAAAGCAGCGTATTGGAATTTCGTCCGCAGTGAAAATAAACGGCACTGCGATGCCAGACAATTAAACCAAAGTCACAGGCCGTATTTTCATGCGGCCTGTGAGTATTGGGTTGTGCAATATTTCGTATAGCGCTTCCTCATGCTAAAGCCCGTTTTTTCGGCATTATTTCACGGCATGTGGCGCCACTCTCTACCGATACATCATCGCGCTCACGCGCTCGCTTCGGTCTTTAAAACCGTTGCTGCGCATCGTTACCACATAGTAGCGATAGTGGTGTTTCTGTGCGTATTCGCGCACCAGATCTTCGGCGAACAGGCCGCTGAAGGTGACGGTGGTGACGAACGTCAGCCCTTTCACTTCGTAGGTGCCGATCTCTTGCGGGGTGCCGATATACGGCGGCGGGAACACGGTTTTGTGGAACTGGCAGCCGGCCAGCAGCAGGGTAAACAGCAGGGCGGCGGAGATTTGCGGTATGCTCATCGGGAAATGCTTTCCTTCCTTGGCGCGTGTTTTGGTAACTCTATAATAGGATTACAAAATTCGACCGGGATGTAAAAACTATCCCGCCGCGGTTGCCGTTTCGTTGATGCGGTATCGCCGTTATCCATCAGCATGAGGATTAAAACATGTTTGTTCGCCAGGCCACCGACAGCGATGCCGCAGCCCTGATCGCCCTCGACAGCGTCGCCGAATACGAGCCGCAGCGCGCGGCGCAGATCCGCGCCTGGTGCGGGCAGGGCGTCTGTTATCTTGCCGAGGAGCAGGGCATGGCGATGGGATACGGTGTGCTGCACTATCACTTCTTCGGCTGCGGCTTTGTCGAGATGCTGATGGTCGGCGAGCGCTATCGCCGCCGGGGCGTCGGGCAGGCGCTGATTGCGGCGCTTAAGTTGCACTGCCGGCACCCGAAGCTGTTCACCTCCACCAATCGTTCCAACCTGTCGATGCAGCGGCTGCTGTTGAACGCCGGGTTTGTCGCCAGCGGCCAAATTGACAATCTCGATGACGGCGATCCGGAGCAGGTCTTTTTCATCCCGCTGCGCTAATACAGCCGGACATCCACCGCCTGCTGTTGCAGCCAGGTGCTGACGTAGCCATAAGCGGCATAGAAGGCCAGCAGCGCGAAGATCAGCACGGAAAGCGAGGCCAAAAATTTGACGTCGCCCTGCTTCGAAAACTGATAAGCGCAAGAGATAAAGGCCAGCAGGCACAGCAGGGTGAAGGCGATGGCCAGCGTGGCGTAGAGAATAAGCACAACGAAACCCGTTCTTCCTTGTGAGCGCGGCAAGGATACCACAGACAAAAAAGGGGCCCAAACGGGCCCCGGTGCGATACGGTGCGAGAGGCTTACTCCGCCGCGTCGGGATGATTCTTGCCTTCTTCGATGAATTCTTCGTCGATCTCTTCGATGTTTTCCTTGCTGTCACGACCGGACAGGATGTTCCAGCAGGCGATGAACAGCGCGGCGATCAATGGCCCGATGACGAAGCCGTTAATGCCGTAAATCTCCATGCCACCCAGGGTGGAGATCAGGATCAGGTAGTCCGGCATTTTGGTGTCTTTGCCTACCAGCAGCGGGCGCAGAATGTTGTCCACCAGGCCGATTACGACCACGAAGAACACCACCAGGAAGATGCCTTTCCACAGCATGCCGGTGGCGAAGAAGTAGATCACCGCCGGCACCCAGATGATGGCGGAGCCCACGGCGGGGATGATCGACAAGAACGCCATCAGCGCGCCCCACAGCAAGCTGCCGTCGATGCCGGTAAAGTAAAACGCCAGACCGCCGAGCGCGCCTTGCACCACGGCGACCACCACCGTGCCCTTGACGGTGGCGCGGGAGACGGCGGCGAACTTCACGAACAGGTGGTGCTTCACGTGCTGTGAGAGCGGCAGCGCTTCGAGCGCCAGGTTCACCAGGTACGGGCCGTCTTTCAGCAGGAAGAACAGCAGGTAGAGCATCACGCCGAAGCCGACGACGAAATTGAAGGTGCCTTTGCCGATCAGGAACACGCTGCCCGCCAGGTATTGCCCGCCCTTGAGCGCCACCTCGGAAAGTTGTTTTTGGATCTCGGCGGCGCTGTTGAGGTTATGTTCCGCCAGGAAGCGCTGCGCCCAGCCGGGCAGATGACGCATGAAGTCCGCAAGCATGGTCGGCAATTGGCTGTTGTTGGTCTGCAGCTTGGTGTAAATCATGTTGAATTCCATCGCCAGCGATGAGGCGATGATCGCTAACGGCGTGAACACGATCAGGCAGATCAGCGCCACCGTCAGCAGCGACACCACGCCGTTGCGTTCGCCGACGTACTGTTTCAACTTCTTTTTCACCGGATGGAAAATCACCGCCAGAATAACCGCCCACAGCACCGAGGAGTAATAAGGCCCCAGCACGTCGAGAAAGGCGGCGGTAACGATGAACAGGATCAGAATAAAGAATCCCTTGGAAATGCCTTTAGACATCATAGTCGTCCCTCAAAAGATGAATTTTCAGCATAGATGAACTGAATGAAAACAACACTATCATTACCTTTGCTTATCCGGTAGGGGATTTTTAACGGCGTATTCCATAGGGTTACTAAGGGGAAAGGAGGGCGCCGCGCGAGGCTCAGGCGGCAGCGCAAGGAAAGAAAGAACGCTAAATAGTTAACAAAATTTATTGATTGTGTTTCATTTTGTGTGTTGCGCTTGCCCCCTGCGCCAGGCTTTTCTAGTGTTGATGAGGGCGGCCGTTCGCCCGATACCACGCAGGAGTATGCAAATGACAGAACACAAACGACTTGCCGTTATCGAAAAGGCATTGCTGATCGCTTTCGCCGGTCTGCTGATTTATCTTGTTGCGACCGGCGCCTTGTCATTGTCGGGCCTGGATCATCACTGGCCTTATCCTTCACGATAAGCACGCGCCCGCACCAGGGAATATTCAGCACCGCTAATAATAAATAGAACCTCCTTTCTCATTATTGCGCCATTACGCCGCATTGCGTGGCCCGCGGCGATAAATCAGCGCTAATCCCGCCCCTGACACCGCCGCCGCCAGCACCAGCCAAGCCGGCGCCGCCCAACCGGCCGCGGCCACGATGGCGCTCAGCGCGACCGGGCCGATCACCTGGCCGAGGTAGTTCCCCTGCATCACCAACCCCAGACTCAGCGGCAGCAGCGTGGGCTCTGGCGTCGCCGCCGGCGTGGCGGCCAGAATGGTGGCGGGCAGCATGCCGGCGATGGCGCAGAACAGGAAGCACAGCGGGATCAGCAGGCCATTGGGCGTCATCGGCAGGAAAATGCCGATGCCGAAGATGCCGATGACCAGGCTGGTGGCCGCGAGCAGGCTCCCGGCCCGCAGACCGCGCGACAGCAAGAACCCGGCGGCGAGATTGCCGAGGATATTGACGGCCACCGCCGCCGCGCTGATGCCGCCGGCGGCCGCCAGCGTCAGACCGATGCGCTGCATCAGAAAGATCGGTAAAAAGGTCATCACCGAGAAAAACTGCAGGTTGTAAGCGGTGAACATCAGCGCCAGCAACAGCGGCTGGCGCGCCCGCAGCATCGCGCCCAGCGCTTGCCGCAGCGGCAACGGCGGAGCGTGCGCGTCGGCGGCGCGGCGCGGCGTGGTCAGCGGCAGCAGCAGCGCGGCCAGCAGCGTCAGCGCCGCACCGGCCTGCCAGTTCTGTTGCCAGCCCGCCAGGTGAGGGCCGAAAAACAGCGAAATGGCGATGCCCGCCGGCATGAAGGTGCTCCAGATGCCGAACACCAGGCTGCGCTGCGCCGGGGCGACGATGCGGTTCAGCACCGCCGGCGAGGCGACCACCACGATGACGAAGCCGAGGCCTTCGACAAAGCGGCTGACGATCAAGCCGCTGAAGTCGTGCAGCGTGGCGCCGGTAAAGCTGGCGGCGCTGACGATCAGCAATCCCAGCGCCAGCAGGCGCCGATCGCCCCAGCGGCGCACCAGCAGCCCGGCGGCGATGCCGCCGAACACCCCGACGAAAGGAAACGCCGAGATGACCCAGCTTAGCGTCTCCAGTGAACGGCCAAACTCGGCCTGCAGCGCCGGCAAGGCAATGGTGGCCTTGCCCACGTGCAGCGCCGCAGCGATGCCGGCGAACAGCACATTGATGACGGCTAGCCAGGGCGTGGCGGCGGGGGAAACGCGGTCAATGGCGTTCGGTTTAATCGCAGTCATAACACTCTCCAGTGGCGGTAATGCCCTCACTATGCGTCTGCGCTACGACAGAAGTCGTTCAAATGCTGCGCTGTCACGCGGGGAAATTATTCATTTCGAGCTTTATTTTGCGCGCCTCGTTGTTTGGTTCGCCAGCGTGCCGCCCTGCGTGGACGCGGGTGCCCGTTCAGCGGTTTACTGTTCCGGCACGCAGCGAGCGTGCCCGATCAATTTTATTTATAAGGAGCAGTGTATGTCAGAGATGATGAATGAAAACGGAGCGCCGGTGATGGAGTGGAGCTACGGTGGCCGGGGTGACGATATCAGCAGCAGCCTGACCTTCGACACGGTAGAGGAACAGCCGCATGGCTTCCTGATGACGGTCGATCGGCCGGTTCAGATCTTCAAAGAGGCGCTGTCGCCGCTGATGGCCTTTGTCACGCTGCTGCGTCCGCTGTATGCGAAGACGGGCGAGGGATTCCAGTTCGTGCCGGTTTCCAACCCCTGGACCGATGTGCAGCGCCTGCCGCCAAGCGCCGGTTATCTGGGCGTGCAGGTCAACGCCGGCCTGTTCTTCCACGGGGCCAAACCGACGCACTATAAAGATCGCGACGGCCAGATGAAACCGATCGACGGCGGTACTGTCCTGCAGAACATCACCGTGCTGCATCAGGTGGCGCAGCCGCAGGGCCCGGGCGAAGGCGGGATCTGAGGCTGAAACGTTATCACGGGGCCGGACGCGGCCCTTATCTCGCCTTGAAAACCGCCCTTGGCTTGGGTAAAAAGGGTTGTCTATTCAAGGAGAAGAGTATGTACAGCGACAACGAGAAAAAATTCTACATCATCCTCAACCGCAACCACGAACCGGCCACGCTGTTTAACGCCTCCTGCCATCTGACGGCGGGCATCACCGATCTTATCGAGCAGCGCGAGTTTCACCAGTACCCGAGCAGCCTCGACGGCGTCAGCGCCAATATGAGCCACTACCCGATCGTCATCCTGCAGGCCAAGAACAGCAGCCAGCTCAGCAACCTGATCCTCAAATGCAAGGAGGAGGGCGTGCTGTCCAACTTCTTCACCACCACCATGCTGTCGCATTCCGCCGAGCAGCAGATCGCCGACACCGCCAATACCCCCTACGAGCAGTTGGACTTCGTAGCGGTAGCGCTCTACGGCGACACTGAACAGCTTAAGCCGCTCACCAAGAAGTTCTCCGTCTACCGTTAATCGCGAACGGCGTCACATCAGGGGCGGCAACGGCTATGATATTTTTCCATCAAATCGTTGATGGAGATGAACATGAGCGGCAAGAAAACCACCATGGCGGCCATCGCCAGAGAGGCGCGGGTCGGCATCGCCACCGTCGATCGGGTGATCAACCAACGCGCGTCGGTGCGGCCCGCCACCCAGCGCCGGGTGATTGAGGCGGCGAAAAAGTTGGGGTTCGCGTTGGAGAAGTCCCACTGCCTGTCGGCGGTGCTGGGCAGGCCGGAGCGCCGCCTGAGAATGGGGTTTATCCTGCTGCGGCGTGAACACTCTTTCTATGCGCAACTGGCTGATGAACTGATGGCGCAAGCGGCGCCGTATCATGAGCCGGGTCAGCCGCCGCAGTTCATCTTCCACTCTCTCAATGCCATCGGCGACACCGCCGCCGCCATTAGCCAATTGAGCCGCCAGGTGGAAGCGATCGGCGTGCTGGCGCTGGATCACCCCCTGATCCACTATGCCGTAGAAGAAGCCACCCAGGCGGGCATCAACGTTTTCGCGCTGCTGTCGGATTTATCGGTGCCCAGCCGCGCCGGCTACATCGGTCTGGATAATCAAAAAGCGGGCCGCACCGCCGGCTGGGCGGTGGATCGTCTGTGCCGGCGTCAGGGCGACGTCGGCGTGATCATCGGCGACAACCGTTTTACTTGCCAGGAAGCCTGCGAGATCGGTTTTCGCTCCTACCTGCGTGAGCAGATGAGCGGCCAGCGAGTGCTGGAACCGGTGCGCAGCCTCGAGGACGCGGAAACGGCGCGCCGGGTCACGCGTGAACTGCTGGCGAACCACCCGGAACTGGCGGCGCTTTACGCGCCGAGCGGCGGTGTGGAGGGCATTATTCAGGCGTTGCGAGAGAGCGGCCGGCAGCGCGACATCACGCTGGTGTGCCACGGCCCGGTGCAGGGCGGTGAAATGGCGCTGCTCGACGGCACGGTGGATCTGCTGCTGTGCCACCGCATTCCCGAATTGGCCGCCACGATCGTCGAGACGTTACTCGCCGCCGATGAACAACCGGGATTACGCCACATCATTAATCGCTTCGATGTGATCACCAAAGAAAACCTCTGACGGCCGCTGAGTGGTGGTTGCCGAGGTCAGGGCGCAGCCAGGCGCCGCCTGGATTTGATTAAAAACTATCAAATAATTTATCAAAAATAGCGCGATCTCTATCAAAAAATAAAATTTTCATTATTGATGATTTTGGAATTTTTGTTTGATACTGCCGGCATTCCCCGCAAAAAAGGAGCCGTCGCCATGACTTTGCCTATCGCCAATGCGCCCTGCAGTTGGGGCGTGGATGATCCTAACAACCCCCATTTGCCGCCCTATGCCACGGTTCTGCAAGAAGCGTCGGCGGCCGGCTACCGCAGCATCGAGCTGGGGCCATGGGGCTATCTGCCGACGCAGAGCGAGGCGCTGTGTGCCGCGCTGGAGCAGCATCGCCTGTCGCTGGTGGCCGGTACGATTTTTGACGATCTGGTCAGCGAGGCGAACATTGAGCGCCTGCTGGCCCTGACTCATCGGATATGCCGCAACCTCTCGCGGGCACCCAGGGCGGAGCCGACCGAGGGCGATCGCGCCGCGCCGCCGTTCTTGGTGATTATCGATTTCGGCAATCCGCAACGCGCCAGGTTCGCCGGGCGTTCAGATTTAGCGCCGCGTTTGTCGCCGCGGGAGTGGCAGAGGATGATTGGGCACATTACGCGCATCAGCGAACTGGCCTGGCGGGAATACGGCGTGCGGCCGGTGGTGCATCCGCACGCCGGCGGCTGTATCGAGTTCGCCGACGAAATCGACCGGTTGGCGGCGGACATTCCGCATCACACCGCCGGATTGTGCCTGGATACCGGCCATCTGTATTACGCCGGGCTGGACCCGGCTGCCTGGCTGAGCAAGCACTTTGAGCGTCTCGATTATCTGCACTTCAAAGACGTCGATCCGCAGGTGTTCCGCGAGGTGCTGGCGCGCGGCGTCGATTTCTTCACCGCCTGCGCCGAGGGCGTCATGTGCCCGTTGGGCAGCGGGGCGATCGATTATCCGCAGCTGCGCGCGCTGTTGGCCGAGCGCGGATACCGGGGCTGGATCACTATCGAGCAGGAGCGCGATCCGCGCAATGTGCAGGGCAGCCTGCAGGACGTCACCGCCAGCTTGCGCTACTTGCGCGGCCTCGGCTTTTAATCAGGAGAAACACGATGATCAACGGCAGCAAACCTTTGGCGAGATCGTTGCGCTGGGGCATGGTCGGCGGCGGCGGCACCAGCCAGATCGGTTACATCCACCGTTCGGCGGCCTTGCGCGACGGCGCGTTTACTCTGTTGGCCGGCGCGTTCGACATTGACGCCGAACGCGGGCGTGATTTTGGCCGGAGTCTGGGCGTGGCGGCGGAGCGCTGTTATGCGGATTATGCCGAGATGTTCCGCGCCGAAGCCGCGCGGGCGGACGGCATCGAAGCGGTCTCGATCGCCACGCCGAACAACACCCATTACGCCATTTGCCGGGCGGCGCTGGAGGCGGGATTGCACGTGGTATGCGAGAAGCCGCTGTGTTTCAGCGTCGAAGAGGCGCAGGCGCTGGCGGCGCTGTGCGAGCGGCAGCGCAAAGTCATCGGCGTGACCTACGGCTATGCCGGGCACCAGATGATTTTGCAGGCGCGGCAGATGATTGCCGATGGCCGGCTGGGGGAAATTCGGCTGGTGAATATGCAGTTCGCCCACGGCTTTCACGCCGCGCCGGTGGAGCAGGATAATCCCAGCACTCGCTGGCGGGTCGATCCGCGCTTTGTCGGCCCCAGCTATGTGCTGGGCGATCTGGCGACCCACACGCTGTTCCTGGCGGAAACCATGGCGCCGCAGCTGAAGATCCGGCGGCTGCTCTGCAGTCGACAAAGCTTTGTGCCGTCGCGCGCGCCGTTGGAGGACAACGCCTATGTGCTGATGGAGTATCACAACGGCGCCATCGGCTCCGTGTGGGCTTCGGCGGTCAACTGCGGTTCGATGCATGGCCAAAAGGTGCGCATTGTCGGTGAAAAGGCCAGCCTGGAGTGGTGGGATGAACAACCCAATCAGCTGCGCTTCGAAGTGCAGGGCGAGCCGGTGCGGATCCTGGAGCGCGGCATGCCGTATCTCGCCGCGTCGGCGCTGGCGGACGATCGCATCGGCGGCGGCCATGCGGAGGGGCTGTTTGAAGCCTGGTCGAATCTCTACCGCCGCTTCGCGCTGGCGATGGACGCCACCGATCGGCGCGACGCAGCCTTCCTGGCCGACTTCTGGTACCCGGACGTGCAGGCCGGCGCGCTGGGCGTGAAGTGGGTGGCGCGCTGCGTGCAATCCGCCGAAACCGACGCCGGCTGGGTCGCCTTCGACTGAGCGAGCGATTCGCTCAGACGCTGGCCCCGTCGTAGCTGTGGATCTGTAACGCATCCAGCGCGACGTCCGGCACGCAACGCAGGTTAACGGCGCACATCGCGGCGCCGTCTGGCGCGGTGCCGTAGGCGAAGGGCTGGGCTCCGCAGACTCGGCAGAACTGATGGCGGATCCTGTGGTGATTGAAAGTGTAGGTGCTGAGCTGGTCCTGACCGCTGTTGAGCGTGAAAGCGCTGATGGGGAAGAACGACAGCAGCAGCCCTTTGCGGCGGCAAATCGAACAGTTGCAGCTGAGGGCTTCGGTCGGCAGTTCGGCGTCCACGGTAAAGGTGACGGCGCCGCAGTGGCAGCTTCCCTGGAATGACATGGCGATGATCCTGTAACAGGGGAGAGTGTTTGCCCAGTATCCAGTATAGTGCAATTTATCGTCACTCGGCCGCGCCGGGCGCGGTTTCCTTAATAAATGCGCGGTTTTCTGGTAGGTTAAGGTTTAACGTCATCAAAAGGAGATCGCGATGTTAGAGCATTACTATCCGGCAAACATGGGCGCCGAACCGGTTACGGACGAACAGCACAAGCGGCTGGTGGCGGTGCAGGCGGCACTGGAGCTTATCAAGGCTACGCTGTCAGACACCAACGATGGCAACGGCGTGGATTTCCAGCTGAAGGCGGCGGAGAAGCACATCGGCCCGATGGCCGACGCTATTCAGGAAGCCCTGAAGTAACGGTTCGCCGTCACGTCAACCGCCCGTATCGGGCGGTTTTTTTTTGCGCCGATTACTGCGGTCTTTTACGACGCCAGCGGCTCAAGCCATCATCAGGTGCTCGTTCATATTCCGCTCTCGCGCCTTTGCTCGACGGCGGTTGCCAACCGTGCCGGAATAGGATTAAATGCTGCACTGACTGTATAAATAAACAGGGGTGTTGCAATGAGCCTGGCGCTGAAGGGTGAGAAGATCGCGCGTAACCGCTTTACCGGCGAAAAAATTGAAAACGGCAGCTTTATGCTGTGTGATTTTTCGGGCGCCGATCTGACCGGCACCGAATTTATCGGCTGTCAATTTTACGATCGCGAGAGCCGACAGGGCGGTAACTTCAGCCGCGCGATCCTGAAAGACGCGAGTTTTAGAAGCTGCGATTTATCGATGGCCGATTTCCGCCACGTTGACGCATTGGGGTTGGAGATCCGCGAATGTCGCGCGCAGGGAGCAGATTTTCGCGGCGCCAGCTTTATGAATATGATCACCAGCCGCACCTGGTTTTGCAGCGCCTATATCACCAAGAGCAACCTGAGCTACGCCAATTTTGCCAAAGTGGTGTTGGAGAAATGCGAGCTGTGGGAAAACCGTTGGCACGGCGCGCAGGTGCTCGGCGCCAGCTTCAGCGGCTCCGATCTGTCCGGCGGCGAATTCTCCGGTTTTGACTGGCGCGCCGCCGATGTCACCCAGTGCGATCTGAGCAACGCGGAACTGGGCGAGTTGGATTTGCGCACCACCGATCTGCAGGGCGTTAAAATGGACAGTCACCAGGCCGCTCAACTGCTGGAGCGGCTGGGGATCGCAATCATCGGCTGAAGGGGAGGGTTAACGCGATGGTTGGGCAAATAAGCGATTGAACGCTTGATCCGCGTCCACGGAAATGCGGCGTTGCATTACCGGGATAGTGAAACGCGGATCGCGCGCAAAGTGCCGAGCTTGCTCGTTGAGCGGCACGACGGCGATCGCCAGATTGTCGTTAGCCTGCATGACGCCTTCCTGCTCTAACAGGGCGAATACCGGCGCGTGGCGCGCGTTGCCCAATGAGCAAGCCGAAATCCAATAATCGCCGTCTTGGGCAAATTTGCACTGCGCCGCTTGCGGGCCAATCGCGCTGATTTGTTTGGCTATCAAGGCGTTCGCGTTTTCCACATAGCTTGGCGGTGCCGGCTGGCAGCCCGCCAAACTGAGCGTCAGCGCCGTCAGCATCAGTGTTCTTTTGCCCATCATAGCCATCCTTGAGGTCATTTCCTGTAAAGTAAAATAATTATCCTAACAACGATAATGCGCCAGTGTCGAGAACAGATTGATTTATTAAGCTTTTATTTCTCTTTCATGACGATTAAGCGGTTTTCTTCAGTGTTATAGCAGGGAGTAGTTTCGCGTGAAGGGAAGAGCAGAACGCGGAATCGGCGGCTGTTTGCGCGTTCATGATCGGCCCCGGCGCGGCGAGTCCAATCGTTCGTTATTTTTCACCCCGAACGCCGCGCCGAAAACCCTGAGCTGGCGGCAGATGTAGGCGGTGCTTTGCGGTAATAAATTTATGAGGCAGATGAATATAATTTAAAATATATCTTGCTTAAATAATTTAGCTGTGTGTAAATAGCGTCATCGGTTTGTAGTACAGACCTTATGAAAGCAGTTTTAGTAAAGCAGTTCTCAGTATTAGCGATATCCCTCAGATACCTCTTCTTCCGCGAATTCTCTTCTCTAGTGCCCCATAAGTTTCCAATAAAAACAGACCTCTATCGCCCTATGGCGTCGCAAAAATATAAAGGAAATATCTCTATGTCCAATAAAATGACGGGTTTGGTAAAATGGTTTGATGCAGGTAAAGGCTTTGGTTTTATCACCCCGGCAGACGGCGGCAAAGATGTGTTCGTACACTTCTCCGCTATCCAGAGCAACGATTTCAAAACGCTGGACGAAGGCCAACAGGTTGAGTTCACTATCGAAAATGGCATGAAGGGGCCTTCTGCCGGCAACGTGGTCGCGTTATAATTTTTGGCCGAGGTGCAATTTCTTACGACAGCGATGATGGTTTAAGCCGGAGCAGTTAAGCAATGAAATCCTCAGCCTGAATAAACTCCGGGTTCGCCCGGAGTCTTTCTCGATACGTCATTAGCTCAGCAGGAAGAGCGGCAGCGAAATTATTCGTTGGCGGACTGGGGTTCGATTCCTCGATGACGTTCCAATAATTAATGATTATTGGCAACAGAAAAACAGATTGCCGCAGAATTAATAACGCCGCGTTTCAGTCTATTTTTCTGTTGTGAAAAAGTCGCGCTTAGGCTGCGTAATGTTGGAGTGTGGGATGGACGCTTACGCCATAACATGACAGCCGGGAAAGTCACCGGCACACGATTAATAGCCCCGGCCTTGGCCGGGGTTTTTTATACCCGCGATCTTAACGCTGCGAGTCCAGCAGTTCGTTATTTTTCACCACGTCCTGCGCCTTGAGGTAGCTCTCGATCAGCAGCTGATAGGCCGGGAAGATTTTGGTGTAGACTTCGGCCCACTGCTGAGCGTCGGCGCGATTCCAGCTGCCCTGCAGCTCGGAGGCGACGCCGGCGGTGTCGATCGGCACCACGCCCGCCTGTACCACGCGCGCCAGGGTAATTTCCTGCGCCATTTTCGAGTAGGTGCCGGAGGCGTCGATTACCGCGAAGACCTTATAGCCTTCGGCCACCGCGCTGATGGACGGAAAGGCCATGCAGACGCTGGTGATGGTGCCGGCGATGATCAGGGTTTTGCGGCCGGTGGCTTTGACCGCCGCCACGAAGTCCGGGTTGTCCCAGGCGTTGATTTCCCCTTTACGGGCGACGTATTGCGCGTGCGGCGCATTCTGGTGAATTTCCGGGATCAGCGGGCCGTTGGGGCCCTGCGGCACCGAGGCGGTGGTGATCACCGGCAGTTTGCTGAGGGTGGCGATGCTGGCGAGGGCGGCGGCGCGAGCGCGCAGTTCGGTCATCGGCATATCGGCGACGGTCTGAAACAGACCGCTTTGGTGGTCAATCAGGAGCATGACCGCGTCATTAGCATCAATAACAGGACGCTGGCCGTTGAAGTTGGCTGGAGTGCTCATGGTGTCTTCCTTTTTTCGTCGTGAGGTCAGTGGGTATCTTCTTTGATTGATAAGGCTGAAACTCAGCACTTGCCTACAGTGTAGGGAGAGGAGAGAAATCCGGTAGAGCCTAAAGCCGGGATGCATCGTTCCATAAATGGAACGACACTGCAGCAGGCGCGGGGCTAAACTTAAGGTGCATGAGAAACATGCGGCAAGGAACGCCATCCTGTTCATGGGTTTGACGCGGAGGGCCGCCGTCATGGCTTATCAGCATATCGTTGTCGCCACGGATCTCAGCGAAGACGCCGAGTTCCTGTTGGGCAAGGGCGCCAGGTTGGCCGCCGCGCTCCAGGCCAAACTTTCACTGATTTATATCGATATTCACCGCGCCGGTTATTATGTCGATCTGGGCGTGGGAGATTACAACTACACCGATCGCACGTTTTCGGAGCGGGTGAAGAATATGCTCAATGCGATCAAAGGGCAGTCTTCCTATCCGGTGGAAGAGGTGATCGTCAGCCGTGGCGCATTGACGGAAGAGCTGAATCGGGTGGCGAAGGAAAAAGGGTTCGATCTGGTGATCTTCGGCCATCACCACGATGTCTGGAGCCGGCTGGTTTCTTCGGCGCGTCAGGCGATCAATGAGTTGAACGTCGATCTGCTGGTGATCCCCATCGAGAAAAAATAGTCGCGGCCGCCGGCGGGCGGCTGCTTTTTTCATTCGCATCGCTTATCTCTGAGCGGCCATAACCGTCTATCCGCAATAATCCCGCTTGCTGACAATCCGCCAGGAAAATAGTGACTGGCCGCAATTTTATTATCTCCATCAATATGTTGGCCAAAATCCGATAAAGATTAATCCAGCGCATTGAAATGACTCGCATACCTCATTTTGGTTAATAAACCGCACGTTTTGACTGGCTCTCAGGGAGCCTGCGTCTTATCCTCGGGGCAATGAGATTTGTATGACTTATATAAATGCGTTTACATGGAGGAGGTCTCATGCGTTTTGACAATAAAGTCGTGGTTATCACCGGTGCGGGCAATGGCATGGGGGAAGCGGCGGCGCGGCGTTTCTCCGCCGAGGGCGCCATTGTGGTGCTGGCTGACTGGGCCAAGGAAGCGGTAGACAAGGTCGCCGCTTCGCTGCCGAAGGGCCGCGCGATGGCGGTGCATATCGACGTTTCCGATCACGTGGCGGTTGAAAAAATGATGAACGAGGTGGCGGAAAAACTGGGCCGCATCGACGTCCTGCTGAACAACGCCGGCGTACACGTGGCGGGCAGCGTGCTGGAAACCAGCATCGACGACTGGCGTCGCATCGCCGGGGTCGATATCGACGGCGTGGTGTTCTGTTCCAAATTCGCCTTGCCGCACTTGCTGAAAACCAAAGGCTGCATCGTCAATACCGCATCGGTGTCCGGCCTGGGCGGTGACTGGGGCGCGGCCTATTACTGCGCGGCGAAAGGCGCGGTGGTTAACCTGACGCGGGCCATGGCGCTGGATCACGGCGGTGACGGCGTGCGCATCAACTCGGTCTGCCCGAGCCTGGTCAAAACCAACATGACCAACGGCTGGCCGCAGGAGATCCGCGACAAGTTCAATGAGCGCATCGCGCTGGGGCGTGCGGCGGAGCCGGAAGAAGTGGCGGCGGTGATGGCGTTTCTGGCCAGCGACGACGCCAGCTTTATCAATGGCGCCAACATTCCGGTCGATGGCGGGGCGACCGCCTCGGACGGCCAACCGAAGATCGTCTAAGCGTTAATGCGCAGGCCCGGCCATTATGACCGGGCCTGTTGTTTTAGACGCCGATGCGATCGCGCAGCGTGTAGTAGGCCGCGCCGATGGCGGTGAACGGGATCTGCAGATTGCGTCCGCCGAAGAACGGCAGGTGCGGCAGCTTGGCGAAGGCGTCGAAGCGTTCGGCGTCGCCGCGCATCAGCTCGGCGATCAGCTTGCCCGCCAGATGGGTACAGGTTACGCCGTGGCCGCTGTATCCCTGCATGTAGTACACGTTATTCTCCAGCCGACCGAACTGCGGCATGCGCGACAGCGTCAGCAGGAAGTTGCCGGTCCAGCGATAGTCGATACGCACGCCTTTCAACTGCGGGAAGGTCTTCAGCAGCTTCGGCCGGATCAGGTTATCGATGTCGTCCGGATCGCGCGCGCCGTACACCACGCCGCCGCCGTACAGCAGACGATGATCGGCGGTGATGCGGTAGTAATCCAGCAGGTAGTTGCAGTCCTCCACGCAGTAATTCTGCGGGATCAGCGCCTGCGCTATCTCCGGCGCCAGCGGTTCGGTGGTCACCACCTGGGTACCGCACGGCATGCTGCGCTTGGCCAGCCGCGGCTCCAGCTTATCGCCCAGATAGGCGTTGCCGGCGACGATGACGAAGCGCGCCTTCACCTGGCCATTGGCGGTGCTGATGAGCGCCGGTTCGCCGTGGCGAATGTTCGTCACCGCCGATTGCTCGAAGATGCGCCCGCCCTGCAGGCGAATCGCCTCGGCCTCGCCCAGCGCCAGATTGAGCGGATGGATGTGGCCGCCGCTGTGATCGAGCAGCGCGCCGACGTAACGATCGCTGGCGATCTCCTGGCGCACCCGGTCCGCGTCGAGCAGCTCAAGCTGGGTATTGCCGTAGCGCTCCCAGTTGCGTTTTTGCTCGATCAGCGCATGGAACTGCTTGTTGTTCAGGGCGGCGAAGATACCGCCGGGGCGGTAGTCGCAGTCGATGGCGTAGCGGCTGATGCGGCTGCGAATGATCTCCGCGCCTTCGAACATCATGCTGCCGAGCAGGCGGGCGCTTTCCGCGCCGTAACGCTCTTCAATCACATCAATGTCGCGGCTGTAAGAGTTGACCAACTGGCCGCCGTTGCGGCCGCTGGCGCCGAAACCGATGCGCGCCGCTTCCAACACCACCACGTCGTAACCGGCTTCCACCAGGAACAGCGCGGAGGAGAGGCCGGTATAGCCGCCGCCGATCACGCAGACGTCGCACTCGATCGATTCATTCAGTTGCGGATAGGGCTGATGTGCGTTGGCCGTGGCCGCATAATAGCTTTTTACGTGTTCAGTCATGATGTAAGCCCTTATTCCAGCGAGATCCAGGTGGTTTTCAATTCGGTGAATTTGTCCAGCGCATGCAGCGATTTGTCGCGGCCGTTGCCGCTTTGCTTGTAACCGCCGAACGGCACGGTCATGTCGCCGTCGTTGTAGTTGTTGACGAACACCGTACCGGCCTTCAGTTGGCGCGCCATGCGGTGCGCGCGCGCCAGATCGCGGGTCCAGACCGCGGCACCGAGGCCGTAGTCGCTGTCGTTGGCCAGCTGCAGCGCCTGTTGCTCGTCGTCGAACGCCGTCACCGCCAGCACCGGGCCGAAGATTTCATCGCGCGCCACGCTCATGGCATTGTCCACCTGGGTGAGGATGGTCGGCCCCAGATAGCCGGCGTGGTCGCCCTGCGGATGGTCGCGCCCGTCGAGGAACAGCGCGGCGCCCTGGCTCAGCCCCCGATCGATATAGCCGGCCACTTTCTCGCAGTGGCCGCTGTCGATCAGCGTGCCCATCACCGTGTCGGGATCGAGCGGATCGCCGGGCACGAAAGCCGCCGCGTGTTTGCGCAGCGCCTGCAGGAACGCTTGCTCAATGCTCGCTTCGACCAGCAGGCGAGTGCCGGCGATGCACACCTGCCCCTGATTGTAGAAGATGCCGGCGGCGGCGCTGCGGGCGGCCTGATCCAGATCCGGGCAGTCGGCGAAGACGATGTTGGCGCTTTTGCCGCCGGCCTCCAGCCAGACGCGTTTCATGTTCGATTCGCCGGCGTAAATCATCAGCTGTTTCGCCACCAGCGTAGAGCCGGTAAAGGTGAGGGCGTCGACGTCGCGGTGCAGCGCCAGCGCCTTGCCGGCGTCGTGGCCGTAGCCGGGCACCACGTTCAGCACGCCGTCCGGCAGCCCGGCCTGTTGCGCCAGTTTGCCGAGCAGGATGGCGCTCAGAGGTGACTTTTCGGAGGGTTTGAGCACCACGCTGTTGCCGGCGGCCAGCGCCGGGCCGAGCTTCCAGCAGGCCAGCAGCAACGGGAAGTTCCAGGGCACGATGGCGCCGACCACGCCGATCGGCTCGCGTTCGATCAGCGCCAGCGCCTCGCGACCGGTGGGGGCGATTTCGCCGTACACCTTATCGATCGCTTCGGCGTACCAGCGGATGCAGCGGATAGCGCCCGGCACGTCGTCGCGCAGGCTGTGACGAATCGGTTTGCCGGTGTCCAGCGTTTCCAGCAGCGCCAGCTCTTCGTGATGCTGTTCCATCAGCTCGGCGAAGCGCAGCAGCGTGGCTTTGCGCTGCGCCGGCGCGGCCTGGGCCCAGTCGCCGCGTTCAAAGGCGGCGCGCGCCGCGCTGACCGCCCGATCGATGTCGGCGGCTTCGCCGCGCGCGACCTGCGCCAGCTCACGGCGACCGGCGGGATCTTCGACGGCGAAACGTTTCCCCGCGGCGGCCGGCTGGTAGCGGCCGTCGATAAACAGCTGGTGCTCAATCTTCAGGGCCTGCGCCCGTTGTTGCCAATACTGCAAATGGTGAAAGTTCATGCCTGGCTCCGTTGATCAGAATGTCGTCGGCGTATGGGCGCTGATAATCCGGCAAATGCGCGCCGACGTGTTGCTGAAACTGTGGGGAATGCCGGTATTGATGGCGTAGCTCTGCCCGGCCTGCAGGTGATAGCTCTGGCCGTTGACCTGCAGCACCACTTCGCCTTCCAGCAGCGTGCCGATCTCTTCCCCTTGGTGTTTGATGCGCTCGCCGGTGGTGGTGCCCGGTTCGTAGGTCTCGATCATCATTGCCAGCGTGCGATTCGGATCGCCGTTATGGATCAGCTTCATCGATACGCCCTGGCTGCCGATCTCGATCAGGTCGTCGCTGTCTATCACGATCTGCGGCTCAGCCGGTTTTTCCGGTTCGGCGAAAAACGCCGACAGCGACAGACCGTATACCGTCAGCAGCTTTTGCAGCGTGCTGATGGCCGGGCTGACCTTGTCTTGCTCGATAGTACTGATGGCGCTGTGGGTTAACCCAGACAGTTCGGCGACCCGGCGCTGCGACAACCCCAATTGTTGACGGATCTGCGACAGACGTTTTCCCGGTGCCAAGCTGACGTCGCTCATGGGCGTTTTTCCTTTTGATAGTTCCGACAGGCGGTAATGAAACCATCAAACAACAGGCGCGACAGGGCGTACTCGTCGCTGTTCCACTCCGGGTGCCACTGCACGCCGAGCGCGAAAGGCTGATCGCGTACGCTGATCGCCTCCACCAGCCCGTCGGCGGCGTGCGCCTCGATGCGAACGCTCGCGCCCAGGGTTTTGGCGCCCTGGCCGTGCAGCGAGTTCACCCAGAATCTGTTGCAATCCGGTATCAGTTGCGAAAGCAGCCCCCCTTCCTGAACGATGACCTCGTGGGCGGGGGCGTATTGCTGTTCCAGCGGCAGGTCGTGATCTTCACGATGCTCCAGCAGCTCGGGCAGTTCGTACAAGCGGCGATGCAGGGTGCCTTGAGTGGCGACCACCATTTCCTGCATGCCGCGGCAAATGGCGAAAAGGGGAATGCGCCTGTCGAATGCCTGGCGGATCAGCGCCAGGCTCAACGCGTCTCGGCCAGGATCGGCGTCAGGCTCATCGCCGTTTTCACCATAAAGGTGCGGCTGCACATTACTGGGGCTGCCGGGCAACAGAATGCCGTCGAGGCGCGGCAACAGTTCCGCCAGCATCTCAGGCTCCGCCAGCGCGTGCGGCAGGGCGATCGGTAAACCGCCGGCGGTGATAACGGCATTCAGGTACTTTTCTTGCAAGGTCTGCGTAAGGTGCCCGTTTAACCTATACCTGCACATGACGACGCCGATGACTGGTCTGTTAAATATATTGTCCATGCTATCCCCTTGGTACGTTCGAAATTATGAACGATAAGCTTCTCCACCGCCGATTTCGTTCAATATTCTATAAATCTAGCAGTCGATTGGCCAATATTCAAACCAAAAGTAACACTTGCAAAACAAATTTGTTTCATCTACGTTTCATTTGTGGGCATTATATTGAACAAGACGGTCAATAAACATCGACGACAGCAAAACACAAACGGCGGGTGAACCATGCAGACCAACATCGTAGAAGTGGAAAACTTTGTTCAGCACAGTGAAGAGAGACGAAGTAGCGCGTTCCAGCGCGAAGTGAAGAAGTATCTGGAACGTTATCCGTTAACCCAACATGTCGACGTCCTGTTGACCGATCTGAACGGCAGCTTCCGCGGCAAACGCATCCCGGTCGGCGGTCTGAATAAGCTGGAAAAAGGCTGTTACTTCCCGGCGTCGGTATTTGCGATGGATATTCTCGGCAACGTGGTGGAAGAGGCCGGGCTGGGGCAGGAGTTGGGCGAGCCGGATCACGTGTGCGTGCCGGTGCCGGGCACGCTGACGCCGTCGGCGGCGGACCCGCAATATATCGCACAGGTGCTGCTCACCATGTTGGATGAAGATGGCACTCCCTTTGACGTTGAACCGCGCAATGTGCTGAACCGAGTGTGGCAGCGTTTGCGTCAGCGCGGGCTTTCCCCCGTGGTAGCGGTAGAGTTGGAGTTCTATCTCATCGATCGTCAACGCGATGCGGAGGGGTATCTGCAGCCGCCGTGCGCGCCGGGCACGCAAGAACGCAACACCCAAAGCCAGGTGTACTCCGTCGATAACCTGAACCATTTCGCCGACGTGCTGAGCGAGATCGACGAACTGGCGCGTTTGCAGGGCATTCCGGCGGACGGCGCGGTGGCGGAGGCGTCGCCGGGGCAGTTCGAGGTCAACCTGCACCATACCGATGATGTGCTGCAGGCCTGCGACCATGCGCTGGCGCTGAAGCGCTTGGTGCGCATGGTGGCCGAGAACCACAATATGCAGGCGACCTTTATGGCCAAGCCGTATGAAGAGCACGCCGGCAGCGGCATGCACGTGCACATCAGCATGCTGAATGCGCAAGGCGACAACGTGTTCGCCGATGACGACGGCGAAGATTCGGCGCTGCTGAAACAGGCGCTGGCGGGCATGATCGCCCTGATGCCGTCCTCGATGGCGCTGCTGGCGCCGAACGTCAACGCCTACCGCCGCTTCCAGCCCGGCATGTATGTGCCGACCCAGGCCTCCTGGGGGCATAACAACCGCACCGTGGCGCTGCGCATTCCCTGCGGCGATCGCGATAACCACCGGGTGGAGTATCGCGTGGCGGGCGCCGACGCCAACCCGTATCTGGTGATGGCGACCATTCTGGCCGGCATCGTCTACGGCCTGGAAACCGCATTGCCGCTGCCTGAGCCGGTGACCGGCAACGGGCTGGAGCAGGACGGGCTGCCGTTCCCGATCCGCCAGAGCGACGCCCTGTACGAGTTCGAACATCAGCCGGTGCTCAATGCATTGTTGGGCGAACGCTTCAGCCATGTCTACCTGGCCTGCAAAACCGATGAGCTGGTGCAGTTTGAGCGCCTGATCACCGAAACCGAGATCGAGTGGATGCTGAAAAACGCCTGATCCCGCTCACCCTGTGACTACCGCGCGCGTCCGGCGCATTTCATCGGCTCTCCTGTGGCCGGCGAGGCTGCGCGCTGCGGTACAGAATTTCTTCTATCACGGCGTACAGGACGCCGACGAGGAAATAACCATGACTCAGTCATCCCCCTGCGCAGACGTTTGCCTGTGCCGCAGTGCCGACGGGCCGGTCGCCGGCCGCCCGACAGCGATCCCAACCCGTTTTTCCCGCCGCCTGAGCAGCAGTTTCCCTGCGGCCTCTCTGAATGACGTTGCACGGTTGACAGCAGAGGACCAAAAGGGGAAATGCCATGACGACTAAAGCCATCGACGGCGGCCAGGCGGGCAAACCGCAGCTGCGCAAATCCCTCAAGCTGTGGCAGGTGGTGATGATGGGCCTGGCCTATCTGACGCCGATGACGGTGTTTGACACCTTCGGCATCGTCTCCGGCCTCACAGACGGCCATGTGCCGACCTCCTACCTGCTGGCGCTGGCCGGCGTGCTGTTCACCGCCATCAGCTACGGCAAACTGGTGCGCCAGTTTCCCACCGCCGGATCCGCCTACACCTATGCGCAGAAGGCGATCAACCCGCACGTCGGTTTCCTGGTGGGATGGTCGTCGCTGCTGGACTATCTGTTCTTGCCGATGATCAACACGCTGCTGGCCAAGATCTACCTGACCGCGCTGTTCCCGGAGGTGCCGCCCTGGGTGTGGGTGGTGGGCTTCGTGATTCTGATCACCGCCATCAACCTGAAAAGCGTCAATCTGGTGGCCAACTTCAATACCCTGTTCGTACTGGCGCAGGTGGCGATCATTCTGGTATTTATCTACCTGGTGGTACGCGGCCTGCACAACGGCGAGGGGATGGGTACGGTGTGGAGCCTGCGGCCGTTCCTCAGCGAGAATGCGCACCTGCTGCCGATCATTACCGGCGCGACTATCCTGTGCTTCTCGTTCCTCGGCTTTGACGCAGTCACCACGCTGTGTGAAGAGACGCCCGACGCCGCCAAGGTGATCCCGCGCGCCATCTTCCTGACCGCGCTGTACGGCGGGGTGATCTTTATCAGCGTGTCGTTCTTCATTCAGCTGTTTTTCCCGTCCATTCAACGCTTTCATCAGCCCGACGCCGCACTGCCGGAGATTGCGCTGTACGTCGGCGGCAAGCTGTTCCAATCGATCTTCCTGTGCGTGACCTTTATCAACACGCTGGCCTCCGGCCTGGCGTCGCACGCCAGCGTGTCGCGCCTGCTGTACGTGATGGGGCGTGACAACGTGTTCCCGGAGAAATTCTTCGGCTATATCCACCCCAAATGGCGTACGCCGGCGCTGAACGTACTGATGGTCGGGTTGGTGGCGTTGTCGGCGCTGTCATTCGATCTGGTGACCGCCACGGCGCTGATCAACTTCGGCGCGCTGGTGGCCTTTACCTTCGTTAACCTGTCGGTGATCAGCCACTTCTTTATTCGCGAAGGGCGCAACAAAAGCTGGAAGGATCGCTTCAACTTCCTGTTCCTGCCGTTGGTGGGGGCGCTGACGGTAGGGGTGCTGTGGCTGAACCTGGAGAAAAGCTCGCTGACCATGGGGCTTATCTGGGCGACGCTGGGCTTCGGCTATTTGGCCTGGCTGACCCGACGCTTTCGCCAGCCGCCGCCGCAGTTGGAGCGGCAACCGCAGCAATAAATTCACAGGCGGGAGTTTCCCGCCTTTCTTTTTGGCACGTGCGGCAGTAGAGTGAAAAACCTGATAAAAAATAACCTATTGGACCTGCCTTATGCCCGCTTTGCCCTCGCGTACCCGCGCCACGTTGTTCGGTTTATTGGCCATTGTGCTGTGGAGCAGCGTCGTCGGCCTGATCAGAAGCGTCAGCGAAGGGCTGGGGCCTGTCGGCGGCGCGGCGATGATCTACAGCGTCAGCGCGGCGTTCTTGCTGGTGGCGCTCGGCGTGCCGAAATGGCGCAGCTTTCCGCGGCCTTACCTGATCGTCGGCAGCCTGCTGTTCGTCAGCTACGAGATCTGCCTGTCGCTGTCGCTCGGCTACGCCAATACCCGCCTGCAGGCGATAGAAGTGGGCATGATCAACTACCTGTGGCCCTGTTTCACCGTGCTGATGGCGCTGGCGCTCAACGGCCAAAAGGCGAAATGGTGGCTGCTGCCGGGGCTGCTGCTGTCGCTGTTCGGCATCGGCTGGATCATGAGCGGCGAGGGCGGCTGGTCACCGGCGCAGATGCTGGCCAACGTGCGCAGCAATCCGCTCAGCTATACGCTGGCGTTCAGCGGCGCGGTGATCTGGGCGCTGTATTGCAACCTGACCAAGAAGATCGCCCAGGGCAGCAACGGCGTGGTGCTGTTTATCGCGCTGACCGCGCTGGCGCTGTGGCTGAAGTACGCCTTCAGCGCGGAAAGCGGCATGCAGTTCAGCGTCGGCGTGACCGTGACGTTGCTGTGCGCCGGGGTGGCGATGGGGGCGGGATATGCCGCCTGGAACGTCGGCATTCTGCACGGCAACATGACGCTGCTGGCGACCGTCTCCTATTTTACCCCGGTGCTGTCGGCGGTGTTCGCCGCGCTGGTGCTGCACACCTCGCTGACCGCCAATTTCTGGCAGGGCGTAGCGATGGTCACCCTGGGCTCGCTGATCTGTTGGCGGGCAACTCGCGGAAATTAACGGAAATTATCCGCCATCGCCGCAATGTTGAACTAGAATTTAACTAGCCATGTTGCCTGAAGGAACGACGACAATGAGAAGTGACATTCAATTTATTCAGCAGCCTGAAATCGACGTGCATCATTATGAGCGCGGCGATACCGTGCGCCTGACTACGGCGAATTTGCGGCATGAATATCAGCTCGATGTTTATATTTTGCGCCGCGACGACAAGCTGATTTACGGTTCGGTCGTCGCGGCGGCGCCCAAAACCGATATTCCGGTCGCCAGCTGGGAGGTCAAAAACGGTGAAGAGGTGGCGTTCCGCCAAGAAAACATCGCCAAAGCGGTGCCGGCGGTAAACTGATTTCACGTTCCGCACTTTCTCCTGATGCTGATGAAGGCCGACGCTCGCGCGTCGGCTTTTTCTTTTCCACCTCGTGATGACGCCCTGATGTCATTTGGCTTAAAAACTGCGCTAAAAAACGCGACACATGACAAAAATCACAGCGAATGTGAATTTGCATGAAACATAATTTGACAAATGTGAACGCAATCGATTACCTATTCGCGAAATGCGTAACTGGATCACAGATTCTTACAGTCAGTGGTTTCTATAATGCGCGCGTCATCCGAGTTTCTGTGTGAAGACAACGCCAGGTGTCGGCAGACTCATTGTCATCTTTTCTAAACGGGCAGGAAATGGCCCTTTAAGCATGTGGTAATAAAATGAAAAAAATAGCTCTCGCAGCAGGTGTACTGCTCGCAGCGTCTTACAGTGCATCATCAATGGCTGATAGCAAAGACAGTCAATATGTCTCCGACTGGTGGCACCAGAGCGTTAACGTGGTGGGCAGCTACCACACCCGTTTCGGGCCGCAACTGAATAACGACGTGTATCTCGAATACGAAGCCTTCGCCAAGAAAGACTGGTTCGATTTCTACGGCTACGTTGACGTGCCGAAGTTCTTCGGCGTGGGCAATACCCCGGACCGCGGCATCTGGGACAAAGGCTCCCCGCTGTTTATGGAGATTGAACCGCGCTTCTCCATCGACAAGCTGACCGGCACCGATCTGAGCTTCGGTCCGTTCAAAGAGTGGTACTTCGCCAACAACTACATCTATGACCTGGGCCACAACGCCGACGGTCGTCAAAACACCTGGTACATGGGTCTGGGCACCGATATCGACACCGGCCTGCCGATGAGCCTGTCGATGAACATCTATGCCAAATACCAGTGGGAAAACTACCAGGCCGCCAACGAGAACAGCTGGGACGGTTACCGCTTCAAGGTGAAATACTTTGTGCCGCTGACCCAGGTGTGGGGCGGCAATCTGAGCTACATCGGCTTCACCAACTTCGATTTCGGTTCCGATCTGGGCAAGGACAGCCATTGGGTTGACGGCACCGGCAAACAGGTGCGCACCGGTAACTCTATCGCCTCCAGCCATATTTTGGCGCTGAACTACGATCACTGGCACTATTCTTTCGTGGCGCGTTATTTCCATAACGGCGGTCAGTGGCAGGATGGCGCGGAGATCGGCACGCCGCAGGGCCCGATCAAGTCTACCGGTTGGGGTTACTACCTGGTGGTCGGCTATAACTTCTGATTTTCCGTGTTATCAGAAACAGAAAACCCCGCCTGGCGGGGTTTTTTTTCGTCATCACTGGGCTTGTTCTACCGGGAGATGCCTCACCGGCATAAACAGCCTGCCTTTGATCACGTGACATTCATTATTTATCCAACTAATGATTTGTTCACGGCTGACGCCTTCCGACTGCGCGTAACGATGAAGATCGCCGTTAAAGTGCCGAGTGATGTATTCCATGAGGGTCATTTGCACGTCTTTTGCTCCTGAACGCCCACCCGTTGCCAGCCTGGCCACCGCGGGAGGTTAAGGTTTCTCAGACAGCGAATGTAAATTATCGGCAACGAAATCTCAACATAAAGCACCAAATAGGAGCGACGCCGGTGGGAAAAAGAATCCCGCACGGAAAGGCGGGAAGTGTTCGATATTATCATTCTGGATGATAAGAATAAGATTTGAGGTGCGACGAAAAAGAGCACGCTAACTCTTTTTTGTTACCGTCCCACGCTAGCGGAAGGCTTATTTTTCTTCAAGAAAAATCGGGGGTAGATTTCGGAATTCTCGAGGCGTTTTGCGTTAAAACAAGAGAGTGGCGCGAATGCCGTAAAACCGCACTGTCATCTCGGAGTTTTCCTTATACTTTGCCCGGAAAAGGCCAACTATAGTAAACAGAGTCCCCCACGCAGGAATACACAACATGAACAAACGTCGTACGACTCTCACGGTGTTGGCACTGATTGCATCGCTGGGGTTGTCATCCGCCCCGGCCATGGCCGACAAAGGCGGCAATGGTAACGGCAACGGCAACGGGCATGGCAACAGCGGCAATCACGGCAATAACGGTAACCACGGCAATCACGGCAACAAAGATAAAGGCGACTATAGAGACTATAGAAACGACGATAATCTGGTTTCCGTCAGCCTCTCGCGCGACCGTGCCCGTTCGCTGGCGCACACCTACGGGCTGACCGGCTACCGCTCGTTGCCGCCGGGCATCGCCAAGAATCTGGCGCGCGGCAAACCGCTGCCGCCGGGCATCGCCAAAAAAATGGTGCCATCTTCGATGCTGCGTGAACTGCCGCAGTATCCGGGTTATGAATGGCGCATCGCCGGCGACGATCTGGTGCTGGTCGCGCTCAGCACCGCGATTGTGGCTTCCGTCATCAACGGCGTGTTCGACTAACGCCGGTTGGGTCTCATCGGGCCTCGCTGCGGCGGGGCCTTTTTTATTTGCCGGCGCGGGGCTGACGTGGTGAACTTGGCGCCTGACCTTTTCACTGCATCATAAGGGAGGAGCCATGTTCAGGGCGTTATTGATAGCGTGTTGCCTGACCAGTTTTCCGGCGTTGGCGGACGGCGGCGCCGCTATCGGCGAGCTGGTGAACCAACGGCTGTCGTTGATGAAAGACGTGGCCGGTTACAAGGCGCAGCAGCATTTGCCGATCGAAGATCTGGCGCAGGAGGCGAAGGTGTTGGCCAACGCGCAGGCGGAAGCGGGGCGTTTGGGGCTGGAGCCGGCGTCGGTACGGCCTTTTATCACCGCGCAGATGGACGCCGCCAAGGCGATTCAGTACCGCTATCGCGCCGACTGGTTGGCGAGCCCGGAAAGCGATTGGCAGCCGCGCCCGCTGGCGCAGGTGCGGGTGCAGATCGGGCAATTGAGCAGCCGGATACTGCAGCGTTTGGCGGCGCGGCTGCGCGCCGGCCCGCTCGACGCGGCGGATCGGGCGGCGTTTATGGCGTCCGTGGAACAGGTGAATCTCAGCGCCGCCGACAAGCGGCGGCTGGCGGATGCGCTGCTGGCGGTCAAAGCCGACAGCGCGCGCTGATCGTCAGTCGCGGCCGACGGTGCTGCGGCGGAAGGTCAGCATCCGGCTGCGGTTGGCGATGAGATCCACGTTGTAACCGCGGAAATAGAGGCAAAAGCGTTTCAACCACGGGCCGTCCTGGCACTCCACCAGCATGCGTCCCTGGCCCAGCGGGCTGAGCGTGCCGGTCTGCGCCGCCGGGCCGACGCCGATATGCACCCGATTGCCGCGAATTTCAAAGGCGGTGCGATAGTGCGGGTGGTACCACAGCCCCTGCACATGCTTCAGGCAGTCGCCGTTGGCCGTGACCGGCAGGAAACGGCGCGCCACGTGTCCAACCTCGCCCTCTACCGTTTCGCCGGTCCACTTCAGCCTGATGGGCATATGAGCGGATAGCGACACCGCGTACCCGTCCTCTCCTTGATACAGCGGTTCATCGCTGCCCAGATAGGCCAGGTTACCGTTTTTGACCTCCAGCCAGTGCGGCTCCGCCAGCGTGGCGTAGAGACCGTCGGGGATCGCCGCGCTGCGCTGCGGCAGCGGTTCGCCCAGCAGCGTCGCCATCACCTGCAAGGCCATGCCGAAACTGTCGCAATCTTCGCGGTTGGCCACCAGCGCGACGCCGGCCTGACGGTCGGGCGCCAGCAGGAAATAGGTTTTGTAACCGGCATGGGAGCCGCCGTGGCCCAGCAGGCTGCGGCGGCCCAGCGGCGTGCGCGCCAGCCCCAGGCCATAGGCGCTGAGTTGGCCCTGATTGAGGCGGCGCGGCGCGCTGAGCTGCGCCAGCACGCCCTGGCCGGGGCCTTGGTCGGCCAACAGCGTTTGCAGCCAGCGGGTGAGGGCGTTGACGCTGCCGGTCAGGCAGCCGGAGGCGGAAAGGTGCAGGCCGGCGCTGGCGTGTTGCCAGCCCTGCGGCGCCCGCCAGTAACCCGGCACCAACCCCGGCACCACGTCGAACCAGCTTTCCGGCGCTCGCATCTGCACCTGCAGCGGCTGGGCGATATGCCGTTGCACCAACTGGTCGAAATCATACCCTTTGCTGCGCAGCGCGGCCTCCAGCAGCCGATAGCCGGTATTGCTGTAGGCGATCTCGCTGCCGGCCTCATAGTTCAACCTTTCCAGCCCCTCGACAAACTGCATCACCGGCTGCGCCTCGCTGACGGCATGCAGCGAGATGCCGAGCAGGCCGAGCGTCTCGCGCACGTCAGGCAGGCCGCCGGTCATGTCCAGCGCCTGGCCGACGGTAACGTCCGCCAACGCGGGCTGCAGGGCGGGGAGCAGTTCACCCAGGCGTTGCTCCAGCCGAACGGCGCGATCGGTAGCGTTCAGCGCCAGCGCGGCGAAGATATGCTTGGTCACTGAGGCGTAGCGCACCACGCTGTCGGCGGTGAAGGGGGTGTTCTGCGCCAGATCGGCCAGGCCGGCGCAGGCGGTGGCGCGGAGTTGTTCGGCGTCAAACAGGGTGATGGCGCCGCCGGGTTCGCCACGCCGTTGCCAGCCGGCCAGCAGTTGTTCGGCGACGGCGCCGGCAGCGCGCCAGTTTAACGGTGTTACAGACATAGGGCCTCCAGAGAGATATTCGAAACGGGCCAGTTGGCCACAGGCCGCCCGGTGCTGACGATGAACACGGGCTTTTGGGCTGATTGTGGCGCAGTGCGTTTTTCGTCGGCCGCTGTTTTGTGCGCTGTTTGGACCAGTTAGCGGGGAATCACGCGAAACTTTGATATAGCGCGCAGATTGCCGCTGGCGTTGCGGTTAAAGGCAGGAGAAAAACAGGCGCCCGGCGGCGCCTGTAAAGGGGGATCAGTTCAGCCTGGCGGCGCCGTCCAACAGGCTTTCAACCATCTGCTTGAGCAGGCGCTGCAGCGAGGCGGCGCGCTGCGGTTCGAACGCGAAAGGATACTGTTCGGACATGTAGTTGACCTGCGCCAGCTCGAGCTGGATCGCATGCTGTTGCTGCTGCGGTTGACCGTAGGCGCGGGTGATGTAACCGCCCTTGAAGCGGCCGTTCAGCACGTGGGTGTACTGCTGTTGCTGCTCGCAGCAGGCGACCAGCCGATCGCTCAGCGCCTGGGCGCAGCTTTCGCCGCCGTTGGTGCCGAGGTTGAGATCCGGCAGTTTGCCGTCGAACAGCCGCGGGATCACCGAGGCGATGGAGTGCGCGTCGAACAGCAACGCATAGCCGTGCCGCGCTTTGAGGCGCGCCAGCTCGTCCTGCAGCTGCTGATGATAAGGTTGCCAAATCTGCTGCAGATAGCCGGCGCGTTCTGTGTCCGTCGGCGTTTTGCCCGGCAGGAAGCTTGGGCGGCCGTCGAACAGCACGTCGGGATACAGACCGGTGGTGGCGGTGGTGTACAGCGGTTTGTCGTCCGCCGGGCGGTTCAGATCGATGACGAAGCGCGAATAGTTGCCGACCAGCACGCTGGCGCCCATCGCCCGGGCGAAGTCGTACAGCTGCGGAATGTGCCAGTCGGTATCGGGCAGCGGGCGGGCGTCGTCGGTCAACCCGGCCTCGACCGCCGGCGTCAGTTGCGTGCCGGCGTGCGGGATGCTGATCAGCAGCGGCAGGCTGCCGGTCTGGAAGCTAAAAGGATCGCGAATGGTCATTGACGTACTTCTCCTCGGAAAATCACCGTACAGGGCAGCTGGCCGCCCAACCAATAAGCCAGTTCCGCCGGCCGCGACAGCGGCCAGTGAACGAAGTCCGCCACCTTGCCGGTTTCCAGCGTGCCGTGGCTGTGTTGCAGCCCCAACGCTTTGGCGGCGTGGGTCGTAACGCCCGCCAGCGCTTCTTCCGGCGTCAGGCGGAACAGCGTGCAGGCCATGTTGATCATCAGGCGCAGCGACAGCGCCGGCGAGGTGCCGGGGTTGGCATCGCTGGCGATCGCCATCGCCACATGGTGCTTGCGGAACAGCTCCACCGGCGGGCACTGGGTTTCGCGCAGCAGGTAGTAGGCGCCGGGCAGCAGCACCGCCACGGTGCCGGCGTCGCCCATGGCGCGGGCATCTTGTTCGGTGGCGTATTCGAGATGGTCGGCGGAGAGCGCGTGATGGCGCGCCGCCAGCGTGCTGCCGCCAAGGGCGGAGAGCTGTTCGGCGTGCAGTTTGACCGGCAGACCGGCGGCTTCGGCGGCGGCGAAGACTCGCTCCACCTGCGCCGGTGAGAACGCCAGATGTTCGCAGAAGGCGTCAACCGCATCCGCCAGGCCGGCGGCGGCGGCCTGCGGGATGATGGTATCGCAGACCAGATTGATGTAGTCGTCGGCGCGGTTGGCGTATTCCGGCGGCAGCGCATGGGCCGCCAGACAGGTGGTTTTCACCTCGACCGGCAGCAGCTCGCCCAGTTTGCGCGCCACCCGCAGCATTTTCAGCTCGCTTTCCGGGCTGAGACCGTAGCCGGATTTGATTTCCACGCAGGTGACGCCTTCCGCCAGCAGCGGCCGCAGGCGGAACAGCGCCTGTTCCAGCAGCAGCGCTTCGTCGGCTTCGCGGGTGGCTTTCACGGTGGAGATGATGCCGCCGCCCTGCGCGGCGATGTCGGCATAGCTCACGCCGTTCAGCCGCTGTTCGAACTCGCCGCTGCGGTTGCCGCCGAACACCAGGTGCGTGTGGCAGTCAACAAAGCCGGGGGTGATGATGCCGCCGTCGAATTTCACCGTTTCGTCCGCGATCAGGCCGGGCGGCAGCGCCGCATGTTCGCCAATCCAGACGATCTTGCCGTCGCGTACGGCGATCGCGCCGTCGGTCAGGGTGTGATATTTGCCGTCGCGCATGGTGACGATATCGGCGCCGTGCCACAGGCTGTCACAGTGAATCTCAGACGTCATTGCTTTCCTCCGTCGGAGCCGCAGCTCCCACATGGTTGTATATACAATCAAAAACAACCTAACGCATTCATCGGGATGTCACAAGAGGCGGGAGAGATTTTGTTATCAGGATGTGATCGACCGCGGAGATGCGGGCGCAGGGGCGCCCGCCGGGGATCAGACTTCGCTGGTGAAGCGGCCGAACAGCTGGTAACGGCTGCCGGGGTACAGCAGCCGGGCCGAGGTCACCACGGTTTTGCCGGACCAGGTGCGACGGTGGATCAGCAGGCCGGGTTCGTGGTCCTCCAGCTGCAGCAGCTCGCGTTCGCGCCGGGTCGGGATCACCGCTTCGACGATGTGTTCGCCGGCGGTCAGCGGCGCGGCCTGCGTCAGATAGGTGTAGGGCGTGACGCGGTCGAAATCCTGCTTCAGGTAATCCGGCGCTACCAGCGGATTGACGCAGCGGTCTTCCACCTGCACCGGCACGTCGTTTTCGCAATGCACGATCTGCGAATAGAACAGCCGTTGGCCTGGCTGGATGCCGAGCGCCGCCGCCTCTTCCTCGCTGGCCGGGCGGGCCTTCAGCTCGAGGATTTTGCTGCTGTGGCGATGACCGCGCGCGGCGATCTCATCGGCGATGTTGTGCACTTCCAGCAGCGCGGTGTGCGCCTTGGCTTCGGCGACGAAGGTGCCGACGCCTTGCATGCGGATCAGAAAACCTTCGCTGGTCAGCTCGCGCAGCGCGCGGTTGATGGTCATGCGGCTGACGCCCAGTTCCGCCACCAGTTCACTTTCGGAGGGCACGCGCTGGTGCGGTTGCCAGTGCCCCGCACGGATTTGATTCACGATCGCCTGTTTGACCCGTTGGTAGATCGGGGCGGGGGCATCGCTCATTGCAGCCGCCAGTTGTAACACGGTCTGTTGTTCAGCCACGACGTTAACCTCGTCAAATAAAAAAATAATAACACCAGTTTACTGTTGATGTCGGCGTATGTATATGTATATACAACTAGTGGCCGTCGCGCCAGAAACTTGCCGGCGACCGCCAAAAATTCCTGAAGACGCGCCATCGCCGCGCCTTATTCGCCGTTACATTAACCGTGGAATACTGCCATGCCTGCTTATTTTGCCCCACGCGCTTTGCTCCCTGAGGGCTGGGCGCATAACGTCCGGCTGGACGTCGATGCGCAAGGTTATCTGACTCAAGTTACCGCCAACGCTGAACCGCAAGGCTGCACCCGGCTGCACGGCGATGCGGTGCCGGGCATGCCGAACCTGCACTCCCACGCCTTTCAGCGCGCGATGGCCGGGTTGGCGGAAGTGGCGGGCAACCCGCAGGACAGCTTCTGGACCTGGCGCGATCTGATGTATCGGCTGGTGCAGCGCCTGACGCCGGAGCAGGTGGAGGTGGTCGCCCGTCAACTGTATATCGAAATGCTCAAGGGCGGATATACCCAGGTGGCCGAATTCCACTACCTGCATCACGACGCCGACGGCAAGCCTTACGCCGATCGCGGTGAGATGACCGGCCGCCTCAGCGAGGCCGCGTATCATGCCGGCATCGGCATGACGATGCTGCCGGTGCTGTACAGTTACGCCGGTTTTGGCGCCCAGCCGGCCCAGCCGGGGCAGAAACGGTTTATCCAGGACACCGAAAGCTATCTGCAACAGCAGCAGGTGATTGCTCGCCAACTGGCGGATCGCCCGTTGCAGAATCACGGTCTGTGTTTCCATTCGCTGCGCGCGGTGGAACTTGGCCAGATGCAACAGATTTTGGCCGCGTCGGATCGCACCTTGCCGGTGCATATTCATATCGCCGAGCAGCAAAAAGAGGTGAACGACTGCCTGGCGTGGAGCGGGCAGCGACCGGTGGCCTGGCTGTATGACCATCTGCCGGTGGATCAGCGCTGGTGTCTGGTGCACGCCACCCATCTGGATCGCGATGAGCTGGAAGCGCTGGCGCGCAGTCGCGCGGTGGCCGGCCTGTGCCCGACCACCGAAGCCAACCTCGGCGACGGCATTTTCCCCGGCGACGCCTATCTGCAGCAGCAGGGGCGTTGGGGCATCGGCTCCGACAGCCACGTTTCGCTCAACGTGGTGGAAGAGCTGCGCTGGTTTGAATATGGGCAGCGGCTGCGCGATCAGCGCCGCAATCGCCTGACGACACCGCAGCAATCGGCGGTGGGCGATGTGCTGTATCACCAGGCGCTGCAAGGCGGCACGCAGGCGTGCGGCGCGCCGATCGGCCGCTTGCAGAGCGGCTATCGCGCCGACTGGCTGGTGCTGGACGGCGACGATCCGTATTTGGCGGCGGCGCCGGATGCCTCGATCCTCAACCGCTGGCTGTTCGCCGGCGGCAAAGAGCAAATTCGCGACGTGTTCGTCGGCGGCCGACAGGTGATCGAGCAGGGGCGGCACGCGCTGCAGCAGCAGAGCAGCGCCGAGTTCCTGCAGGTGCTGAAAACCTTTCAGCAGGAGGCGTGATGAGCCTGACCCGTTTTAATTTCGCTGGGTTGCCGGTCAGCCCGTGGCGCAACGGCGGCGGGGAAACCCGTGAAATCGTCAGTTGGCCGCCGGGCGAGCCGGATTTCGACTGGCGCGCCAGCATCGCCACCATCGCGCAGGACGGGCCGTTTTCCGCCTTTGCGGGCATCGATCGTTCGATCACGCTGCTGGAAGGCGACGGCGTGCGGCTGTTCAGCGCCGGGCATATCGACCATCAGTTGGCGCGTATCGGGGAGCCGTTCGCCTTTTCCGGCGACGTGGCGCTGGAAGCGACGCTGCTGGGCGGCGCCAGTCAGGATTTCAACATCATGACGCGCCGCGGCCGGCTAGCGGCGCAGGTGCAACGCAGCGCCGAGCCGCTAACCTTGCCGCCGGGGCGGGCGGGGGTGCTGTATGTGCTGAGCGGGCTCTGGTCGCTGCCGGGGGGCGGCGAACTGAGCGCGCGCGAGGGCGTCTGGTGGACGGCATCGGCGGCGGGGGGCGACGTGGCGCCGTTAAGGGCCGGCAGCGCTATCCTGTGGGCGGACATCACACCCCGTTAACGCAGAGTAGAGTCCTGCGCCCGGTTATGGGATTATTCACTTTTTCCCATTAATCATAAAGAAGGGCGCATGGCTTCGCTGAAAGACGTCGCAAAACTTGCCGGAGTCTCGTTGATGACGGTGTCCCGCGCCATCAATGATCCCGGCAAGCTGCGGCCGGAAACCTACCGCCGCGTCAAACAAGCTATCGATCGGTTGGACTATGTGCCGGATCTGTCGGCGCGGCGTATTCGCGGTGACGGAAATCGCGTGCAGACGCTCGGCGTGCTGGCGCTGGACACCGCCACGACGCCGTTCTCGGTGGAAATGATCCTGTCGATTGAGAAAACCGCGCGCGAGCGCGGCTGGAACAGCTTCGTCGTCAACCTGTTCGCCGACGACAACGCCGAACAGACCGTCGATCTGCTGCTGGCGCATCGGCCGGATGGGGTGATCTTCACCACGATGGGGCTGCGTGAGGTGACGCTGCCGGCCAAACTGCTGGACAAAAAGCTGGTGTTGGCCAACTGCGTCAGCCCGGCGCATTCGATCGCCAGCTACATTCCTGATGATGAGCAAGGGCAGTATGACGCGACGCGCACGCTGATCGCCAAAGGCTATCGCGCGCCTTTGTGCATTCATTTACCGGCGGATACGCTGGCGGCGGGGCTGCGCCGCCGCGGTCTGGAACGCGCCTGGCGCGAAGCGGGGCGCGATGTTGAACAGCTGCGGCAGTATCATCTCGATCTGAGCGCCGGCGATCAAAGCTATCGCGACTGCGTAGCGTTGCTGGAGCGGCATTTTTCCGCCGGCCGGCGCGATTGCGATGTCGTGGTGTGTGGGAACGATCGGATAGCGTTTCTGGCGTATCAGGTATTGCTGGCGCAAGGATGGCGGATACCGCAGCAGGTGGCGGTGCTGGGCTACGACAATATGGTCGGCACCGGCGAGCTGTTCCTGCCGGCATTGACGACGGTGCAGCTGCCGCATTATGAACTGGGTCGTCTTGCGGCGCTGCATGTGATTGAGCGGCGGGAACAGCGTGATACGGTGAAAGTGCCTTGCCCGCTGCTGGAACGTGGTTCGCTGTAAGCGCACCGGGGGCGTCGCTGCGCGCCCGGTGCTCATTCCCATTACCCCCAGATGCTTGCCAACTGCCATCCCGTGATGGGCTCGAACAGCGCCCGGCCGCCTTCGGCGAACAGGCTGAGGCGGCGATGGCCCGCCGTCGGATAGATGCGGCTGGTCAGGCAGGCCTGCCCCTGATTAACGAAGATCTCCAGCGAGGAGCGATCGATAAAGATCCGCAGCGACAGGATGTCACCCTCCGGCAGCGGCACACTGCGGCAGGTGCACAGCGCCGGGTGTTCATTAAAACGCTCCAGCACCAATCGGTGTGACTGATTGTCGACGAACAGCCGCGCCGCACTCCCAATGGCCAGACCGTACCGCTCGGCGTCGCTGTCGGCCGGTCTCAACGTCATGATGAGCTCCTGCATATCGTTCGTCAGCGGCAGATGCTGATTGGTCAGCGTCTGCGCCGACAACGTCTGCGATCCTCGGCGCAACGCCGCCAGTTCACGCGCCGGATTCATGCGGACGCTGCCGTCGGCGGCCAGCGTCAGCTCGCGTGGCAGGGTGAGGGCGCCGGCCCAGCGGTGCGCTTTGCTGGGCATCGGTGATTCCCACATATCCATCCAGGCAAACAGCAGCCGACGGCCGTCGGCGGCGGTGAAGGTCTGCGGCGCATAGAAATCGTGGCCGGCATCCAGCTCGCAGAAGGGCTGCGTTACCGTAAAGTCGCCGTCCGGCCGCCAATGGCCGAGCAGATAGCCGCTCTGGAAGCGATTGCGGTAGCGGTAGCCCTGCGCCGCCAGCCCCTGCGGCGAAAACAGCAGCAGGTGTTGCTCCCCCAGCGGAAAGAAATCCGGGCATTCCCACATATAGCCCTGATGCGCCGTTTGCGCGCCGGCCAGCACCCGATCGAAGCGCCAGGCGCGCAGGTCGGCAGAGCGGTACAGGCGCACCTGGCCCAGGCCGTTTTCTTTGGCGCCGACCACCAGCCACCATTCGCCGTTTTCGCGCCAGACTTTCGGATCGCGAAAATGCTGAATGCCGTCCGGCGGGGCCAGTACCGGTCCGTGCTTGACGAAGCGTATGCCGTCTTCGCTGGTGGCCAGACATTGCACTTCCCGCACCTGGCTGTCGTCACCGGGTTCGCCCAACCACACGTGGCCGGTGTAAAGCAGCGTCAGCACGCCGTTGTTATCCACGGCGCAGCCGGAAAAACAACCGTCTTTGTCATAGGGCGAATCGGGCGCCAGGGCGATGGGCTGGTGCTGCCAGCGTATCAGATCGCGGCTGGTCGCATGCCCCCAGTGCATGGGGCCCCAGTGTTCGCTATAGGGGTGATGCTGGAAGAAGGCATGATAGACGCCGTCAATACAGATCAGGCCGTTGGGATCGTTGATCCAGCCGGCGGCCGGTGCGAGATGGAACTGCGGATAATAATCGTCTTGGCGCTCTGCGCACAGGGCTTCGACCGCATGGTCGGCTTGAGCTAAAGCAGTGTTCATTGGACAGACTCACTTGATTTAATGGCGGATGGAAAGGGCGTTGCCGTGGCGGAGCGTTCGCCGCGCAGCAAGAAACAGGAGACAAGCGTGGTGGCGGCGACCGCGCAGCCCATCAGCAGATAGGTATCGGCAAAGCCGATGCGGTCATAACCGTAGCCCGCCAGCGGCGACAGGAAGCTGGCCATCACCTGGGTGATGAACTGGAAGCCTACCAGGTACAGCGTGGAGGAGAGTCGGCTGTCGAAGCGGCTGGCGATGTATTTGAAGATAGCGATCAGCAGGATTGGCAATTCTACGGCGTGCAGCAGTTTCATGGCGGAGATCATCAGGGCGCCGCTGACCAACCCGGAACCGAACATGCGCAGCGCCATCACGCTGCCCGCCAGCAACAGCCCCTGCTTGGCGCCGATACGGTTTACCAGCAGCGGGGCCAGGAACATGCCGCCGGCTTCGAGGAAGACCTGCAGCGAGTTGAGAAAACCGTACATCTCGTTGCCCTGTGCGCGAGAAGCGAACTGTGAAGCGAAGTAGACAGAAAATTGCTGATCGAAAACGTTGTATACGCTGATCCCCAGCACAAACACCACCAGCGCCCAGAAGCCCGGCATGCGCAGCAGCGCCAGCGCGTCCTGCAGCCGCAGGTTCTCCGGTTTGCCGAACGCCAGGCCGGCCATGGCGTTCGGCTTCAGCTCGCGCACCTGACTGAGCAGCAACAGGAACACCACGGCGGCGGCGGAGGCCAGCCAGAAATTGATGTTCGGATTGATATTGAAGATAAAACCGGCCACAAAGGTGGCGCTGGCCCAGCCGAGCGAGCCCCACATGCGGGCGCGACCGAACTCGAAACCGCTGATGCGGCTGACGCGCTCGGTATAAGACTCCAGCGCGCCGATGCCGGCGAAGAAGGTCGCGCCGATGAACACCCCGCCGACCAAAGCGCCGAGCGGCAGGCTGCTCGCCAGCAGCGGGGCATAAACGTAGATAAAGAACGGGCCGGTCAGCAGCAGCATCACGCCGAGAAACTGCAGCAGGTGTTTGCGCAGCCCAAGTTTGTCCTGAATAAAGCCGTACAACGGCTGTGCGCACAGCGCCACCAGCGAGATGGCGGAGAAGATCAGGCCGGTCTCGGCGCCTTTCAGCCCGATCTTTTGATTCAGCCACAGCGAGATCAGCGAAAAGCTGGAAGACCAGGTGAAGAAAAAGAAGAACAGCAGGCCGCTGAGCAGCACGTAATATTTTTTAGTTTCGCGGTTCATGGGTAGGGCCCCGGTGAGTGAAGTTAGCTCTATTGTTAACGTTAACTCGCGGATGGATGAAGCTGTCAGTTATCACTCATGCGATGTTAATCACAAAAGTTAACGTTAACATTATTGCGTTGTGATCATTATCACGAGTTGGAATGGGGGCGATGCGCCCCCGGAGGATTAACGTTCGTTCAGCGAGCGCAGATGATCGTCGCGGCGCAGCGTCATCAGCGCAAACAGGCTGACCACCGACGTGGCGACCACATAGTAGGCGGGAATGTCGATATTGCCGGTCTGTTTGATGAGGCCGGTGATAATCAGCCCGGCCGAGCCGGAAAACACCGCATTGGACAGCGAGTAAGCCAGCCCCAGGCCGGTATAGCGCACCCGGGTCGGGAACATCTCCGCCAGCATCGCCGGGCCGGGACCGGCCAGCAGGCCGACCACGGCGCCGGCGATCATGACTGCCAGCCCTTTGATCCACAGTGAGCTTTGCGCATCCTGCAACAGGTGCAGCAGCGGGAAGGTGAACAGGATCACCGCCGCCACCGCCGTCAGCATCACCGTTTTTCGTCCCAGCCTGTCGCTGATGATGCCCGCCGGCAGGATGGTCAGGGCGAAACCGACGTTGGCCAGCACCGTCGCCACCAGCGCCTGTTGGAAGGTGGCGTGCAGCGAGGTTTGCAAATAGGAAGGCATCACCACCAGGAAGGTATAGCCGGCGGCCGACCAGCCCATCATGCGGCCGATGCCGACCAGAATGGTTTTCACCACGCCGCCCAGCTTCGCTTCCGGCGGCGCGGCGGTGTGCTCCGCGGCGTGCTGCGCCTGGGTAAACGTCGGCGTTTCCTCAAGCTTGAGCCGCAGCCACAGCGCCACGGCGCCCATCGGCAGCGCCAGCAGGAAGGGAATGCGCCAGCCCCAGTCATGCAACTGCTGCACGCTCAGCAGCGCAGCCAGCAGCGCCACCAGCCCGGCGCCGGCCAACAGGCCGAGCGCGACGGTCAGCGATTGCCATGCGCCGAACAGCCCGCGCTTGCCCTTTGGGGCGAACTCGGTCATCAGCGACACGGCGCCGCCGAATTCGCCGCCGGCGAACAGCCCCTGGAACATACGCAGCAGCGTCAGCAGCAGCGGGGCGGCGACGCCGATCGAGGCATAGGTCGGCATGACGCCGATCAACGCCGTCGCCAGCGTCATCAGCAGCAGGACCGCAATCAGCGTCGGACGACGGCCGATGCGATCGCCGATGCGGCCGAAGATCACCGCGCCGATCGGCCGGCAGAAAAACGCCAGCGCGAAGGCGGCGTAGGTGAGGATCAGGCTGGTGATTTCATTTTCACCCTGCAGCGTGAAAAAATTGGCGGCGATAACGGTGGCCAGGAACCCGTACACCCCGAACTCGTACCATTCGATAAAGTTGCCGACCGAGCCGGCCAGCAACGCCTGACGCGAGCGGCGCGCGTCGAGAGTCTGTTGATTCATCCCCGTTCCCATACTTTTGATTTATTGTTCGTCAGTTCTAAATTTATACGACAAAACAATCAATTGATTTCAGCGGGAACTGTGAGGCGCGATTCACCAGAGCAACGGCGCCGGCTCGCGGCCGTTTTCGGCGTAGTACAGCGACGGCAGGAACTGCGCCAGATAGCTGAACTCGTTGTAGCAGTGGCGCATCAGGTTAAACCCGATGTCGTCCGACAGTTCGTCGTGGGCGTTGGCGCAGGCTTTACCCAGCAGGAAACGGCTGCGCAGCACGCACCCGTAGGGCGTATCGCGCGCCAGATGCAGCATTTCGCCGTCGCAGGGATCGCCGTTGTCATCCAACGCCACCTGGTCGCCGAAGCCGATGCGCGCGCACACGGCGGCGGAGAGCGCCTGCGCGTCACGCGCCTGGCGCAGCGGTTGCGGCGCGAAGAAGTCCTCGGCGGCGTGGAATTTGAGGCGCGCCGCGACCGGCGGCAGCTCCGCCAGCCATTCGACCGCTTCGATGCTGGCGCCGACGTAGCTTTCCCCTTTTTTCCAATGGCGGTCCCAGCCGCGATGTTCGACGTGATCGTGCGGGTGCCACCAGTTGATGTGCTGCGTGTTCTCAAAGAAGGTGAACCACCAGTCCAGCATGCGCCCCTTGCAGCCGTGCAGATCGGTACGGACCGCGACGGTCAGCAAACCGTCGGCGCTGCGACTCAGCCCCATCTCCAGCCGCAGCGGTTCAGGTTTGAGCAACTCGTTGATATCGTTAACGCCCCACGGCGCCAGCAGGGAAGGATGTGTCATAATGGGTTCCTGTTTTATTTTGGAAACGAATTGTGTTTCCAAAATAAAACTATGCCGCTATGCTGAGTCTGTCAATGCTTGTGAGGAATAAATATGGCGAACCCGAATGAAGAACCGCTGCGTGCTCGCGGCCGGCCGGCCACGCCGGAAACGGCGCTGCGCGCCGCGCTGGCGCAGGCGACGCTGGCGCTGTTGCTCGACGGCGGCTATGCCGCAGCAACGGTGGATGCGGTGGCGAAACGCGCCGGGGTGGCTAAAAAAACCCTGTATCGCTTTGCGGCCAATCGCGACGAACTGGTGGCGCAGGCGGTGAGCGGCTGGACCGATGCGTTTCAGCCGGCTTTCGCCCAGGATGCCGGGCGGTGGGAGGCGGTGGCGCCGCTGTTGGAAAAAGGGCTGAAGGCGGTGGCGCAGCAGGTATTGAGCGCCGAAGCGGTGGGGATGTTTCGGCTGCTGCAAAGTGAGTTTCCGGGGCGCGAGGCGCTGCTGGACAGCTACCAGCGCAACGGCATTCTGCGCGGACGGGCGACGGTGGCGGACTGGCTGCGGCGCCAGCAGCAGTGCGGGTGGCTGCGTGAGCGCGACTGGGCGCAAACCAGCGATCTGCTGTTGGCGATGGCCATTGCCGAACCGCTGCGGCAGATGACGCTGGGGCTGTTGCCGCCCGGCAGCGCGATCGACGAGCGCATCGCGGCGGCGGTGGCGCTGATGATGCCGGGTTTGCTGGCGGAAGGATGAAAACAAGAAAGGGCCGAAAGTTCGGCCCTTAAACAGCAGGATGCAAAACGTCTGCGTTACAGCTTCGGCCCGGCGTTCACCAGCTTTTCGCCCGCCTGGGTGACGGTATATTTGGCGAAGTTATCGATAAAGCGCTGCGCCAGATCCTGCGCTTTCTCCTGCCACAGCGATTCGTCGGCGTAGGTTTTGCGCGGATCGAGGATCGACGGATCGACGCCCGGCAGCGCGGTCGGCACTGCCAGCCCGAAGATCGGCAGCGTGAAGGTGTCGGCCTGCTCAATGTCGCCATTCAAGATGGCGTCGATGATGCCGCGCGTATCTTTGATCGAGATACGCTTGCCGCTGCCGTTCCAGCCGGTGTTGACCAGGTAAGCCTGGGCGCCGGCGGCCTCCATGCGTTTCACCAGCACTTCAGCGTATTGCGTCGGGTGCAGCGTCAGGAACGCGGCGCCGAAGCAGGCGGAGAAGGTCGGCGTCGGGGCGGTGATGCCGCGCTCGGTGCCGGCCAGCTTGGCGGTGAAGCCGGACAGGAAGTGGTATTGGGTCTGCTCCGGCGTCAGGCGCGACACCGGCGGCAGCACGCCGAAGGCGTCGGCGGTCAGGAAGATGATCTTGCGCGCGTGGCCGGCTTTGGACACCGGTTTGACGATGTTCTCGATGTGATAAATCGGGTAAGAGACGCGGGTGTTCTCGGTTTTGCTGGCGTCGTCGAAGTCGATGCTGCCGTCGGCCCGCACGGTGACGTTTTCGAGCAGCGCATCGCGGCGGATCGCCTGATAGATTTCCGGCTCCGCCTGCGGCGACAGCTTGATGGTTTTGGCGTAGCAGCCGCCTTCGAAGTTGAACACGCCGTCGTCGTCCCAGCCGTGCTCGTCATCGCCGATCAGCTGGCGTTTCGGATCGGTGGAGAGGGTGGTTTTGCCGGTGCCGGACAGGCCAAAGAACACCGCGACGTCGCCTTGCTCGCCGACGTTGGCCGAGCAGTGCATCGAGGCGATGCCCTTCAGCGGCAGCAGATAGTTCATGATCGAGAACAGGCCTTTCTTCATCTCGCCGCCGTACCAGGTGCCGCCGATCAGCTGCATGCGCTCGGTCAGGTTGAAAGCGACGAAGTTTTCCGAGTGCAGCCCTTGCTGCTGCCAGTCCGGATTGGTGCATTTGGCGCCGTTCAACACCACGAAGTCCGGCTCAAAGTCCGCCAGCTCGGCGTCGCTTGGGCGGATAAACATGTTTTTCACGAAGTGCGCCTGCCAGGCCACCTCGGTGATGAAGCGCACCTTCAGGCGCGTATCGGCGTTGGCGCCGCAGAAGGCATCCACCACGAACAGACGCTTGCCGGAGAGCTGGTTGCCCACCAGCGTCTTCAGATGCTGCCAGACTTCCGGCGACAGCGGCTGGTTGTCGTTCTTGCCGGTACCGTTGTCGGACCACCAGACGGTGTCGCGCGTGGTGTCGTCGCGCACGATGTATTTGTCTTTCGGCGAACGGCCGGTAAATTCGCCGGTCGCGACGTTGACCGCACCCAGTTGGGTGAGGGTGCCGCGTTCCAGCGGCGGCAGGTCGGCGCGGGTCTCTTCAGCGAACAGCAATTCATAGCTGGGGTTATAGACGATGTCGGCGGCCTGATGGATGCCGTAGCGAGCGAGGGTTTGTGGGGTAACAGCGCGTGAAGACATATTCTACTTCCTTATGAGTCATATTATGCCTTTTTCCCGTACGGTGCCGCGCGCGGGATTAAGGTTCGGATCAAGCTGACCGGATTCAGCTAATGGCGTTTCCGGTTCTTTATTAATAAAGCAGGGGGATTTTTCGCCCTCCTATAGCATAGCAGCGAATTTAAGCCTGATTACTTTAATTACAAAATGCTGACGATAATTAATTAAAACCAACCTTGGCGGAGGGTCACAATATTGAATTCCCTCAGCGTAATTTAGTTTTGAATTTTTATTTTTTATCATATTGTCAGTGCTGTCTACTGTTTTATTTCTTATTAAAAAAAGCGAAATCCGCAATAGGATTTTTGTAATTAGTTGTTTTCACTTGGCTATGGCGGGATTGTTGCGCCAGGTGAATCTAACCGTACTGTACGCTTGTCAGCAGGGTGAATAATGAAACAGATAAATGCAGAAATAGCCTGTGATAAAAATACGGCATCGTCCGAATCATCAGGATTAATTAATCAACTTCGTCAAACAGATATCGGTGCGGTGCCGATCGCGTTGTTTATCACGATTTGCGCCATCGTGGCGATTTCCGCCTATGCTAACTTCCTGCCGAAGAATATGATCGGCGGCCTGGCGGTGATAATGACGCTGGGCTTTGCGTTGGCGCAGTTGGGTAAAAGCATTCCCGTGCTGCGCGATATCGGCGGGCCGGCCATTCTGTGTTTGATGGTGCCGTCGGTGCTGGTCTACTTCAACGTGTTTCAGCCCAACGTCATGGGCACCGTCCATCTGCTGATGAAAGACGCCAACCTGCTTTATTTCGTCATCGCCAGTCTGGTGGTCGGCAGCATTCTCGGCATGAACCGGGTGATCCTGATCCAGGGGATGATTCGCATGTTCGTGCCGCTGGTGGTGGGCACGGTCACGGCGGTGATCACCGGGCTACTGGTGGGGAAACTGTTCGGCTTCACCTTCTATCACACCTTCTTCTTTATCATCGTGCCGATCATCGGCGGCGGCATCGGCGAGGGCATTTTACCGCTGTCGCTGGCCTATTCGGCGATCCTGGGATCGACGCCGGACGTCTACGTCGCGCAGCTGGCGCCGGCGGCGGTGCTGGGTAATATCTTCGCCATCGTGACCGCCGGGGTGCTGGCGCGCATCGGCATGCAGCGCAAGGCGCTGAGCGGCGACGGCATGCTGATCCGTTCGGCGCAGGAGAACGCGATGTTCGCCATCAAGGAACAAAGCGGCAACGTCGATTTCCAACTGATGGGCGGCGGGCTGCTGGTGATCTGCGCCTTCTTTATCGTCGGCGGCCTGTTCGAGCATATCGTGCATATCCCTGGCCCGGTGCTGATGATCCTGTTCGCGGTGCTGTGCAAATACTGCCGGGTGATCCCGGCTTCGATGGAGACCGGCGCGCACAGTTTTTATAAGTTCGTCTCCACCGCGTTGGTGTGGCCGCTGATGATCGGTCTGGGCATGCTGTACGTGCCGCTGGAAAGCGTGGTTGCGGTGTTCTCGGTCGGCTATGTGGTGGTCTGCGGCTCGGTGGTGCTGTCGATGGGGTTGGTCAGTTTCCTGATTGCGCCTTACCTGAAGATGTTCCCGGTGGAAGCGGCGATCGTCACCTGCTGTCACAGCGGCCTGGGCGGCACCGGCGACGTGGCGATCCTGTCGGCGTCCAACCGCATGGGGCTGATGCCGTTCGCCCAAATCGCTACGCGCATCGGCGGCGCTTCCACGGTCATTGGCGCGACGCTGTTGCTCGGTTGGTTAGTCTGAGTCCAGAGTGTGTTATGGATAGCCGGGGTTGGATTGCCCCGGTTTTTTTATACTTTTTTCGACATCGTGATAATGCTGATTATTACCTTGAAAATCATTCGCATGGCGGAAAATCCCTGTCACACTTTTGATAAGAAAAATCTGTTCTCGGTAAAATGTGTCTATTCTCTTCTCTTAAGGGATTATCGTTCTCATTCAGAGTGCCGATGGAAGGCGCCAGCGCATTACCGATATCCCCGTATTGATTCAACACCGGGCCGCTGCCGTTCAGGCAATCCGCCAGTTGGGGCATCCCCCCGATTGAATTGACGAATATGGAGATAAGGTTATGTCATCAAGCAATGCTTCCGTTAAGGCCGAAGGCGTATTAGCCCTGCTGGGCGCTTATAAACCCGATGAAGACGACACCATTACCGTGCTTCATCCGTCGAAAACGTTCGAGAATGCCGGCCTGGAACTGGTGCGCGGCGATCGCAGTTGGCACGACAAGGGCGTGACCGAAAAGCCGGTCTCCCTGACCTACAGCTTCTGGGAAAAGGCGCCGGGCAATATGTCGAGCATGAGCATCAGCGGCTTCAGCAGCTTTAACGCGGAACAGCGCGAGCAGGCCAAACTGTCGCTGCAGTCATGGTCCGACGTGGCCAACATCACCTTCACCGAGACCAGCAACACCGCCGCCGCCAACATCAAATTCGGTCTGTTCGATTACAGCTCGCGCGGCTCCTATGCCTTTGCGTATAACCCGGATTCATCGCCTTCGGTCGCCGGTCAAACCTGGTATAACGCCAAGAACCACACCTTCGTCAACAACCAGATCCATGAAAACGAGTACGGCCGCCAGACCTTCACCCATGAGATCGGTCATGCGCTGGGGTTGCAGCACCCGGGCGACTATAACGCCGCGCCGGGCGTCAGCATCACCTACGCTAAAGACGCGACCTACTTCGAAGACAGCCGCGCCCACAGCCTGATGAGCTATTTCAGCGAAAGCAACACCGGGCAGGACTTTAAAGGCGCGTACTCTTCCGGGCCGTTGCTCAATGACATCACGGCGATCCAGCATTTCTATGGCGCCAACATGAACACCCGCACCGGCGACACGGTTTACGGTTTCAATTCCAACACCGATCGCGACTTCCTCACCGCCACCGGCGCGCAGGACAAGATAATCTTCACCGCCTGGGATGCCGGCGGCAACGACACCTTCGACTTCTCCGGCTTCGGCCAAAATCAGCGCATCAACCTGAATGAAAAGGCGTTCTCGGACGTTGGCGGCCTGAAAGGCAACGTGTCGATCGCGGCGGGCGTAACGATTGAAAACGCCATCGGCGGGTCGGGTAACGATGTGCTGGTCGGGAACGCCGCCGATAACGTGCTCAAGGGCGGCGCGGGCGATGATGTGTTGTACGGCGGCAAAGGGGCGGATCAGCTGTGGGGCGGCGCCGGCAAGGACACCTTCGTCTACTTCGCGGCGGATGAGTCGACGGCGGCGGCGCCGGATTGGATCCGCGACTTCGTGCGCGGCGAGGACAAGATCGATCTGACGCTGTTCAACACCGGCAGCGCCGACGGCATCCGCTTCGTCGATCAGTTCAGCGGCAAGGCGGGCGAGGCGAAGCTGAGCTACGATGCGCAAAATCACGTCAGCGATGTGGCGATCAACCTGGGCGGCGCCTTTGACGGCAACGATTTCCTGGTGAAAGTGGTGGGGCAGCCGCTGGATGCCGGCGATTTCGTGTTGGCGTAATGCAGGCAACAAAAATAGGGCGTTTTGGGCAAAAACCCGACAATTCCTATTAATTACGTCATATTAGCGTGACATAGTAGCGCGCAGAAGGCCGGGCTTGCATACCTCGGGCTTCTGTCGGATCGCCAACCTTTTCGGTTGGCGATTCATTTTCCGCCTTTCAGCATGTTGATGGCGGCGCCGAGCAGGATACGCCGTTCGATGTCGTTGCTCTCGGCCAGCTGCCGCGCCAGATGTTTCTCCAGCGTTTCCACCGACAGCTCCTCGCCGCGATGGCGCAGCTGCATCACGCTGTCGCCGATCAGGCGCGCGACTTCATCCCATACGGGTTTAATCTCCTGTTCCGAGAACGTCATGGCCTACACCTCGGTGGGTTGATTTTCGCCCAATGTAGCAGTTGAACTGCGGCTTCGCTACCGACGGCCAAAAACAGGAAGCATAAAAAACAAGCCATCAGTATTTCTTCTGGTTTTTGCGCTCAATACTTGCGGTGTCGAAAAGCAGGAGATCACAACATGAACTGGGTCGAAACCTTGGCGGAGTACTACCGCCTCAGCCGCACGGGTGAAACGCAACATTGGCTGTGCCGTCGCTGGTTGCCACAGGGGGAAGCGCGTCTGGCCTATTTGCGCGAGTTACTGGAGCCGACCGCGGCGCCGCGGCGGTGAGCAGGGTGCCGGCGGTTGGCCGGCGTCGTTTTATGGGATTAACCGAACGCTATCGCCGCCCAACGCAACAGCAACAACGCCAGGCAGATCAGCAGCAGCACCACCACCATTTTTCTGAGCTTGTTGCCCATGCGTTTTGTCGCCACGTCGCCCTCTCTTAACTGAAATACCATCCGCCGGCGATGGCGATGAGCAACAGCGTCGCCAACGCGACGCTGTTGAGTAAATCGCTGAAGGTATCGTCAGCATCGAAATCGTCTTGCCGCATGTTGCCGCCTGGCGTTGCCATTGAGTGAATAATGTTCACAGTATGCGCCCCGTAGCGCTGAAGGCACAGCGAAGAACGGTAAAAACTCGTAAAGACGGCGCTGGCATAACGCGCAGTCGCGCTTGTGACGGATGCAGACGGCCGCCAATACGTTGTACTATCCTGTCTGCATTGAGGCATTTTTCCAAAAGGTATAATCATGGCGACGGCAATTCCACAGAAATACGAGCACCTTGAGCGCTGGGCGTTCGGCGATACCGAACAGCAGGCCGATGAAGTGGTGCAATTGATTTTGAACGGCACCAAAACGGCGACCTGCTCCAACCTGGACGGCGAGGGCATCCCACAGGCCGGCGATCGGTTCCTGGTGGTGGACGGCAAGGGAGAGCCGGTCTGCGCGGTTGAGCTGACCGCGGTGGAAATGAAAACGTACGATCAGGTCGATGAAGCGCACGCCTTTGCCGAAGGCGAGGGCGATCGTTCGCTGGCGCATTGGCGCAAAGAGCTGCAGCGCTTCTTCGAAGAGTACGATCTGTTCTCGCCGGACATGACGCTGGTGCTGATGAATTTCAAAGTCGTCGATAAGTTCTAAACTGATGCGCGCCGTTCCCTACGAGTGCCAGTGGGCGAGCCCGGAGATGGCCGCCGATCTGATCGCCGGCCGCGCGACGCTGGCGCAAGACGAGAATTGGGCGCGCAGCGGCGCCCGCGATCGGGCGGAGTACGTCGAGTGGGCCAACCACGTGTGCGGCATGGCCTGCCTGAAAATGGTGCTGGGCCACCGCGACGGCGCAGCGCCGCCGCTGTTGGAACTGGCGCGCCGCAGCCTGCCTTATGGCGCCTATGTGCGTGAGAACGAGCGGATAAAAGGGCTGATTTACGCGCCGTTCGTCGAGTACGTGCGCGAGCAGTTCGCGCTGCAGGCGGAGGTGAAGGTGGGGCTGGCGGCCGCCGATGTGCCGGCGCTGCTTCATGAATGCCGCTACTTTATCGCCTCGGTGCATCCCGCCATTCGCCGGCCCGAGAGCATACCGCCGCAGCGGGGCGGGCATCTGGTGTTGATCACCGCCGCCGATGCGCAAAGCGTGACCTTCCATAATCCTTCGGGCGACAGCCCGGCGACGCGCGAGCGAGTACAGCTGTCACTCAACCGCTTCGCCCACTTCTTTGCCGGCCGCGGCATCGCCATCGCATAAAAAACGCGCTGTTTCTGATGAAAGCAGCGCGTCGTCAACCTACTGGATATATTTTCATGCCACCCGCATCACCCAGGCGTCCGTCTGTCGGTCGTAGTGTTGCTTGTACAGCAGCGACTGCTTGCCGTTGAGGATGGCCGGAATGCTGGTGTGTTCATCCCAGCCGTCGAGCTGCATGCACAGATCCGGATCGGACTTGCAGGGGATGCTCAGGGTGCCTGCACGGTCGGCGGTGGCGTGAAGATGCGCGTCATCGACCTCGAAGCTGCCAATTTTTACGACGGTTTTGCTCATGGGAACTCCTTGCTCAATGATGTGGTAGGAGGTTAGACCAGTCAGGTCATCGGTATGAGCATAGCCAAATGAGCAAAAAATGCCACATAAAAAATACATTCTGGCAACATTCGTGCCGGGCGGCTAGCGGCTGCGCTAGTAAGTCACGACATAGCTGACGTTATCCTGATAGGTGCCGACCGGCACTTCGGTCTGCGCCGGGTTGACGGCGGCGGTAAAGGGGATGCTTTGCGCCAGGCCAGTGCCGGTGCCGCTTTGCGCGTTGGTGCTGCTCCACACGGTGCTGGTATTGGGCAAATAGATCTGATACTGCAGGAAGTTGCTGGTGCCGCTGATCATTCGCCGCCAGCCGGTGATCGGGTTGTTGCCGTTGGTGAAGTAGGAGCTGTAAGACTGGGATTTGGTGCAGGTCAGCGTGATGCTTTGGTTGATCGGATTGAATTGCCCCACTAAGGCCATGCTGCCGAAGTTGACGTTGTTGGCGGTGTTGATCAGGCAACTCTTGGTGATGACCGCGGTGACGGTCACGGTGCTGGGTTGATTGGTGCCGTCCCACCAGATGCAAAGCCCTATCAGGCCCAGGCCGCAGATATGGTAGTTCCACACCAGGTTGATGGTATCGGTATAGGTGCCGGCGCTGACGTTCGCACCGACGACGGTTTTGATATACACCGGAAAGTTGACGTTGGAAGAGATCAGGATCAGCGACAGCAGATTCAGCGAGCTGTAATCGATGGTCTGGCCGACGCTATACGGATACTGGTAGTTCGAATCCGGGTAGATCAAATAAGAAATTTTATCGCCTGAGCCGTTGCCATTCAGCAGAGCCATGTTATTGGTGGTGGAAGCGATCTTGACTGTGACGGTGTTTTGCGACAGCAAATTGAGCCCGAGCCCGGTGCAGTTCAGCCCCGCGGTGCCCTGGGCGCTTATCTGGCCGTTGTAGACGGCGAAGGAGTTGCTGCTGGGCAGGGTAACCGTGCCGTTGGTGGTGGCGCAGTCCGCCAGCGCGCGTTGTCCACACATCAACAGCAGCGCCGCCAAAAAGATTTTCACTTGCCGAGACATCATTCTTCTTCTCCGTGTGTTACTGGCAGACGAGAGGGCCGACGCGTTGCAGCCCCTGCGGGTTGGCCAGGCTGAAACTGACCTGGCACGGCGGGCCGCCGTCGGCCGGGATTACGCTTAATCGGTTGTGTTGCTGCACCGGATCGATATAGGTCATGCCATCCCACCCGACGTAGCTTTGTTGATTGCCGCCGAGCACCGCCACCTGGCTGCCGTTGGCCAGCGGTTTGCCTTGCGCATCGACCAGCTCCACGTCGGCGGCGGACAGGCGCTGGACGGGGAATTCGACCAGGTAGCCGCTGTGATCGCGGATGGCGACGGTTTTTTCAACCGCCGGCAGGTTAACGTCCGCCGGTAAATTGAGCGGGTCGATTTGGAACTTGGCGTGGTAATACGAGGTGACGGTGGGCACCAGCAGATAACCTTTGTCGTTGGTGACGCCGATGCGCTGGTTCTCGTAGCTGACCGGAATGCCGGCGTAGCCGTCGGTCGATACCAGCGCGAAGGCATCGTTGATGGTGTTGGTGGCATAAACGCCGCCGTTCATCGCCACCAGAGAACCGCTGACTTCGCCCCAGCGGGTGTAGTCGTTACGGTTGCCATACAGCCCGGCGCGGGTTTCCAACAGCGAGGTGCGCCAGGTCACATCCGCCTGACGATAATCGCTGTTGCTGCCCTGGCCGCCGGCATAGGCCAGATTCCAACCGAAACCGCCGTCGGTCGGCGCGGCGCGGCTGTAAGCCACGCGTTCGCTCCAGCGGTTGCCGGCGTCGCGGGCGGTGCTGACGTTGGCGGTGCCCCAGGTATCGAACGGAATGCTGATCTGCAGCTGAGAGCTGTAACCGTCACCGCCAATCTCGCGGTTCGCCGAGGCGTACAGGCTGATGTTGCGCCACAGCGTCAGGCTGTACGACAGGTTGACCAGGCGAGTGCGCTGGCCGATGGCGTCGCGCACGTCGAAATAACCGGCGCCCAGGCTGCCGAAGCGGCTCAGGCCGATGCTGCCGGTCAGCTGATCGGTGCGGCGGCTCAGCCGATAGCTGCTCTTATAGGTGGAAAGATCGCCAAAGTCCGCGCTGCGCAGCACCCGTTGAGCGTTGAGGCTGAAATACTGATTGCTGTAGGTGTAGCTCAGGCTGGTTTGATCGCCGTGGCGGCCGGCGTACTGATAGACCGGCCCGGCATCCGGTTGCTGCACCGGTTGGCCGGTGACCGGATCGTAATACCGCGGCGTGACCGGAGGGGCGTTGAAAGCGTCGCGGCCCGCCTGGCTGTAGCTGTAGGAGGCGTTGAGCACCCCTAACTGCCCGATGCGCACGCCGGCGCCGGCGCCGGTGACCGCCAACTCCGCTGCACCTTCCGCCCGCCCTTCGATCGTGAGCCAGTCGGTGACGCCGTAACGCCCGCTGCCGCTGGCCACCCACTGGCCGTAGTCCGCGGATCGGTAACCGTAGTTTTGGCGCAGCGCGCCTGCCGACAGGCTGAAATCGCTCAACCCGGCCTGCAGCAGCGAACTGGCGACATAGAACGGCACCGTCGTGCTGATCTGGCGGCCGAGCGCATCGGTCGTCACCACCGTCGCCTGACCGGCGCCGTTGATGTAGGGCACGGTATTCAGGGTGAACGGGCCGGGATTCACGTTGGCGGAGGTGTTTTTATAGCTGTTGATGTACAGATCGACGCTGCTCGGCACGGCGGCCTGGCCGGAGAACTGCGGCAGCGGGTAGGTAATGAGATCCGGCCGCGTGGCGAAATTACGCGCTACCTGCAGACCGCCGACGCGCACCGAACTGGTCCAGGGCAGCGAGCCGGTCGTGAGATCGCCGGCGGTATAGCTGAGCATGGTGTCGTCGTCGCTGTAGCGCCAACTGCTGTCGTAGCGGATATAGCGATTGTTCTGCTGCGCGGCGGTCTCGCCGTTGAAGCTGCTGCGGAAAATGCCGGTGTTGGCGATAACGCCAAAGCCGTCGAACAGCCGCTGTTCGCTCCAGGCGGAAAAATAGCCCGGATTGCCGCGCCCGCCGCTTTGGCTGACGTAGGCGTCGTAATTCAGCAAGAATCCCAGGCTGCTTTGCGCCGGCAGCCGCTGCTCCGGGTTGGCGTCGCCGAGGGTTTGCCTGGGGAGCCAGTCGTTGGGCACCGAGATCAGCAACTGCTGCGTTTCGCCGCTGTAGGTGACGTCGACCTTATCCAGTTGATCGACGGCGATCTCTTTCACCTGTTTGTCCGTCACCGGCAGGCCGGCATCGATCAGCTGCTGAGGCGTTAAATAGTAATGGCCGCCGCGGTAGGCGACCGGCACGACTTTGCCGGTCGGGCGGCCGTTCACCACCGGCTCCAGATACAGCGTGGTATCCGGCATGCTGACGGCGCGGGGCGGCGGTGGCAAATCGTCGGCGGCGGCAGGCGGCGGGCACAGTTCTACCGCCATACAGAGTACGGCCAGGGCCAGCGGCTTGAGCTGCATGCCGCGTGAGGGCGATGGCGACATCCGCATCACCTGCGCCTCGGGCTCAGTAAGACGGGAGGGTTACGGGCTGTTTGTTGTCGTTGACCATCGCCTGCAGCTTGCCGGCGGCAAAACTGCCCGACGGCGGCAGGGCGAAACGCATTTGCGAACCCGGCAGCACATAGCCCAGCAGCCCGTTGTTGAGCGGCTTGCCCTGAATGCTGACCTGCGACAGACGAGCATGCACGATGCCGTCGTTGCGTACGTCGAGCCAGCGCTGGCTGTTTTGTTGCAGCAGCCGGTAGCTGAGCTTCGGCTGGTTGGCGGTGGCGTAGTCGCGCGGGTGCTCGAAGTCTTGCTTGGTCCAGACGCCTTTGCCGCTGACGAACAGCGGCACCGAATAACGCATCTGGAATTTCAGCCCCATCTGCGCGCCTTTGTCGGGCGCTGCGCCATCTTTATCTTTGATCGGCACTTCATCGACCAGGATGCGGTAAGCCCGCTCTTGTCCGGCGGCGGCCGGCGTCTGCTTGATCAGGCGAATCAGTTGGCGTTTGCCGGGGAGAATGGTGGCGACCGGCGGGCTGGCGAGCACCTCGCTCTGGTTGCGGTAATCGTCCTTACCGCCGGTTTGTTGCCAGCCCAGCACGCGAATTTGCATGTAAACCGGCTTGCTGTCGCGGTTTTCCAGCCACAGGGCCGTCGCCTGCTGGTTGTCTTCAATAACCGGATCGATGGGCCAAATCAGAATGGAGGCGGCGGCGAAGGCCTGCGGCTGGCCGGCTAACAACAATCCTGCCAGCAGAGGCAGGCGAAGCAGAGTACTACGCATAATGTGATCCTTTTAAAAGCTCAATAACTCACCGTCACTAAGACCGTATCGTTGTAGGTGCCGCTGGTGGGCAAGGTGCTGCTCGCCATTAAACTGGCGTAGATTTTTATTTCCTGCGTACTGCCGGTGGAGGAGACGGTTTGGGCGGCGCCGCCGTTGCCGCCGTCTCCCCACAAAACGGCGTAGTTGGCATCCTGGTAGAGCTGGTAAATCAGCGTTTCCGAGGTGACCGAGTTCAACAGCTTGCGCCCGCCGGCGATGGAGCCGGTCACGTTATTGCCGACGTTCAATCCCAGGGTGACGCTGAGCCCGGGGTTGCAGCGGATAAGGATCGAGCCGGCGCCGGCGCTCGAGACAATTTTTATCGGGCTGCTTAAAGACGCCACCTGGCCGAAGCTCATACTGCCGAACGAGGTAACGTTGGTGACGCCGCTACCGAGCACGCAGCCTTTGATGATCGAAGCATTGACCGTGAAGCCCTGGCTGACGGTATCGGCATGTGCCGCCGGAGCGCCAAGCAGCGCCGTCAGCAGCAGGGTGCGCAGCGTTCCGTTAATCACCAATTTATCGTCACCTGTACCGTGTCCGTATAAGTGCCCGTCGCCGGCGTAGCCTGCACCGGAATCATGCCGTACACCGGCAGCCAGACGCTTTGACCGGTGGCGGTCTGCGTCACGCCGGTGACGTTATCCCAGACGGTGGCGTAGCTGGCGCTGGTATACAGGTTGTAGTTCACGCGGGCGCCCGCCGCGCTTTGCAGATAGCGCGAAGCGGTATTGCCGCTCTGTCCGCCGCTGAGCAGCACCGTGTAACTGGTGCCGTTGTTGCAGTTGATCTGCAGTGCGCCGGCGTTCGCCTGGCCGGTCACTTTTATTGCCGTATTGAGGAAGTAAACCGTGCCGAAGTTAAAGGTGCCGAACGTGGTGTTGCCGCCGCTGGTGGTGCCTGCGACACAGGATTTGACCAAGGTGGCGCTGACGCCGACCGTCGCAGTGCTGACGTCGGCGCGGCAAGCGCCTGCCAACGACAGCAGCATGCAGGTGACGGCCAGGCGCGTCATGCTTACCAGGTGACGGTCATGGTGACGGTATCGCTGTACGCGCCTGCCGCCGGGGTGGTGCCCGCGGCGGGCACCAGACCATAGACGATCAACGGGACCGCCGAGCCGGTGCCGGTGCCGGTCAGCACGCCGGTGGTGCTGTTCCACGGCACGGCGTGGGCGCTGTCCTGGTAGAGGTTATAGCTGATGTAAGCGGGCACGCTGCTGGCCATGCGCCGCTGGCTGCCGGAGGCGTTGAGGCCGTTGTCCAGCGCCACGGTGTAGTTGGTGCCGGTGGTGCAGTTCAGCCCCAAGGTGCCGGTGCCGCCGCTGCCGGTGGCGCTGGCGG